>NZ_JAMQKA010000078.1:0-15355 GCF_031569985.1 Aliifodinibius sp. S!AR15-10 | reverse complement strand
GTATATAAAAACACCTAATAACTTCGAGTCTGCCTCCCGGCCGTTTTTTAAATCGTCAATCAATCGAAATCAATCAACGGGTCGCACTATGCGATTACCTGTCTGTCTCATTACGAAAAAGAACAAAAAATAATGCCTTGGATGTCGCTTAAAAATCTATTTGCTTTGCCCTTCATCCAAGGCGCTCCAATGATAAGGGATAATTAACTACGTGTCAACAAATAATTAAAGTTTCTCGGATATTTTTTGGCACGCTACAGATCAATAAATAATCTACTCTTCCTCGTCAGCTGAAGTTTTCTCTTCACCTTTTGAGTCTTCTACTTCCTGATCCTGCTTAGCTTGCTTTTTAGGATCTTCATTAGTGGTATCTTCAGCCTTGGCTGTTTCCTCTTCCGCTTCTTTCTCTTTACTCTTGGTCTCTGTTGTAGAGGTTGGCTTGTTTGATTTACCTGCACGTCGAGTTCGTTTTTTACTGGAACTCTGCTCAGGTTTAATATCATTATAATCAACCAATTCAATGACAGCCTGCTCTGCCCCATCACCCTTACGGAAACCAGCTTTAATAATCCTGGTATAACCTCCGGGTCGATCCAAAGCCTTCTGGGCTACCTCTTCAAAGAGATGCGACACAGCCTCTTTATCCTGCAGCTTGCCAAAGACTTGTCTCCGGTTGTGAGACGTGTCCTCTTTTGCCCGTGTAATAATCGGTTCTACGTGCTTTCTGAGCTCCTTAGCCTTGGATAGTGTCGTTACTATCCTGTGCTCTTTTATTAGAGCTACAGATAGAGCCTGCAGGGTCGCTTTCCTGTGAGAAACATCACGACCAAGTCTTTTTCCTCTAACTAAATGACGCATTGTTCAAAAATCCTTTATTACTTATCCAAATATTTTGATGTATCCATGCCGAAGTGGAGATTTTTATCTTCAATAACCTCAACAAGTTCGGCCAGAGATTTTTTACCAAAGTTGCGGAACTTGAGCAAATCTTGCTCATCACGCTCAACCAGCTCCCCAATGGTATTGATATTTGCCGATTTAAGACAGTTGTAGGACCTAACACTCAAATTGAGATCCTCTATACTGGTCTTCAGCAAGTTCGTAATTCGTTGCTTCTCGGCATCAACCTCTTCTTCTTCCTGAGTGAAAGGCTCTTCAATTTTTTCAGTAATAAATCTGTCTACATGCTCACCGAGTATCTTGCCTGCAATGGTAAGAGCCTCTTTCGCATTAATTGATCCATCGGTTGTCACGTTCATGATCAGCTTCTCGTAGTCAGTACGCTGACCTACCCGCACATTTTCGACATCATACTGTACCTGCTTGATCGGAGTATAGATTGCATCAATCGGAATCAGGTTAACATCATCTTCACTGTCGATATTTTGCTCTTCCGACGGGACATATCCACGCCCCCGACCTACGCGCAACTCTATTTCCAGATCAGCATCTTCTGCACAGTGAGCAATAACTTGATCCGGGTTTAATACGTCAAAATCTGCAGTAGCATCGTCAATATCCTGGGCGGTGAAAACTCCCTCACCACTTTTTGAGATATGGATCACTCCACTATTTTGCTCTACTGATTTGAACCGGACCTCTTTGAGATTGAGGATAATTTCATAAACATCCTCTTTAACTCCTTTGATGCTGGAGTATTCGTGCTCAACACCATTGATTTTCACAGCATTAATAGCGATTCCAGGCAACGATGAGAGAAGGATACGTCGAAACGAGTTTCCTATTGTAACGCCAAAGCCTCTTTCAAGGGGTTGCAGAATAAATGTACCAAATGTATCATTTGATTCTTCAACCTCGAGGGCCTCAGGCATTTGAATGCTATAGTTACTCATAATAGGCTAAATACTTTAATAGTTTACAAAGTTTACTTGGAGTAGAGCTCAACAATCAGCTGTACATTTATATTTTCAGGAATTTCCTCCATTGAGGGGTAGTTCAAAAACTTCCCTGATTTGGCTTTTTTATCAATCTCCAGCCATTTGTACTTACTTGTTGGGCTGTGTGCAAGAGAATCTTCGATAATCTCAAGATTTCTTGATTTGGGTCGTACCGATACCACATCTCCAGTTTTCATGTGGTATGAGGGGATATTCACAATTTCCCCATTAACTGCAATATGCTTGTGGCTCACCAACTGCCGGGCCTGGCGACGCGTCCTGGCCATACCCAAACGGTATACAGTGTTATCCAATCGGCTCTCAAGATATTGAAGCAAGATTTCACCGGTTACACCATCTTTTGCGTTCGCTTTTTTAAACAGGTTGGAGAATTGTTTTTCCAGCAGACCATAAGTGTATTTGGCCTTCTGCTTCTCCTCAAGCTGAATCGCATATTCTGATTTCCGTGAATATCGAGACCGTCCGTGCTCACCTGGTCCGTAAGGCTTTCTTTCCAATGCCTTACTGGGTCCAAAAATCGGCTCCCGAAATCTTCTTGCTTTCTTCTGTTTAGGACCTCTGTATCGTGCCATTTCTTAAATTGTGAATTAGGTATATTAACATTTTGAATCGTTCCAGTTGTCTTGATAAGTCAGTACAACTACTAATCCAAAATCGAGAATTAAAGATTATTTAAACTCTACGACGTTTAGGTGGTCGGCAACCGTTGTGTGGTATCGGAGTTCTGTCTTTAATAGTAGTAATCTCCAAACCACTTGTTGCAAGTGCCCTGATAGCAGATTCACGTCCTGAACCGGGCCCCTTTACAAAAACTTCCACTCTCCGGAGCCCCATTTCATATGCCGCAGTTGCAGCAGTTTCAGCACTCAATTGGGCAGCGTACGGAGTATTCTTTCGGGATCCCTTAAATCCTTCTTTACCTGCCGATGACCATGAAAGTGCGTTACCATCGGCATCTGTCACCGTTACGATGACATTATTGAAGGTAGCCTTTATAAAGGCCATACCATTAGGATCGGAAACCTGCTTTTTACGTTTTTTCTTAGCTGAAGGTCGTTGTCGCTTTGCCATATTTTATAACTGTTAATGTATTACGTCTTTGGAGCTTTCTTCTTACCGGCAACAGTTCTGCGTTTACCCTTTCGAGTACGTGCATTCGTCTGGGTCCGTTGGCCCCGTACCGGAAGCCCCTTGCGATGGCGGCTTCCGCGATAGGAACCAATTTCAATCAATCGACGAATATTCTGGTTAACTTCAGTGCGCAGTGCACCTTCCACCTTATATTCGTTGTCGATTTTTTTCCGCAGATCAGCGACCTGTTCATCAGTCCAGTCTACCACTTTGGTACTGCGATCAATTCCCACCTCATCTAAAATATCCTGAGCTGTGGACCGACCGATACCATAAATATAGGTAAGACCTATTTCGCCGCGTTTTTCCTTGGGTAAATCAATTCCAGCAATTCTTGCCATAAATCTATTCTGTTTTATCCTTGCCGCTGTTTGTGACGAGGGTTCTTCTTGTTAATTACATATACGCGTCCATTTCGGCGTACAATTTTATCGTCTGGACTTCGCTTTTTTACTGAGGACTTAGTCTTCATTGTATTGACTATAGTTTTTAATTCAACTTCTACTTATATCGATAAGTAATACGACCTTTGGATAGGTCATATGGTGACATCTCCACAGCGACACGATCGCCAGGGAGAATTTTAATATAGTGCATTCTCATTTTGCCAGATACATGAGCCAATATCTCATGACCATTATCCAGTTCCACACGGAACTGGGCATTTGGCAATGCTTCAATTATTTCTCCGTCCTGTTTAATAGGCTCTTCTTTAGCCATGAATTCCTGCTGCTATTCGATTTTTGGTTATCTCTCTAATATAATCAAACGTACTTAGAATTTCAGCCTTTCCTTCGCGAACCACAATATCGTGTTCGTAGTGGGCTGCAATACTTCCGTCGGCGGTTTTAACCGTCCAGCCATCTTCTTGGGTTTGAACTTTCCAATTACCCAATGTAACCATCGGCTCAATGGCTAATGTCATTCCCGACCGAAGTCGTTCACCCCGCCCCGCTTTTCCAAAGTTTGGGACGGAAGGATCTTCATGAAGCGACTTTCCCAAGCCGTGGCCAACAAGGTCTCGGACGACACCGTATCCCTGCTCTTCACAATGTAACTGCACGGCATTAGAAATATCGCCAATTTTGTTACCATGTATCGCTTGCTCAATCCCTTTGTACAGGGACTCAAGCGTTGTTCTCAACAATTTCAAAGTCTCTTCTTCACACTCGCCAACGGCAAATGTGTAAGCATGGTCTCCAAAGAATCCGTCCTTTTCGACCCCACAGTCAATGGAAACAATATCACCTTCACTTAACGTGCGAGATTCACTTGGGATTCCGTGAACAACCTCATCATTTAGGGAAATACACAATGTTGCCGGAAACTCATTTCCTTTCGGCCCATACCCTTTGAAAGCGGGTGTCCCATTGTGTTTTTGGATGAAATCCTCTGCTATCCGATCAAGTTTAGCCGTGGAAACGCCCGGCTCAATATGTTTTGCGACCTCAGCCAGTGTTCGCGAAACCAACTGTGCGCTTTCACGCATCTTGTCAATTTCGGATTCGCTTTTCAGGAAAATCATCCCGCCCTGCGCCTTCCTTTGATTTTACCGGATTTCATAAATCCATCGTAATGACGCATCATCAGATGGCTTTCAATTTGCTGCAGCGTATCGATTGCAACCCCCACGATAATTAACAAACTAGTTCCGCCGTAGAACATGGCAAATCCAGGTGTTACTCCAAGTCGGGCAGCAAACGCGGGCATGATTGCTATGAATCCCAGGAATATTGCTCCTGGAAGGGTCACTTTGGTCAAAATATTGTCAATAAACTCTACTGTTTGTTTACCAGGTCGAACTCCTGGAATAAATCCACCCTGTCGCTTCATAGTATCGGCCATCTCTCTGGGATTGACCGAGATAGCGGTGTAAAAGTAGGTGAAGAATACGCAAATGATAAAGAATATGATCGAGTAGGTCACGCCAGTGAAATCAGCTGACCATGCGGTCAACATTTGAACAGTGGCGTTATTCGGGAAGAAGGTGCCGATTGTGCTTGGAATAAACATAATAGACTGAGCAAAAATAATCGGCATAACTCCAGCAGCATTCACCTTCAGGGGCAGATACTGGGTTGTTCCACCATATACCTTTCTTCCAACAACTCGTTTGGCATACTGAACAGGAATTTTGCGAACTCCCTGCGTAAGCAGCACACAAAATGCAATTACCAAAAGCAGTGCTGCAATCTCTACAATAAAGATGATCAGGTTGCTCTTGGTTGTAAATTCATTAATAACATTGGTCGGTAGTGCTGCGATAATACCTACCATAATGATGATGGAAATACCATTTCCAATTCCGCGGTCAGAGATTCGCTCACCGAGCCACATTACAAATGTTGTTCCTGCAGTAAGAATAATCATGGAAGTAAGTATAAACGTCATGTTACTCACTACAATGGCATTTGGAGAAGTAGCCATCAGGTTAATTGAAAAACCGATCGATTGTACTAACGTAATACCCACCGTACCATATCGGGTAAGCCTGTTAATCTTACGTCGGCCATCCTCTCCTTCTCGCTGTAATTTTTGGAAGTACGGAACAACGGCCCCCATCAACTGAATGATAATGGCTGCCGTAATGTAGGGCATAATTCCCAAAGCAAACACACCAGCCCGGGCGAAAGCCCCTCCAACGAACATATCGAACAACCCAAGCAAGCTGGAGGCATTTCCAGTTTGTTGAGTTAGTTGAGATGCATCGATTCCCGGCAGGGTTACATAACTACCAATACGATACACCATGAGAATCCCGAGAACGTACAGGATACGATCACGCAGATCCTCAATCTTAAATATATTTCGAAAATTTTCGATTATACTCATTAGCTGCTGTGACTCTGGTAAGTTTAATTAGTTTTCTACAATCGTAACTGATCCACCGGCGTCCTCAATCTTCTTTTTAGCCGATTTACTTGCAGCATGAACTTCAATATCCACTTTCGTTTCAATTTTGCCCCGGCCAAGTAGCTTGACAAGATCAGACTTGCCAATGACACCAGCTGACCGAAGATCAGAAATCGTTACCTTTTTATCCAGTTTTCCAAGACCAATAAAACCATCAAGCGTATCTACATTCAACGCTTCATAATCGGTGCGGAAGGGATTATTAAAACCGAATTTTGGGACACGACGCTGAAGTGGCATCTGTCCACCTTCAAACCAAAATTTTTCCTTGTGTCCGCTCCTGGCTTTCTGTCCGTTGTGTCCTTTACCCACAGTATGACCACCATAACCAGAACCTTGCCCACGTCCAATACGCTTCTTATTCTTTTTATTGGGCTTTGGCGCTTTTAAATTACTTAAATCCATAAGATTCAATCAGTTAGATTCTTTGCGTTTATCCTTCAAATACTTTTTCAAGCGAAACACCTCGTCGCTGGGCAACTTCAACCGGGTCAACCAACTCTTTCAAAGCATTGTAAGTTGCTTTCACCATATTGTGCGGATTGGAGGATCCAATCGATTTAGTCAAAATATTCTTGACGCCAGCAATATCAAGCAGTGCTTTGACCGGTCCCCCAGCAATTACACCAGTACCTTCGGAGGCGGGACGAAGCAGAACTTCTCCAGCTCCCTCTTTACCAGTAATGGTGTGGTATATACTACCAGTTCTGGTCATCGGAACTTTAATGAGGTTCTTTTTTGCGTTGTCGAATCCTTTCTGGATTGCATCAGAGACCTCGTTGGCTTTCCCGAGTCCATGGCCCACGACCCCATCTTTATTTCCAACTACCACAATGGCGTTGAAACTAAAACGGCGCCCACCTTTAACTACTTTAGAGACACGGTTAATGTGTACCAGCTTTTCCTCTAAATTCAGGTTAGCTGGTTTAATATTATGTCTTTTCTTGATCTTCTTTGGCATAATGTTAAATCGTTTTTAAAAGTCTAAACCTGCTTCTCGTGCTCCTTCAGCCAGAGACTTGATTACACCGTGGTATTTATACCCACTTCGGTCAAATACAACTTTGTTGATTCCTTTTTCCTGGGCCAGTTTCGCCAGATGCGCTCCGACGACTTTTGCACCTTCTGACTTCGTTTTGTCTTTCAGCTCACTTTCAATGGCATCCGTTTGTGTAGATGCAGTAGCAAGCGTATGACTATCACGATCATCAATCAACTGGGCATATACATGCTTGTTACTCTTGTAGATGCTCAACCGTGGACGTTTTGAAGTTCCACGAATAGTCGACCGAATACGGCGACGTATTTTATTTCGTCGTTCTGTCTTTTTCTTATTCTTTTCCATTGTTCAATTTCTATGCACCTTTAGCAGCAGATTTACCAGCTTTGCGTCGTACCCACTCGTCTTCGTAACGAACGCCTTTGCCTTTATAGGGCTCTGGCGGACGAAGGGATCGGATCTTTGCTGAAACCTGTCCGACTAATTCTTTATTTATTCCAGAAACAATGATTAATGGGTTCTTCTTGGATTTGGTATCCACTTCAATATCGATACCATCCGGGGGAACGAAATAAATGGGATGTGAGAATCCCAGGTTCAGTTCCAGCACACCACCGTTAAAAGCGGCCCGGTAACCAACCCCAATAATCTCTAATTTCTTTTGATATCCATCGGTAACACCGGTTACCATATTAGCAATCAATGAACGGTATAGACCGTGCAATGACCGCACTTCTTTGACTTCCGAGTTACGGGTGAGTACAATCTCACCATCTTGTTTTTCAACAGTAATGCTGGGATCAACTTTGACAGAATCGCTGCCCTTTTTCCCTTTAATGGTAACTACATTATCGGCATCAATGCTGAATTCAACATTATCTTGTAATGAAATCGGTTGTTGTCCGATACGTGACATAGCGCTTCAAACTTTATTGATTAATAAACTGAACAGAGAATTTCACCGCCAACATGCAACTTACGGGCCTCTTTATCGGTCATGACGCCACGGGAGGTTGAAAGTATTACAACTCCCAGTCCATTCAGGGCTCTTGGTATACTGTCTGCATCGGTGTACAGTCGAAGTCCCGGTTTAGATTTACGTTTCATGTTTTTAATAACCGGTTGACCGTAGGCATCATACTTGAGGAAGATGCGTAACAGCCCCTGCTTTCCGTCATCAATGTTAATGTATCTCTGTATATATCCTTTATCTAAAAGGATTTTTGTAATCGCACGTTTCAACTTTGAGGCGGGGATGTCTACACGACGATGCCCGGCTTGTTGAGCGTTGCGAATTCGTGCTAAATAATCTGCTACTGGATCAGACATAAGTTTCTAAATTACTGTGTTACCAACTTGCCTTTCGAACGCCAGGTATCTTTCCATCGAGGGCCAATTCACGAAACTTGATTCGTGAGACACCATATTTGCGGATGAAACCACGTGAACGTCCCGTTAAACTGCAACGGTTGTTTTGCCGTGTTGGACTAGAGTTCCGGGGAAGCTTTTGGAGCTCTTCCCATTTACCCTCTTCCTTGAGCTTCTGACGCTTATCTTTGTACTTCTCGTAAAGTTCTTTTCGCTTTTTATTGCGAGCTATCCATGCTTTCTTAGCCATAATAGTAGGATGCTTTTGGAGTTAATTTCGTTTGACAAATGGCATTCCGAACCCTTTCAACAGGGCGTATGCTTCCTCATCAGTTTCTGCAGTCGTAACAAACGTGATATCCATTCCATGCACCAAGTCGACATCATCGGTGTTAATTTCAGGGAAAATAGTGTGTTCCTTAATACCGAGTGTATAGTTACCACGACCATCAAAGCTCTTATCTGGTACACCCTGGAAATCACGAGTTCGCGGCAGTGCCAGGTTAATCAGTCGGTCAAGGAACTCAAACATGATGCGTTTACGCAGTGTTACCTTGCAACCGATCGGCATTCCCTGCCGCAGCTTAAAATTTGAGATCGACTTTTTGGATCGGGTTTTAACCGGCTGTTGTCCTGTGATTTTAGCCATGTTGTTAACAACCGTGTCGAGTACTTTCTCATTTTCGACAGCATCACCCACACCAGCGTTAATTACGATCTTAACAAGTTTGGGTACCGCCATAATATTGTCGTACCCAAAACCCTCCTTAAGCTGGGGAATAATTTCTTCTTTGTACTGTGTACTTAATCTTGCTTCAGCCATTACTTTCTAAAACTCTTAATTGTCTATGATTTCACCACTTGTTTTCGCATATCGCACCCAACGTCCGCCGCCATCTTCTTCAATACGCTTGCGGCCAATCCGTGTCGGTTCTCCGGAGTTAGGATCAATCACCATTACGTTGGATATGTGCACAGGGGCTTCACGTTCAATTCGTCCACCCTGTGGATTCTGTTGACTGGGCTTGTCGTGATGAACGCGCATATTGATACCCTCTACAAGGACTCGATCCTTCTTCGGGAATACCGCCAATACGCGTCCTTCTTTGCCCTTGTCATTTCCGGCTATGACTTTAACGTCATCGCCTTTTTTAACATGTAATTTCTTCTTTTTTCTGCTAGACATAATTCAACAAGTTTTTAGAGTACTTCAGGAGCAAGTGAGACAATACGCATGAAATTGCGTTCGCGGAGCTCTCGGGCAACGGGGCCAAAAATTCGTGTCCCCACTGGCTCGTTCTCCTTATTAATGATAACGGCCGCATTTTCATCAAAGCGGATATAGCTGCCGTCACGTCTTCGCAATTCCTTCTTGGTCCGTACAACAACAGCTGTTACTACTTCCCCCTTTTTAACATTTCCTCCCGGTATTGCCGTTTTCACGGAACAGGAGATCAAATCTCCGACACGGGCGTAACGTTTGCGGGAATCACCCAGCACTTTAATACACTGCAGCTTTCGGGCGCCGCTGTTGTCTGCCACATTTAATACTGTTTGAATCTGTACCATTGTTGCTTCCTAGAAATATTTTTCGCTGATTAAGCAGATTGATTATTCGTGACAAAACCTGCCATCAGGCTAATCAGTTCAATCTGTAGTTTATTTGGCGCGTTGAAGGATCTCTACCAGTCGCCAGGTCTTACGCTTGGAAAGAGGGCGTGTAGACATAATGTGTACTTTGTCCCCCACATTCGCCTCATTTTTCTCATCGTGTGCCATATATTTCGTCGTTTTGGTGATGAACTTCCCATAAATAGGGTGCTTCACCTGACGATCAACCGCAACAGTAATACTTTTGTCCATACTGTCGCTAACAACGCGACCGGTTCGTTCTCTTCTTTGTGCTCGTTCAGTCTGTGCCATATAACTTTTCCTTACTCAGTATCTTCTGATCGGGATTCTTCATTTTCCATTTCATGGATGACGGTCTTCAATCGGGCAATTTCCCGTTTGGTCATCCTAATTCGTGCCGGATTCTCAAGCTGCCCTGCTACTGCTTTGTTAAACTGCATATCTTTCAGAGCCTCCTGCTCATCATTGAGACGAGCCTTGAGTTCGGTCACGGTCAAATCTCTCATTTCATGTGCTTTCATACTCAGTACACTCCTTTTGATTAAGGTCCGTCGTAGTCGCGACGAACAATAAATTTTGTTTTAATCGGCAGTTTATGAGAAGCTCTTCGGAATGCTTCATGAGCGCGTTCTTCAGAAACACCGGCTATTTCAAACAAAATTCGCCCCGGTTTTACCACAGCAACATACTTCTCGACGGCTCCTTTACCTTTACCCATGCGTGTTTCAGCAGGCTGGGCAGTTTTGGGCATATCGGGAAATATGCGAATCCAGGTTTGTCCATCGCGCTGCAACGTTCGAGCAATGGTAATTCGGCAGGATTCAATCTGTCGGGAGGTGATATACTTGGGTTCCAAGGCTTTGAGCCCAAAATCACCAAACGCTAATGTATGGCCGCGTTGTGCAGTGCCTTTCAGGCTTCTGCGATGCTGTCTGCGGCGGCGTACCTGTTTTGGTTCTAACATGATTCTAACCTATGCTAAATTTCCTAGTTATTGCTTCTGCTTCGTCGGCGATTTCGTCGTGAGCGTCGTTTTCCTCCGCCACGTCGTGATCGTGACTGTTGCTCTTGCTGTTCATGAGCATCACCAGGTGTCAGTTCAATATCACCCAGTATTTCTCCTTTAAAAATCCAAACGGTAACACCAATTGATCCGTAAATGGTGTTGGCCGTTGATTTATGATAATCGATATCGGCACGGAGCGTATGCAGGGGAATTCGTCCCTCCTTGTACTGCTCTGTACGCGCCATTTCTGCTCCTCCCAAGCGACCCGCGCATCGAATCTTGATGCCCTTGGCGCCCATACGCATTGCTGAGGAGATCGCGGTCTTCATTGCACGCCGGAAAGAAATTCGCGCTTCCAGCTGTTGGGCAATGTTTTGCGATACCAAACTGGCATCCGTCTCAGGTCGTTTAATCTCGCTTACATTAATCTGAACTTCCTTATTGGTAATGGCCTTCAACTCTTCACGAAGCAGTTCAATCTGCTCTCCGCCTTTACCAATAATGACGCCCGGACGGCTTGTTTTAAGAGTAAGAAGAATTCGTTTAGGAGTTCGTTCAATAATTACGCGAGACAATCCGCCATTCCGCAGTCGCGTATGGAGATACTCACGCAGTTTTGTGTCTTCATAGAGTATTTCCGGCTCATTTTCTTCAGAATACCAGTTGGAATCCCAACCGCGAATAATACCGAGCCGTAAACCTACTGGATGTGTTTTTTGTCCCAAGGTATTTCCTGTCTTTATTCGTTAATCAATTCTTCTTCTTTGGTACCAACTACCACCGTAATGTGGCTCATACGCTTTCGTATCTGGTGAGCACGTCCCATTGGTGCCGGTTGAATGCGCTTCAACGTTGGCCCTTCATCAACATAAATTTCTTTGATGTACAACTCATTATTTTCAGGACGTACCTCCTGGAACTTATCACGAACATTGGCAGCAGCCGATTTGATCACTTTAGCAACATCCGGTGCTGATCCTTTCTTGATAAACTCCAGCTTTTTCAGTGCTTTTGCGACATTTTCACCCCGCACGGCATCAACAACCAATCGTACTTTACGCGGTGATTTCCGCAAATATTTTTGCACTGCTCGTGCTTCTATTTTCGTTTCTTCCGCCATTGTTTAAAATCCTTATCGTTTAACTGCTGCTTTTTCTGCTTTTTTAACCGGATGTCCCCGGAAAGTACGTGTAGGAGCAAACTCACCTAACTTGTGCCCCACCATGTTGTCAGAAACGTACACCGGTATAAACTGTTTCCCGTTGTGTACGGCGAATGTCAATCCCACAAAATCGGGAGTTATCATTGAGCTGCGTGACCAAGTTTTGATGACATTTTTTTTACCACTTTCATTCATCTCATCAACTTTGCGCTGCAGCTTGTAATATACGTAAGGTCCTTTGCGTAGTGATCTTGGCATAATACTTATTTCTTAGATTTCTTTCGGCTACGAACAATGTAGCGATCTGAAAGCTTTCTACGTTTACGAGTTTTTTTACCCTTAGAAGATTGCCCCCATGGTGAACGCGGGTGTCCACCTGAAGCTTTTCCTTCACCACCACCCATTGGGTGATCAATTGGGTTCATTGCTACACCACGAGTTGTTGGTCGCTTTCCTTTCCACCGATTACGACCGGCTTTACCCAATGTAGCGTTAAAATGCTCGGGGTTGCTGGTTGCTCCAACTGTTGCATAGCACCTGCCCAATATCATGCGAACTTCACCGGATGGAAGCTTAACTGTCACGTAGCGATCAGTTTTTGCTACCATCTGGGCTTGGGTTCCCGCGCTACGGCACAACTGCCCGCCCTGCCCGGGATGTAACTCAATATTATAAATAAATGTACCAGGCGGCATGTTCTTCATGGGCAATGCATTACCGACATCCGGTTCCACATTTTCACCACTGATAAGCGTTTGACCAACTTCAACATTTTGTGGTGCAATGATATATCGTTTTTCACCATCGGCATAAGCAAGCAGTGCAATGCGAGCAGATCGATTGGGATCATACTCAATAGTCTGCACTTTAGCAGGGATATCTGCTTTATCGCGCTTAAAATCAATTTGGCGATAACGCCGCTTATGACCACCGCCACGATGGCGAGTTGTCATACGTCCCTGTTTGTTACGGCCGCCAGTGTTGCTCTTACCTTTTACAAGGCTTTTAACCGTTGGCTTACTTACCGTAATATCATCGAACTTCGGTTCAATCCTGTGCCGAGAGCCCGGTGTATTTGGTTTTATTTTCTTATTTGGCATTGATCTGTGCTATCTTAAATTTCGCTGAAAAAGTCGATTTCACCTTCTTTTAATGTCACAATAGCTTTCTTCCAAACTTTTGATCGTCCCTGTACGTAACCGCTCCGCGTGAAGCGTCCTTTCGGCTTGGAAGGCATAATCATAGTATTAATCTTGCCTACCTTTACTTCAGGGTACCGATCCTCAACAGCTTGTTTGATATCACTTTTGGAAGCGTACTTATCCACAACAAAAGCATATTTACCGTCAAACTGGTCTTTGGTAGATTTTTCGGTGATATATGGTTGTTTTAAAACGTCTTTCATTACGCAGCCTCCTCACTAGCGGTTGGTTCTACAGATTCTTGCAGTACATCAACTGCACTTTCCTGGATAATCAATACATCGGCATACATGATTTCGTACGTAGTCGGCTTGTCTGCTTCAAGCACTTCCACCTCAGGAATATTGCGAGCTGATTTAAAAAGATTGACATCCGTTTCGGCCGTCAGAATAAGAACCTTTTTTTCATCCAGCTCAAGTGTTGAGATTAAGTCTGCAACACGACTGGTTTTGGGTTCCTCAAACTCAAGATCTTCAACAACCCGGATTGCCTCCTCAGCTGCTTTTTGAGAAAGTGCGGACTTTCGGGCCAATCGACGCATTTTCTTGGTCATTTTGACCTCGTATTTACGAGGCTTGGGACCGAAAACCGTTCCTCCACCCTTCAGCAGTGGAGACCGAATAGAACCACGTCGGGCCATACCGGTACCTTTCTGGCGATACGCTTTTCTACCACCGCCGCGTACTTCACTTCGTTCTTTCGTTTTTGCCGTACCCTGGCGTTGATGAGCCAGGTAGCGACGTACATCCTCATAAACAACGGTTTCATTAGGTTCGATGTCAAAAATCGAATCCCGAAGGTCAACCTCACTACCGGCGTCTTGCCCGTCTTTATTAAATATTGATAATTTCATCTCGACGATTTATCAACTATCGGTTATAAATTTCTACAACTCTTCCATTTGGGCCGGGTACTGATCCGGTTACCATAATCATATTCGATTCAGGAAGAATTTTTGCAACTGTAAGATTCTTAATCTTGGCTCGCTCATTACCAGAACGACCAGCCATCTTAATTCCTTTAAAAACTCGTGCAGGATCTGAAGCCTGTCCAATGGAACCAGGATGTCGTTGTCGGTCATGCTGTCCATGTGTGGCCTCACCCACCCCGGAAAAACCGTGACGTTTAACGACACCGGTAAATCCACGACCTTTTGTGACTCCGACAACATCTACACTGCTGCCTACGGTAAATATATCTTCAATATTAAGTTCATCACCGAGCTCCAGCCCTTCAGTATCAAAGCCCTTGAATTCCTTCACATACTCTTTGGGCGATGTTCCTGCTTTTTCAAAATGACCAATCACTTGCTTGCTGACATTTTTTGCCTTCTTATCAAAAGCGGCAAGCTGAACAGCCTCATACCCGTCAGTTTCTTCCGTCTTGATCTGGGTAACAACACAAGGCTCAACCTCAATGACAGTAACGGCAAAGTTTCTGCCATCAGCGTCATACATGTTGGTCATTCCAATTTTTTTACCTATTAAACCACTCATTGTGCTATCTATCTAGGCGTTTACACTTTAATTTCTACATCCACACCAGAGGGTAACTCCAGCTTCATCAATGCATCTACAGTTTGTGAACCGGTAGAAAGGATATCAATCAATCGCTTGTGCGATCGATACTCAAACTGCTCACGTGACTTCTTGTTAACATGAACAGACCGGTTAACCGTAATGATATTCTTCTTGGTAGGCAGTGGTATCGGTCCTGATACTACTGCTCCCGTAGACTTTACCGTCTGAATGATCTTTTCAGCCGATTTATCGATCAGATTATGATCGTACGACTTTAGCTTGATTCTTATTTTCTGTTGTGTTGCCACAGTAATTCAGTTTTTCTTTCAAAGCAACGGCCGTCAGTTGGACGGCCGTCAGCTCTTCAATTCGTTTATTCAATAATTTCACTTACCACGCCGGCTCCCACGGTGCGCCCGCCCTCGCGGATCGCAAACCGAAGCCCTTCTTCCATCGCTACCGGCTGGATCAGGGTCACCGTCATGCTGACGTTGTCGCCCGG
>NZ_JAMQKA010000077.1:0-15851 GCF_031569985.1 Aliifodinibius sp. S!AR15-10 | reverse complement strand
TGTCTGCTTATAGAAGACTACCTCGCAATACATCAACGAAGCTAACCAAGCAAGCAGTACTACCATGTAAGTGACAATCTACATATTATAATTTGAGCCTTGACTTTTTACATAGAAGGATGACACAAAGGCTACTTTTTAACTGCTAAACGCGTTAGGAGTGCTCATATCCATTGCGCGGGAATTAATTCCCGCGCTAACGATTAAGACTAATTATTGAAGCTTAAAGGTATTCACTTTTAGTCACCCAGGTCAGAGTGAGTGCCGTCGCAAAAAGGTTTGGACCCGGAGTGCTTGCAGCCGCACCATGCTACCGTCTTGGTTTCCTCAATCTGTTCCACAATCGGGGAAAACTCCGTCCCTTTGTGAGACCCATCGCAATAGGGCTGATTGTCAGATTGCCCGCAGGCACACCATGCGTAGTTCCCGGGTTCAATCTCCATTACAAATGGGCTGTCTTGTGCTATATTCGGTTCTGCCATAGTCAAAAGGATGTGTTTTGATTCAAAATTTCCGTTCTTAGCATAGCAGGATCAGTTTAATAATCCAAATTACAATATCGCTGCAACAAGCTTATATACAATGGCTTAGCAGGGAATATGGTTATCGAGACAAGTAATTATTGTTTAAGATTTATTACTTAAAACTAACTTATGCTATTAGCTGTAGATATCGGGAATACGAATATTGTGGTCGGAATTTCTAATGATGAGGCGTGGACAGACACCTGGCGGATCCAGACGCTAACGGGCCGAACGCCGGATGAGTACTCCATCATCCTGGACAACTTTTTTGAGCAGTCGGGACAGCGCTATAATCAGCTTGATGCGGTCATCATCAGCAGCGTGGTGCCACAGCTGACCCCTTCGTTTAAATCCATCCTAAAACAGAAAACCGGCTTTGTCCCCCTGGTCCTCGATGGAACCCTGGATACCGGTATCGCCATTCGTGGCCGGGAGCCGAAAACGATCGGCGCCGACTTGCTGGCTGATGCCGTGGCTGCTTACGACCATTTTGGGGATTCATGCATCGTCGTGGATTTTGGATCCGCAACCACTGTTATGGCGATTGAAGCTCCCGGCGTGCTGCTGGGCGGGGCGATCTGCTCGGGGTTAAAAATTACGGCGGACGCCATCGTGGAGCGTACGGCGCAGCTCCCGCAAATCCCACTGGAACTGCCCGAAAAAGCCATTGGACGCAATACCCAAGAAGCGATGCAGTCCGGGCTGGTGCTGGGACATCTCTGCATGGTGGAGGGGCTCATCGAACGAATGCAGAAAGAGCTTGGGCAGAAAGTGAGCGTCATTGCTACCGGTGGCCTTTCTACCACTATCGCCCATCACACCGACTATTTTGATGCCGTGGACCCGATGCTGACGCTAAACGGTATGCGGCTGGTGGCGGAACGTGAAAAGAAGTAAGAAGTGAGAAGGAAGAGGGAGAAGGGGGGACTTTCCCCCAAAAGTTCCATATAAATGTTATGTTATGTTATGGGCTTAAAACCTCAATTATCACCTGAAGTTTGTCAAGGAGAGACGCTATGTTAGATCTTAGCCATAAACAACTTACAGTATGGAAAAAAGGACTCACACTGGTAAAATTAATCTATAAGTTTACTTCTTCTTTTCCATCAGAAGAAAAATTTGGTTTGACAAGTCAATTACGGAGGGCTTCGGTGTCTGTAGTTTCCAATATTTCAGAAGGGGCTGCCAGGAAATCGAACAAAGAAAAAAGAAGATTCTATGAAATCGCAAGATCTTCACTCGTGGAAATAGACGCTCAGCTAGAGATAGCAATAGCACTGAACTACGTTGATAAAGAACATCTTGCACAAGTTTCGGGTTTACTTAACGAGATGTTCGCAATGCTCTCTTCATTATGTTCCAGAAGTTAACCCCTTCTTGCTTCTCACTTCCACCTCTTCACACACCAAAAAAATCGGCTATCCCATTGATAACGAACTGAACTGCAATGGCCAGCGCAATGAATCCCATCATCCGGGTCATCACGTTCATGCCCGACTTGCCCATGAGATGAGCGCGACGAGAATAATTGCCACTGTTATCAAAAGATAATCAAGGAACGACTCCAGCTGTGTGGCCAGCCCAATCACTACCGCGATGCTGCCGGGTCCGGAGAGCAGGGGCATAGCCAAGGGACTAAAAGAGATATCCTCTTTCACTTTAGCCGACTCCTCATCCTCCCGCGAAATTTTACGCCCCGGCTCTTCCGGGCTTAGCATGGTGAACGCCGCCCTCATGATGATCAATCCGCCGGCAATGCGTATCCCGGGCAAGCTGATACCAAAAAACTCATGATATAGGTACCAGCAAACAGAAACACCACCAACACCAGGAACATGTAGAAAGAGGCTTTCTTAGCCAGCCAGCGCCGATGTGCATCGTCGTCGCCCTCAGTAAGAGAAAGGAACGCCGGCATCACTGCCAAGGGATTGGCAACTGAAAAAATGGAGGTAAAAGCTGCGACAACAAATGAGAATGCTCCCAAAAAGTAACCTGAAAAGGGGAACGGATCCTGCAGGAAAAGTTCAATCATAAGTGAGAAAATATAGATAAAACAACCTGGAATATTAACACGTTATAACAGTGTCTCCTGCTTTTTGGGGAATGGTTTTTATTAATATTAGATTATGATCAATGCACTGGTACGAAATTTAAACATGCTGTAATTATGAGTACTACGACCGTTCAAAACAAAGAACAAATTATTACAAAAGTCGACGAAATTTTGGATCGCCAGGTTTCCAGGGATGAGAAACTGTTCGCTATCTGTGAGCTACTGGATGATGACGTAGACGTATTCGACTGGGTTGGCTTTTACCTGGTGGATCCCGAAGCCGAACGTGAACTTGTTTTGGGGCCATATGTGGGTGAACCCACCGACCACACGCGCATCCCGTTTGGAAAGGGAATATGCGGGCAGGCTGCGGAATCACTTGAGACGTTCGTAGTACAGGATGTGAGTAAAGAAGACAACTACCTTGCCTGTAGCATTGATGTCAAAGCTGAAATCGTCGTCCCAATTTTAAAAGACGGAACACTGCTGGGTGAACTCGACATCGATTCTCACACCAAGGGATCCATCACGGAAGATCATCGCGATATGCTGGAAGAGATCTGCCAGAAAATTGTCAAGGAATTTTAAAGCATTTACGAAACTGCATTGCGGTTCCCAGTAGGTGGAGAAGTACCACACCGGCATTTCCCCACTTGTTTCTTTTCTATTTCTGGCTGCCCCCCTCTCAATAGCCGGCATAGGCAGGCCATCAGGCAAAGCCCCTCCCAAGCAACACAGGCAGGGAACGCCTTTGGTGTACTCAAGGGTAAAGTTCCGAAGGCTGAAGAATAGTCCAACCTAAATAATTTAAAGCCCAACCAGCCGCCTATGGCCCAAACACCACAATTGCATTATTTTTTTAGAAAAAATACTAAATACTATTAAATAATTTAGTTATACTTGCGGCGGGAAATCTTTAATAACTAAATGAAGGGTATTTAACATGTCGATGACTAAACGATTCGCAATCGTTCCATTCGCATTATTAGCATTAGTGGTTGTGCTAAGTTTAATTTTTCCGGGTCTGCCTGACGGTATGGCTTCTGTCGAAAACCTTGAGGGGGGCGATATCGCCTGGATGTTGGTATCAACTGCGTTAGTATTAATTATGACTCCGGGGCTTGCCTATTTCTATGGCGGGATGGTCAGGAGAAAAAACGTGCTCTCCACCATGCTCCAAACCTTTATTGCCATGGCGCTCATTACCATTTTGTGGGTAGTTGTAGGATTCAGCATGGCTTTCGGTGAGAGCTTTGGTGGTGTAATCGGGAACCCCAGCACCTTTTTTATGCTCGATGGGATTCTGAGCCAGGACCCATGGGTTGCGGCTCCCACTATTCCACTGGTACTGTTTGCCATGTTCCAGTTGAAATTCGCAATTATTACTCCTGCACTTATAACCGGTGCATTCGCTGAACGAATTCAATTTACGGCCTACCTGCTGTTTATCTGCCTGTTTTCACTCTTTATCTACACACCACTGGCGCACGCTACCTGGCATCCCGATGGGCTGCTGGCAAGCTTCGGTGTGCTCGATTTTGCCGGTGGAACAGTTGTACACATGAGTGCCGGTTGGGCCGCGCTGGTTTCTGCACTCTACCTGAAGAGAAGAAATGAACCGGTACATAAACCATCTCATATCAGTTATGTCATTTTAGGTACCGGGCTGCTCTGGTTCGGCTGGTTTGGATTCAACGCCGGTTCCGCTTTTGGAGCCAACTCGCTGGCTGCCACCGCCCTGGCCACCACCACCTGCGCCTCGGCTGCTGCAGCTTTTACCTGGATCATCTTTGATGCAGTTCGTGGTAAAAAGCCATCGGCTATGGGAACCTGTATTGGCGCTGTTGTGGGACTCGTCGCCATCACCCCGGCTGCCGGCTTTGTTTCTATCACGCACTCCCTGACTATAGGTATTGTTACTGCGGTAGTAAGTAACATCATGGTGGAAATTCGCACCCGCACCGGCATCGATGACACGCTGGATGTATTCCCCTGCCACGGCGTCGGTGGAATGATGGGAATGCTGCTGACCGGTGTTTTCGCGCACGAATCGATAAACTCAGCTGTAGTAACCAACGGCTTGGTGTTTGGAGAAACAGGGCTCTTCATCTCCCACCTGGTAGCGCTGATCGTCGTATCGATCTTCGTTATTGTTGGCACCTGGATACTGCTTAAAATCACTGACCTGATTATCCCGCTTCGAGTAACGCATGAAGAGGAGGAAGAAGGACTTGATATCAGTCAGCATGGAGAGTCCTTGGCCTAGTACAATAGAACAGTTTCTATCTGCTCAAAAGGCCTCTCCCCGAATTGGGGAGGGGCCTTTTTGTTGAATACAATGTTATCATTGCTTCCTTATTTATCTGGTTTCTACGACGAAACAATGGGTTGGCATATGAACAGCAGTTTTCTCGCATAGTGCCTATCACTTGCGCGGGAATTAATTTCCGCGCTGGATAAGGTAGAATCCTGTATCAGCTGGAACGATCGAAACTGAACAGTACAGACCAGGCCTGTTAATCGCCTCCTAGTCGAACTCAATAATATCTGCCCGTACCATCACTTTCACTTTTGTGTAAACCAGGGCGTTGATGATGTCGGCATCGTACCGAACGTTTGCCAGCGCCAGGTTTGCGCCTTCAATACTGCCGTGCTCCTCTTCATATCTGTCCCACAAGTTTTGAAGGGCATCGGCATATAACATTTCTGATCCCTGAATCCGGGCAATGGCGATGGTATTGGCCATCATGCCATAGGAGTAGCTCAATCCAAGGATATACTCAGATTCCGCCTCACCGGACATGTTGGCGGCAACAATCGTAAAATTATTTTCTTGCAGGTTTACGCTCGTCCTGTTTGTAGCCACAAATGCGCCCGAGTTCGTACATCCCTCCAACAAAACCAGCGCCAAGATTGCGATAACAGAGAGGTACTTTTTCATTGGTTTTCGCCTTTCTCGATAAATTAATCTTTAACAATGGAGCATATTTTACTTCCCGATCTTCTCGGAGTTTGCAGGGGAATCCCTCATATAAAAGTAGTGTCCTCCCCTCCGATTGAACTTGAAACTCTTGGCGACTTGATCAGGTTCAATATGCGTGTAACATCAATCAAAACTATACAGCATGCCGACAACAGAATTGGAAAACAAGATTCGCATTCGTCGCAGCAGTGAACGTGGCTTTGAAGATTTTGGCTGGACCGACAACTGGATGACCTTCTCATTTGCCAATTATCACGATCCCAACTGGACCCGCTTTGGCCCGATTCGCGTTATCGTGGAAAACCACATTCAACCGCACAAGGGATTTGAATCTCACCCCCACCGCGACATGGAAATATTAACTTATGTTTCCAGCGGCGTGCTTACCCATGGTGATAACATGGGGAACAAGGAGGGAATTCGTGCCGGAGAGATGCAGCGGCTTTCAGCTGGCAAAGGCATTGTACACAGCGAGATGAATGAGCACGACGAGGTAGAGCATAACATCCAGATCTGGATTCTGCCCGATCAAAAAGGTCATGAGCCCGGGTATGAAATGAAGCGCTATGAGAAAGCGGAGCGCACCGGCCGGCTCCGGCTGTATGTGTCACCTGAGGGTCGGGAAGAATCAATGAGAATCAACCAGGATGCAGAGATCTATGCGGGTATCTTACAAAAAGGCGACCTTTATGAGCATGATTTGAAACAGGGACGCGGCGCCTGGCTCCAGGTCGTGCATGGCACGATCAGGATAAATGATGACGTTGTGCTCTACCAGGGTGATGGCGCCGGAATAACCGATTTGACAAAGCTTGAGCTGGAGGCTATGGAAGAATCGGAACTGATACTGTTTGATGTGGCGATGGAGTTTAAAACGCCTTACCGTATTGATTAACTATCTAAAACATTTGAGGTTAGATTCACTGCGCGTCCAGATTCACGCAGTTGTTATCGGCGTTGATTTAGTGGTTAGAATATATATCAATGAAATAAACTTTGCGGGATCCTGAAACGAGTTCAGGATGACACCCAGGTTTTAAAACGCCAAGCACATTATCTGAACTTGAGAACAATGTTAACCGTCAATTGTTTCCTTTCTCTTCCTCCAGGTGGTTTTTCATAATATCGGCAACCTTCTGTTTAGCCGGCTTCCCGGTGGAGGATAAATGTGCTATCACCCCTCGGCGATCTTCGTCAGAACGGTTTTGATTGAACTTCATTTTTCCCTCGATCTCTTCAATCGGTATCTCAAGGCCGACGATCGCCTTCAGCATGGAATCCAGTTTGTGCTCAACCAAATCCATACTCCAGCCCCCTTCCTGGTCCGACTCATGAAGCTCCACAAGCTCAGTGACAATAGTATGTAGCCGACTACGATCCTCAATTACGCGCGGTTTTCCATAAACATGTACGGCCCCGTAGTTCCAGGTGGGGACGGACGCTTTTTTTTCATACCACGACGGAGAAATGTAGCTATGAGCTCCCTGGAATATGGCCAGTGCTTCAGTATGTTCATTCATACTCCGCCAGTGCTTATTGGCTCGGGCCATGTGTGTCACCAATGTTCCATTCGGTCCCCGATCCGGATCAATCGTAAACGGCAGATGGGTGGCCTGGGGTTTACTATCGCCCTGGGAGATAAGAATGCCAAAATTATTAGCCTGGATCAGCTCTTGCAATACTTCACTTCTTGTTTCTTTAAATGAACTGGGGATATACATAATTATCGTACTCGCATTAATGATATATCTGTCAACCAAATTATATCATTGTGATGATTCCTGTAAAAGAGGGTTTTGAAGAACCACCTCAAAGACTGAAAAAAGAATCTTTCGGGTAGAGCGCCAGCTGTCCCCATACAGTCATGGAGGTAATGTTACTCCCATCAATGACATAACTTTTGATACAAAAGTCTGAAATGTGCGTGGCAATCTCAACGAGAAGCTGTAGGTCTTCGTAGTTACCGCCGCTTGTGTAGTGCCTGCTTTTCCCTTCTCCGCAAACATTGGGTCCTGTTATATCATCTCCCTCAAAAAAGGGATGCGTATGTACAATTCCCACCAGGTTCGATGGATCTCTTTCATAAAATCCGAAGGGAATTCAATACTACATGGAAAAACGGACCAGTCCTCAGGGAAAGGGATGACCCCATATCCACCTTAATCATTTAGCACAATCCATACTCCCTGTTCCCTGCGTTCCTTCATGGAGCGATTTGTGCGGGATTTATGCCACAGCCTGGAAAATGCATTCCTGATGTCAATATCATCGATGATACGACTGTATTTTTGGCACGGTGTGGACCGACTACTATTGGGACAGGTTAGTAATATCGGAGATTCCGAGAAGTGTTGGCGTTTTGGCTTTTCTTTGAGACCGATGATGAGAAAAAGAGTGAGTATCCAAAGTGTCGAATATTTCATGGCAACCCGTAGTGAATTAAAGTGTACTACGGGCAGGATAAACCATTCACCGGCAAATAGTGGCTAAATTCGAGGCTTACCCGATTTTGAACGACATACAGATACCAATGCCTCTGGTCGCCCACAACTGGGGTTTCGTCGACTTTCCTTTGCCATTTCTATTTGCAAAGGTTCTTCTTAATAGCCTCCACCGCCGTTACCGCCGGATGATGGATTGCCTTGGGTCACGGTATGGGTAAAACTGTCCCTGTTTATCCATACCACCTCGGTACTTGGGGCCACGGTAATTTGTGCTGGATTAAACTGCGTATTTTCCATCAGCACGGTATCCCGTTCGCTGACTTCTGCATCACTGGATACCGTAACCTGACCCTGCATGTCCGGGGAATGAATGCTGCAGTAATACTCAACCGTTCCAACCTCTTCAAATGTATAGCTGAAACTGCCGCTTTGGTTAATCTGGCCGCTGTCAAAAGCAGGCTGTGTATTACTCCCATTTCCTGTGTTATTACCCGGTTCCGCTGAATCGGTACTACAACCGGCAAAAATCAATGTCATTACTGAAAAAACAACAATGGATATCGGATAAGAATGGCGTCTGCTGTTTACTATTTCCATAATGTAACTCTCCACTGTAAATTGATTAAATATTTAAAAGAGTCACTCTGCTATAAGCTCCTTCATTAGTCCATACAAGGAGAAACATGGAATGGTTGCCTACTAGATAATAATTAGGGTATTAAGCGCCTTCACTGAGTGGCAGCGAACCACATCTAGTCCCTCAAGCCCTGGCTGTCTTACAATTCAACAGTTCAACAACTCGACATTTAAACGTCCGGGGTATGAGCATTAAATTTAATACCTTTCCCCTTTCGACCTTGGACTTTTAGACCTTCGACCTACGGAACTTTAACACAGATGCAATCTACGATGAGTAGCTGGTTCGTTTATATGATTCGCTGTACCAATGGGAACCTCTACACCGGTAGCACTAACGATGTGATCAGGCGCTGGCACCAGCACAGGCAGGGTGATGGAGCAAAGTACATGCAGCGAAACGAGCCGGACGAGCTGGTATTTGTTGAGGAGCATCCCGACCGGTCAGAAGCCTGTAAACGGGAATACCAGATCAAACAATTTCCCAAAAAGAAGAAGGAGTCGCTGATCAAAAACAGGTACCATTCACCTGATATCACATCTTAATTCCAGCAACCTGATATAACGGCTTCTCAACACGCTACCAGTATCTTTACTCGCTTGGATAGGCCACAATACCGCCGTAATAACAGTGCGAGGCTATCGCGAAGACTATGCAAGGTATTAGTTAGTTTTCACCGATGCCTGGTAGTCTCTATTTGTCTGTCATTTCGGTACGTTTAATAACAACTATTTTCTCTTTTCTACCCTTCATGTCCAATCAAGCCAATACTTACAACATTGTTAGCTTCTAAAAACTCTGTAAGTACTTACGAATAGTCAGAATAACAGGTAGTTTTGCCAATCCACAATCATAAATCCCACAAAAAACTGTTATGGAAAAACAAGAAATACCTGTTATAAAAAATTTAAAAAAAGGAATTCATTGGATTGCGATAGCCGTCTTGGTATACATATTCGGATACGCCGGGGTTTATAAAATTATTGGCGTCCAGAGCATGATGGAGAACATGGCGTCGATAGGCTTTGGTCCAACGCCAACGATGCTTATTGGACTGGCAGAAACGACCGGGGTGGCCGGGGTTATTATCGGCTTGTTTTACCGTCCAGCGAAAATAATCTCACTGCTGGGGCTGCTGCCGTTTGCGATCGGTGCATTCACCGTGCATATGAGCTATCACCACTCGTTTCCAGTTTATCTAAACTCGCTGCTGGTTTGTATTATGCCCCTGGTTATCCTGTGGGCAGACGAGGAGTTTACGTTGCAATACTAGCCGGAGTTTGCAGATGCTCTTTGTAATCCCGGACGCTGAATCTCGTAAAAATGATATCCTTTGATATAAATTTGAACCAAATCAACGTCTTCAAAGCTTACGAGATCCTGAAAGAGATACTGAATCAAGTTCAGCGCAGTGGTTCAGGATGACACCAAACAGTAAACGTATTTTCTATTCGATTAATCGACAAAAAAGCGATTTAGCAGCTGCTTCATTATTTGATGATTCTCAGCAAAGTAATTCCCTTTCAGCATGGCCTCTGCATCCTGGATAAATCGGCCATTGGCTTCTTCCAGCTCCCTACTGCTGTTCCCAATTAACGTGGTCAGACTGTTTTTGGTCATCTCCAGGTGGAATTGCAGGCCCAAAACGTGATCATCTATTAGGAATCCCTGGCTATCACAACCCTCACTGCTTGCCAGTGGCAGCGCATTACCCGGGAACTCAAACCTATCTCCATGCCAGTGGAGCACCATTTGCCGGGCAGGTAAAAAAGAAAAACCAGATTCTTTCCGTACGGACTGCGACCAGTCAACCGGGAACCAGCCAATCTCTTTTTCCGCCATGGGCTCAACTTTTGCTCCCAAAGCATCGGCGATGAGCTGGGCACCCAGGCAGATCCCCAAGACTTTCTTCTGCCGTGAGATACAATCCCTGATAAACGCTTTTTCCTCTCCCAGCCAGGGATATTCCCTTTCATCACCCACCCCCATGGGACCGCCCATGACCACCAGGGCATCGAACTCTTCCACCCCGGGCAGGGCTTCCCCTTTAAAAAGCTGGGTGCCGGTCAATTCATATCCTTGTTCTACGGCCCAGGTTTGGATATAGGCTGGACCTTCAAAATAGACGTGTTGCAGGTAGTGTATCTTCATCTCAGGATTTCAATATATGTTTATACCGGATCTGCAGAAATTACAGACTCCTCGTTTTTATCAGTGTAAATCCGTGGTTGATTCAATTCCCGGCCAGTAGTACGAATCGGGTGTACTTCGCTCACCGAATATAGCGCGGCCCAAGCGAATCATGGTAGCACCCTCCTCAATGGCCAACTCAAAATCGTTGGTCATGCCCATCGACAAGTGCTCCATCTGAACGCCTTCCAACTGTTCAGCTGCAATGGCATACCGTATCTCACGGAGCTGGCGGAATCCCGCCCGAACTTTCGGCCAGTCATCAGAAAACAGCCCGATCGTCATCAGGCCCTTAATATTCAGCCGCTTATATTCGGAGGCTTTTTCCACAAACGCAAGGGCCCGGGAGGGATGAATCCCATACTTACTGTCTTCCCCGGAGGTGTTGACCTGAATAAGCACGTCCATAGTCTTATCTACTTTTTTGAGGCGCCGATTCAATTTTTGCACAATCTTCATGCGATCAATTGACTGGATCATGGAGGCAAAACGCACTACCTTGTTCACCTTATTACTCTGCAGGTGACCGATAAAATGCCATTGAAGTTCAGCGGCGTACTCATCCAGTTGCTCGATTTTTTCTTCTGCCTCCTGCACACGGTTTTCTCCGATGATGGGATATCCGAGACGAGTCGCTTTCAATATACGTCCCGCCTCCACCGTCTTTGTAGCCAACACAATCTGAACATCCTCCGGGCTTCGTCCCACCCGCCGACAGGCATGGGCAATACGTTCCTGAACCTGCTGGATATTATGTTGAATTAAATTCGCCACACAGAAATAATTGAGGCGATGGATGGATTCGAACCACCGTAAGAGCGTTGCAAGCTCTCCCCTGACCACTCGGGGCACATCGCCGTAATTGGGATTATCTTATTGAACCTGGAGGATTCTATTTTACCTTTACTTTTGAACGCCATACGGCAGACTCAAATCACCAGAAAGCACTTCAAAAACAGAGTATACTCCCAGCATCGGCTGGTTCGAACCGGTGGAGACCTCCATATAGGCAGCCACACCATCGTAGTTGAATGATGTTTTGTGGTTTACACGCTGTGCCGGTACTGCAACCTTCACGGAATGCCCCCGAAATACCACTGAAAAACCGGGCGAATCCAGATACATCGGCATGCCGGGATTGGTGGGCGGCAGCACTACGCTCTGGTCCTCCTTTTTGTACTCCTTTACGGCAAGTCCGCCCGCCACACGCTTATCTTTCACCAGCACCACCCAATGGGTATGAAAAATTTGGCCATCGTTTTCATAATTGAGGTCGTTGTCCTCGTCCCAAAGCGGGGTGTCGTCAAAGTCGGGGTGTGACGTTACAGCAAAAGCCAGAATACCCTCTACATCGCCGAAGCCCACATCGGTGGGACTCAGCGTGGTGGGAAATACATATCCAAGAACGGATGCGCCGTTCATCTGTCCGGCTGGTTCAGGTGTGGTATTTCCGGCAGTGCCCTCCACCTGCATTTCAAAGATCAGCAGGTCGAGCCCTTCCATGTAGCGGACCCGGGCCTCCGTGAGATCCATATCGGTAGTATTGAGACTGGCTATCTCTTTTTTTGAGGCTTTCTGAGCGTAGCTACCCGAAACAATGGCAACTTGCAAGATCAAGAGCACCAAAACGAAGTATTCAGTTCGTAGCTTCATAATTTCTTTTCCAGGTTTTGTTTTTGTTGGAAGAGGAAACTAGCTGGATTTTTATCATAAGTCTATCAATATTTACTTCTACTTATCATAAGTAAAACTTATATCTCAATGGAACTGCGTCAACTCAAATACCTGCTATCAATTGCCGAGGAGGGCACCTTCACAGCGGCGGCTGACAAACTGTTTATCTCGCAATCGGCCCTTTCCCAGCAGGTCAAAAGGATGGAGGAAGAACTCGGCGTACCGCTTTTTGACCGCTCCCGGAATAGGCTGCAATTTACAGAGGCGGGTGAACTGCTCCATCAGCGGGCCAAGCGCATCGTCAAAGAGGTGGACGAAGCCAAGCAAGCTATCGATGAGCTGGAGCAGCTTTATCGCGGCACGTTGAAAATAGGGGTGGTACAGACTGTCAACGCCTACCTGATCCCGCATGTGGTATCTTCCTTTTCTTCGCAGTACCCGGATGTGGGACTAAAACTGGAGGAGCTCTCGGCTCCACAGGTTGAAAAGAAGCTGCACGAACATGAGCTGGACCTCGGCATCAGCTTCCATCCGGCGGATTACCCCGAACTGGGGTTTAATGGTCTGTTTGATGAGGAATTACTGCTGATTATAAATGGGCAGCATTCACTGACCGATAAAGAGGTCATTGATGTAGCAGAACTCGACCGACAAAAGCTTATCCTGCTTTCGGAGGGGTACTGCACGAGACGAATATGGGACCGCTGCGCTATGGAAGCTGGTATTGAGCCCGATGTTGCGATAGAGATGAACACGATCGGTGGGTTACTCTCAGCCCTGGAAGGAAACAGTACTGCGGGAACCATCCTGCCAGCGCTGACCATGAAAATGAAAGCGGCAGAGCAGTTAAAGTCCGTCCGGATCAAAAATCCTACCCCAAAGAGAACGGTTGGACTACTCTGGCGTAACGGGGGATACCGGAGTAAGGCGGCCCGGAAGTTTGCCGATATTTTACAGCACAAAGTGGATGAAATTTAACAGCCCCCTCCAACTTGAGAACAAATTTCTTAATAATAAATCCAGCGGCCAGCTTTCCAGCGGAGAGAATTTGTCGTGCCACAAGAGGTTTGGTATCGAAAATATCACAACAACATGACTGTAGTCAAGTACAAACCATACATAGTGGGGGGGGGCACCTTTCTGAAATAAGCTTAGTTTAAGGCGGGAAGTATGTAGAAAATAAATAAGCCCCTAACTCTTTGAAAGTTAGGGGGCTTACGAGAAGCGATCCGGACGAGATTCGAACTCGCGACCTCCTGCGTGACAGAATGTTCAAAACGGATTTCTTACCATTACATAACATTAAATTTTAGCTGTAAACTATTGTCTATCATGCCATTAAGCGGTACTTTAGATTTCAGATAATTACGTGGCATTAACCCATTCTGTTGTCCCCCTGTTGTCCCCGAGACTCTGGGACAACAATATTTAAAATAGAATCATCATGGCGAATAAAAATTTAACAGACCCATTTATACGAAACTTAAAACCACCCAAAAAGAGAACAGAAATTTACGATAATCTGATTACTGGATTGGCTATTCGAGTGACGCCCACCGGCCACAAATCATTTGTCTATCGTTATCGCATTAAGGATAAGGTAAAACGTTTTACCATTGGAAGTTTTCCAAAAATGGGATTATCGACAGCCCGGGAGGAGGCCAAAAAGCTTTGGTTTGATATCAGCAATGGTATTGATCCCCTGGCGGAAAAAAAGAAACAAAAGAGCAAACCAGATCCTACCCTATTTAACGAACTGGCTCAGGAATTCAAGGAGAAGTATCTCCCAACTTTACGGGAGAAAACCCAAAAAGAATACAAGCGGATAGTCGATAACGAGTTAGTTCCGGCTTTAGGGGATCTACCCATAAAAGAAGTGTCCAAGCATGAAATCATAAGCATGTTAGATGACAAGGCTTTTGAAGATGGATCCCCGACCATGGCCAATCGGATGCGGGCGCGCCTCTCCAAAATGTACGCGTTTGCGGTAGGAAGAGGATTGGCGGAATATAACCCGGTATCTACGATCCCCACGTATCAGGAGGGAGAAAACAAAAGGGATCGATATTACACCGAGAAGGAGATTAAAAAGCTGTGGGAGGCCTTTGAGAACCAAGACGAACCCGCCCGATCCATTTTTAAACTGCTGCTGCTTACCGGCCAGCGGAAAGGAGAAACCTCTCGCATGCGTTGGGAATGCCCACAGGGAGACTTGTGGACCATTCCGGCTGAAGATGCAAAGGGAAAGCGGCCCCATGACGTACCATTACCACCAGCAGCAATAGACATTCTAAAAGAAATTAAATCCCAAAAGAAAAAATCCGATTACGTGTTTGAATCTCCAGTCATCGAAGGAGAGCCCATCCAGGAATTAAAACGCGTGGTGGAGAAAATACGGAAAGAATCCAAAGTAAAGGATTTTCGTCCGCATGACCTGCGGCGTACCGCGGCTACCTATATGGCAAAACTGGGTATCGACCGAACCGTCTTGGGAAAGATACTTAATCACAAGGGATTGGCCGGGGACGGACAAGTGACGGCTATTTACGACCGCCACAGCTATATGGAAGAGAAAAGAAATGCCTTAGAATTATGGGCTAAGCACCTAGTGAAAATTTTGTCAGGGAAAAAGAAGTCAAAAAGTTTCAAAATAGAATGAGATGGTTATAGGGCTCTTTGACCATTCTTAAGAATGGTCTTATAGTTTACATGACTTACTCAAGAATGTTTCTGGGTACACATCTATTGTCGTATCCAGCTGTCGTGAATTAAAGCTTTTTCAAAGTTTACTTCATAGGCCATGCCTATGAAATAATGAAATGCATTTCATGTGGTTGAATAATACATTTCTATAGCCTAGAAAACAGGAACTAGAGAACCTTATTCATAATATTGTTAGCAAAAGACCCTTAACCTGTCCGATTCGAAGTCTTAACGAGATAGGCTAATAAGTTCTTCATAATCATATTTTTTTTTGCACCTACCATTTGTACTACCGGACGGGAAGACTGTGAAAACTATTCATTACTTAATTTTTTCTGCATTCTCTAGCTTCTTTTTTGTCAAAGGGAGATCAAAAGATCTGAGAGGAATCGAATCCCAACCTTTTGGTCCCAAGACAATGCGGTAAAATATTCACAATAAAGTTACTGTAGAACACCAAATCAATCTCAGCGCAGGCACCGTAAGCCCATACCGAGATTTTGAAATACTGAAACACTAGTACTTAGATTCATAAATCAGCGTAATTATCCGACAGCTTTCCCGGTTTGACGAACTTCTTTTTCCATTCAAAGGGTGCGGCCTGTTTATTGTGCGCTTTGGTAAACGCATCGATCGTCCGGCG
>NZ_JAMQKA010000076.1:0-16279 GCF_031569985.1 Aliifodinibius sp. S!AR15-10 | reverse complement strand
CCGCCGAGCGCATCAACACTGTCGAAGAGTACCTGAACTTTCGACCGGTTCGAAAATTTGATTACCTTAATCCCATCCAACAAACCCTAAAACACCGCTGTGTTGCATTAGTCACTTGAACACGGCATTAATAACGCATAACGCAATACGCAATACTTAAGATGCCTCCGAAAGCTGCTGCATGAGCTTGCGTTTAACAACCGGGAAAATCGTCTCCCTGAAAGGAAAATCCAGCTTGGTATGAAAGCTGTATGTCGCAGGATTAGGCAGTTCTTTACGCTCTTTAATAAGATCGAGTTTGATCGAATTGGGTGAAAGCTGGGCCTGCCCCTGGTGCAAGGCTTTCAGGAATCCAGTTTTCAAAGCACGGTATTGGTCCTGCGCACTTTGGAAAATTGATACCTCATACTGGAAAAGCAGCAACTTGGCTTCCTCATTATCGGGTACAAAGAAATAACCCTCATCCACATAACTGGGAAGAATACCAACCTCTTCTATTTTTATTTCCTCATCAACATATTCGTAGATCGCTTTCCCCTCTTTAATTTTTGCTTCAATGTGAGGAAGGGCCCATTCGATCAGATCCTCAACTTTTGAAAGATCCGATCCATCAACAAAGACGACCTCATGTTCAATAATTTTATTAACCAGGTCGATATTTTTTATCCGCTTGGGAAAATCATTTCGCAAATCCTCCAGCCTCGTTCTGATATCGGCCAAAGTATTCCTCAATTCAACGAGCTCACTGAGATTTGGATAGATCCGGTTTTGGCGGAATTCATCAGATATTTGCTTAAGAGCTGCCAATACTTTGTACTGGCGAATCTCGAAATCCGACTCAACCTGGGTAAAAAGATCTAAACTGAGTGCACTGTTCTTCATAAATGCCTCCTGCGGATGACAACATTAACCTCTTTTTCCTGAAACCTATTTAAACTTTATTGAATAACGACCGAATGCGCAAATTATTTATCCGCCCCCTCTACTTAAAAAATACTTCATACACTATATTAACAGCTAAAAAATTAAGTTAAAATTAAAAATAAACAATGTTTATTTTGGGACATACATTTAAACTCATCTTGAGACCCTAATAAGCTGGTTATCAATAGCAGGAATGGATAAAAATTGGCAACTGTTTTACAGTACAGAATTTTGATAAAAAAGGATATAAACAATGATCCGTACTGGCCTTAAAGCTGCTTCATTGTTATTGGCAATGGTGACAACCACAGCTATCTGCCCTGCGACAGCATTCTTTTCCAGTTCACATATTTCCGTACTCAACACTGTTTCTCATGATACTGTAACCTGGGAACCACCGCGGTTTTCTGAGCGACAAAAAGAACGGAATGCTCTGGTTACCCTACTCAAACAACAGGGAATTGAAAGTGAACAGGTGCTGGAAGCGATGCGCCACGTTCCTCGCCATCTTTTTGTACCCAAAACGCAGCAACCCAATGCATACAGGAACACCCCTCTCCCCATTGGTCACCAGCAAACCATCTCACAGCCGTATGTCGTAGCTTTTATGACGGAGCTACTCGACATCCAGCCTGGTGAAAAAGTCCTGGAGATTGGAACCGGCAGTGGATACCAGGCAGCCGTACTTTCTGAGCTCACCCCCAAAGTATATACCATCGAAATTATCCCAGAACTCGGTCAACGGGCACGTCGCACCTTTTCTAAACTCGGTTACTCAACCATTCAAACAAAAATCGGAGATGGATACAAGGGATGGCCAGGGCATGCTCCTTTTGATGCTGTGATTATAACAGCCGCGGCTCCAAAAATCCCACAACCTTTGATTGATCAACTCCGACCAGGGGGCGCATTGGTAATGCCACACGGAGAGCCAAACGGATCGCAGATTTTAATCCGTGTTACCAAGACGCAAGATGGTGACATTAAGCGTGAAAAAATTTTGCCGGTTCGCTTTGTGCCGATGACCGGCGATGTACAGGGAAACTAGTTTTTCTTATAAAAAAACTTTAAAAATACCATGGTGTCATTGCTAACGGAATGAACGGAGTGCACCGTAGCCTTGGCAAAGGTGTACGAAGTAAATGGAGTGCGACAATCTCCCCTCCTGTGAGGATCGCCATGCCCCAATCTGCCAGCTGGCAGACGCGATGACAGTTTTATATACCACAGTTTTGCAAAGCCTTCTATAAGAATGTTTTCTTTCGCCTCCTAATATGTGCTCAATAAGCTTTAAAATCAGATCCACTGACTTTTTGTTGGGCTTGCGACGAATCTTATACATCCAGTCCGATTTTTTCTGTCCCTTCGGAACAAACACTCCTGGCCGATGTACAATACTATAGATAATCATTATTTGAACTAAATAATCGATTAACCTGAGATTAACCGTCTCACCCTGACAGAGCTAATCATCATAGCCGACACTCCAACGGAGACGGTTGTTGACCCAAAGCCCCATACATTCCTAATTGTGTGGGGCTTCCCTTTTGCCTGGTGTTTTAATTCTTTCCCTTCTACTTTCTCAATGGAATCATCAAAAACTTTACAATAAGTTTACTTTCGGACGTGCATACTTGGTTTTGAAATCGTATATTCAGGCCTGATGAGAAATCAACTTTTCCATATCCCCTCCCATTTCCATCATGGTGGTGTTCATCATCACCAATAATATTACTTTGCCTGTTTTTTGCTGCCCAGCGTCTTTTCAAATTTCCATAATCTTTTATAATACAACCAATATTCAGTAAGCTATGAATCGATCTGCCGATACTAAGACCTCTTTACGCATTGCGCTGCAAAAAGATGGTCGCCTAACCGATAAAACCATTAATCTACTGGAAGGCATCGGGTTACGCTTTGACAACTACAAGCGCAGCCTGATGGTTAAGTGCCGTAATTTTGATGTTGAACTCCTATTAATTCGCGATGATGATATCCCCGAGTATGTGCAGGATGGCGTCTGTGACCTGGGCTTTGTAGGTGCCAACGTTACCGCTGAAATGGGGGCAGACGTGACTATACTCCGGGGACTAGACTACGGGGTATGCCGCCTCTCCCTCGCCGCACGAAAAGGGGGTAAAATCCAGAATGTCCAGGATTTTGATGGTAAAACCATTGCCACCAGTTATCCCAACCTGACGCGCAACTACCTGAAGAGAAAAGGCGTTGAATCCAAGATTGTGACGATATCGGGAGCGGTGGAGATTGCCCCGCGCCTGGAAGTGGCGGACGCGATCTGCGACCTGGTCTCCACCGGCAATACGCTCAAGGCCAACGGGTTAGAAGAGATTGAGACCATCTTTGAGTCGGAAACACAGCTGATTCAAACAAACAAAAAACTCTCTGATGGAAAGAAGCAGCTGATCGATAAATTCCAGCAGCGCATTGACGGGCACCAGCAGGCTGAACGCAGCCGCTATATCATGATGAATGCGCCCAAAGATGCGGTCCCTAAAATCAAGGATATCATTCCCTCGCTCAAAAGTCCGACTGTAATGCCACTGGCCGACGAGGATATGGCTGCCATTCACACGGTAATACAGGTAGAACAGTTTTGGGATTTAATGGAAAAACTGAAAGCCGAAGGAGCCTCAGGTATTGTTATTCTCCCGATTGAAAGCATGATCGCCTGAGACGGAATGGTTTACAACGAACATGATGTTGATGAATCAGCCATGAAAACATATCAATTTTCAGATCTAGACGACGAGCAGATCCGGGCACTTTGCCAGCGCCCCAAAATGGATTTTATGTCGGTCTTGGAGCAGATACAGCCGATTATAGAGGAGGTCTCTCAACAAGGGGACCAAGCGGTTCTTGAGTATACCGAAAAATTTGACGGTGTTCGTCCCGCCCCGCTAACGATCAACCCACAGGAAACGTCCCCTGAGCTGGATGAAGAAACCAGGTCCGCCATCGATACCGCGTTCCAAAACATCTACCGGTTTCACAAGGCCCAGCTGGCAGCACCAATTGAGGTTGAAACCATGCCGGGAATACGCTGCTCGCGGGTGGCACGCCCTATTGAAAAAGTGGGCCTCTATATCCCCGGCGGTACAGCGATTTTGCCCTCCACTCTCATGATGCTGGGTATACCCGCAATGCTGGCCGGATGCAAGCAGGTAGTGGTTGCCACACCGCCCAATGCCCAGGGTACCGTGGATGATGAAATGCTCTACATCGCCAAAAAGCTGGAGATTAAAACACTCCTTCTTGCTGGTGGTGCACAAGCTATTGCCGCAATGTCATACGGTACTGAATCGGTACCCAAAGTGGACAAAATTTTTGGACCGGGAAACCAGTTCGTGACAGCGGCCAAAATGTGGTTACAAAACAGCGAGGCCCAGGTTTCCATCGACATGCCGGCGGGTCCTTCGGAGGTGCTGGTTATTGCAGATGAAAACGCAAATCCAGCATTTGTAGCCGCTGATCTGCTTTCTCAGGCCGAACATGGAGCTGACAGCCAGGTGGTGATTGTGGCAACGCCCGGCTTCGCCTTTGATGAGCTGCAAAATGAGCTTAATAATCAGCTCAAACAGCTCCCCAGGAAAGAGATAGCAGCCAAGGCTTTGGAAAATAGTTTTTCAGTTCAAGTGGAAAACATCGATGATGCGCTCTATTTTTCCAATAGATACGCGCCGGAGCACCTGATTGTGCAATGCGATGATGCGGATTCACTGACTGACCGGATTCAGCATGCCGGCTCAGTATTCCTGGGTCCGTGGTCCCCCGAAAGCGTGGGAGATTACGCCTCCGGCACGAATCATACGCTGCCCACATACGGCTATGCCCGGATGTACAGCGGTGTGTCAGTCGACTCGTTCCAAAAATTTATCACGATGCAACGACTGGATCGGGCTGGGTTGGAATCCCTGGCGCCCTCAGTGGCAAAGCTGGCCGATATCGAGGAGCTGGAAGCACACAAGAGAGCAGTAACAATACGACTTAACGATAATGATTGATCATTATGCCTAAAACAATTGCTATCGACGAACTTGTTCGATCCAACATCCGGAATCTGAAACCCTACCGGAGTGCGCGGGACGACTACGACAAAGGCACCCTGCTGGATGCAAATGAAAACAGCTACGGGTCTCCCATCAAAAATATAGAAGGATTAAACCGGTATCCCTCTCCCTACCAGTGGGAACTGCGAAGTAAGATCTCAGAGCTGCGCGGCGTACGTACTGAAAATGTATTTGTAGGGGTTGGAAGCGACGAAGCGATTGACCTGTTGTATCGCATCTTTTGCGAACCGGGGCGAGATCGCATATTAATTACGCCCCCGACCTACGGCATGTACAGCGTATCGGCCAATATCCACAACATTCCGGTGGACCAGGTACTGCTTACAAATGATTTTGACCTGGATCCCGAAGCTGTGCTGGACGGAGTGCGAGAGGATACAAAAATGACCCTGCTCTGCTCCCCCAACAACCCAACAGGCAACGATCTTTCCGTTGATGCGATGAAACATATCGCCAGTGAATTCCATGGTATCGTAGTTATTGATGAGGCGTATGTCGATTTCAGTGACCGGGAAAGCCTTGCAAAAGAAGTCGCTAAATATCCAAATATGGTCGTGATGCAGACGCTCTCCAAAGCATTTGGATTGGCGGGCATTCGCCTGGGCATCGCTATTGCAGCAGAAGATGTCATTCAGTACCTGCTGAAAGTGAAAGCGCCTTACAATGTAAATTCTCTTACTTCTCATTACGCCATCAAAGCGTTTGAGAACCTGGATACGGTCCGGTTCAACATCGACAAAATAAAGGAAGAGCGGGATCGACTTTCAAAGGCGCTCTCCATGCAGCCATTTGTGAAGAAGGTGTATCCTTCGGACGCAAACTTTCTGCTCTTCAAAGTTGAAAATGCATTCTCGATATATAAGAAACTGGCCGATCGCGGTGTCATTGTGCGTTATCGAGGAAATGAGCCGAAGTGTGACAACTGCCTGCGTGTTACCGTGGGTATGCCCGATGAAAACGATCTGTTTCTTTCTACGCTGAAGGAGGTTATCGAATGAAGATTTGGGTACACTACGAAGCACTTGGTAAAGATCGAGAAAACCTGCTGTGGCCAGGTGCCCTGTTTGGTTTGAACTACCTGCAAAAACTGGATCACGAGGTGGGCTTTCAGCTTAAAGAGCTTACCGACACGCAGAATCGGCTACTAAGCAATGAACGGATTGAACCACAGTTCAATACCCCTGATGAAGCTGATCTGTTTGTCTTTGCAGAAGATGGAACCACGCTCCAGGCTGAAACATCGGATGATGTAATAGCAACATCAGATGACTGGCTGAAACTGGCACACGAACTTTGCTTCCCGCAGCGCAAGGCTGAGCTCTCTCGAAAAACGGCCGAGACTGACATTAACATTGCGGTTAATCTTGACGGCACCGGCCAAGCGGAGATCGATACCGGGCTCAAGTTTTACGATCACATGCTGGAGCAGATTGCCAAACACGGATTGATTGACCTCGAGATCAAATGTACCGGTGACCTGGAAGTAGATGAGCACCACACGATCGAAGATGTCGCCATTGCGCTGGGCGAAACCATCACCGAGGCGTTGGGGAATAAAATGGGAATTCAGCGCTACAGTTTCGTGTTGCCCATGGATGAAAGTAATGCCCAGGTGTCGTTGGACTTGTCCGGGCGGCCATATGTGGTTTTTGAAGCCGATTTCAAACGAGAAATGGTTGGAGATTTCCCTACCGAAATGACCGAACATTTCTTTTATTCCCTGGCAATGCATCTAAAGGCCACGCTGCATATTTCCGTATCAGGTTCCAATGATCACCACAAGATTGAAGCCTGTTTTAAAGGGCTGGCCCGTTGCCTCCGGGCATCGGTTAGCCGAAGTGAACGACAATACAATATTCTACCCAGCACCAAAAATCTGCTTTAATTATGATCGCCATCATCAACTATAAAGCTGGAAACCTGGCGTCGGTCAGTAATGCGCTTAACCGACTGGGCGCCGACTTTATCATCACCAACAAAAAGGATGAGTTAAACAACTCAGATGCCGTGATATTTCCCGGAGTGGGACACGCTTATTCTGCCATGGAATCACTTCGTGAAAATGAGCTGGTTTCCTGGCTGCAGGGAACGGAGAAACCGGTATTGGGTATCTGTCTGGGGATGCAGCTCCTTTTTGAATCTACCGAAGAGGGCGACACGCAGGGACTTGGCATTATTCCGGGACGACTTAAAAAATTCGATTCGTCAAAAGACAAAGTACCGCATATGGGCTGGAATACTTTCACCGAGGTAAAATCTCATCCCTTGTTAAAGGGAATCTCGACCGACCAGTTCTTCTATTTTGTACATAGTTATTTTGCACCGGTCAATGAGTTTACCCTTGCTGCATGCTCTTACATATCGAACTTTGCAGCCGTAGTGGGACACGACAATTATATGGGAGTTCAGTTTCACCCCGAAAAATCCGGAGATGTTGGCTCCCTGCTGCTCCAGAACTTTCTCACCCACGTGAAACGGGAAAAAAAGATCAACGTATAGATTTGTTATTAGTTCATTGGTACAGTGGTTATTTGTTGTTAGTGGCCAGATACAGGAGCGTTTCTAATAACAAAATCGTTGGCCAGAATAGATTTAATCACTGAGATAATGACTATACTTTCTCAGTGATAATTCCACCAGCTCAGCCTATACAAGTATGATTCTAAACAAACCAGAGATTATACTGCATCCGGAAGGATCTCATTCTTGATTGATATTTGTTAGATATTTGATATCGTTTATTTTTAATCCTCTTTTTCAGAATTACAACGATATCAGACAGTTATTGCAAAAAGGTAACACTGCAGCGGCCCAAAAAGCGCTTTCATGATGTATAAATTTTTCCCGACAATACTCCTTCCGCTGGTATTTCTCGCTGCCACCTGTGAAAAAACGGTAACTGAGGAAGAAAACCCTCTGATTTATCGCCAGCGCATGATTTCCTTTGTTAATTCGATCAGTAATTATGCGCAGGAACAGGATTCCGACTTTATTGTCATTCCCCAAAACGGGATCCAGTTGCTTACAAGATCGCAACAAAGCAACAATAAGTTGTTCCCGAATCACAATTACCTGGATGCGATTGACGGCATTGGCCGCGAAAGTGTCTTCTATGGGTATAATGCAGATAATGAAGCAACGCCACCCGATCCCAGGGCTTATATCAACCGCTATCTGCAGCTGGCTCAAACCTTTGGAAAAAAGGTGATGGTCACCGACTATGCCAGTGACGTGCCCAAAATGAAGGATTCCTATGCCATTAACGACTCTCTTGGCTATATCTCCTTTGCCGCTAATCACCGGGAGCTGGATGTGATCCCCCCCTACCCGGAGCAACCACATGAGGTCAATAACCGGGATATTCATCGACTGGACCAAGCTGAAAACTACCTGTATCTTCTAAACACCCAAAATTTTGAGACAAAGTCTGAGTTCGTAGATAAACTGGCCTCCACCAATTATGATCTTTTTATAATTGACCTATTTTTTCATGCAGATCAACCCTTGACGCCTTCTGACCTGCAAAAACTCAAAACTAAAGCCAATGGCGGAGAGCGACTACTCATTGCTTACATGAGCATCGGTGAAGCGGAAGATTATCGTTATTACTGGAAACGGATTTGGGAGCGGTATCCCCCGCTGTGGCTTGGTGAGGAAAATCCCAATTGGGAGGGCAACTACCTGGTACAATACTGGCAGCCGGAATGGCAGAACATTATCCTTGGAAATGAGGACGCCTACCTCGACCGAATTTTAGCTGCTGGATTTGACGGTGTGTACCTCGACCTGGTGGACGCCTACCGCAATTTTGAGCAGGCAAAAGAGCAAGAAAGCTGACATCATTCAAGTGAATTCGAGATAAAACATTCGCCCGGCTCTACAGTCTTTGGCCTACCCTTGCACGCTGTTGGAGCGTCATCTAAAAGATCGCCAGAGAGAGACCTTTGTCGAGTAGTCATTGCCTTACAATACAAAAATCTCTCATTCCGCAAGCTCCATACGAGATGACAAGAAAATAACATGATATCTGGCCTTATATCAACTCACGTTACGTTGTTAAATATTGTCAAGGATTTCTACTTCCGTTTATCCTAAAATACAATTCTCCGAACATTGGTATGCTCGGTTTTAGCAACTGGAAAAAATTAAACTTGACTGGTATTGTTTTCATAACTACATTTTTGACTGAACGACTAGTCAATAAAAGATATGGCACCGAGAACACCCGAACAAAACGAAGAGATCAGGCGCAAAACCCGCCGACAGATTGTAGATGCAGCCTTTGAGTTGTTTGCAAAGGATGGGTACGAGGCGACCAGCATTGCCGCTATAGCTAAGAATGCTGACGTCTCAAAAGGATTGATATATCACTACTTCGAAAGCAAACAGAATATTCTGGAAGCTATTCTTGACCAAATGGTAGAAGTCGGTGATCAAATCCTGGACTTTCCTGATAATTTTACAGCCGTTGACAAAATCCGACAGACCGTGGAGGGTACTTTCCAATTCATTGAACAGGAACCCGAAAAAGGACGACTAATGATTTCCCTGGCTCTTCAACCGGATGCTTTCAGTAACCTTAAAACCCAAATAGATGAAGTCAATGAAAACCAGCTGGCACTGTATATCGATATTTTGGGAGACCTCGGGTATGAGCAACCGGAGCTGGAGGCCTATCGCCTGGGCGCCATGATGGATGGCTTTTTACTGGGATACATAACAATGGGAGAAGAGTATCCACTGCAAGAAATGAAACAAAAAATACTTGACGAGTATGTCCACCATAAAAAAAATAACTAGCCTGCTTTTCGGAATTTTAGCATTTTCTCTCATCGCCCAAGCGCAGGATGCCACCGAAATTGTCCGCCAGGCCGACCTGAAGATGCGGGGCGAAAGCTCCCGATCCGAAATTACGATGAAGATCATCCGGCCCAACTGGGACCGTTCCCTTTCGGTAACAGCATGGAGCAAAGACAATGACTACAGCCTGATACTTATAACGGCTCCTGCACGGGACGAAGGCACCACCTACCTGAAGCGAGGCAACGAAATTTGGAACTGGCTGCCGAATATCAATCGCACCATCAAGCTGCCGCCTTCAATGATGAGTCAATCCTGGATGGGATCCGATTTCTCAAATAACGACCTGGTGCGGGAATCGTCAATTGTTACTGATTACACCCATGAACTAGTGGGCGACAGTACTCTCAGTGGGTACGACTGCCACAAAATTGAGATGATCCCTAAACCCGATGCACCTGTAGTTTGGGGGAAAGTGATGATCTATATCTCCAAAGCGGAATACCTGCAACTTCGCACTGAATTTTATGATGAAGACAACACGTTGATGCGAACAATGACAGGTTCGGAAGTTGAGGAACTGGACGGGCGCCTCATCCCAACCTATATGGAGATGGTACCTGCTGATGAACCCGGCCATAAAACGGTGCTCATGTATGAGGATATAGCTTTCAACATCGACATTTCGGAAAGCTTTTTTAGCATCCAAAATATGAAAAGGGTTGAATAGAACACGGATGCTGCGAATATAGCAGATTAATATTGATTTTAAATCTGTGAATCATTCGCACGATCCGTCTTATCAGCGTTCCATTAGCTTACTGTAAACTGACACACTGATCACTGAAAATGCTTGCATTCAAACTGGCATGGCGAAATATCTGGCGGAACAAGCGGCGTACACTCATCACGCTGGCATCCATCATTGTGGCGGTTTCCCTGTCGGCCATCCTGCGATCATCGCAAGAGGGTCAGTATGATAATATGATTGAGAGCACAGTGGGCACTTTTACAGGCTACATCCAGATGCACGCAAACGGCTACTGGGAGGAGCAGACACTAAATAACAGCTTCTCTCTTACCGATTCTCTCAAGGAGCAAATAAACGATGTCGAGTCTGTAACTACCATCGCGCCGCGGATTGAATCCTATGCCCTGGCTGCCGCCGGTAATCAAAGTCGACCAGCCATGGTGATGGGGATTGATGTGGAAGCAGAACGACAGCTGAGCAATCCCCGGGAGCGACTGCAACAGGGAACGTATTTTGATTCAAATGATGAACAGGCCGCAATCATTGGCTATGAGCTAATGCAGCGGCTCGACGCCCAGCTTGGTGACAGCCTGGTCCTTATCGGGCAGGGATATCGCGGGATGAATGCCACCGGCCTCTATCCTGTCAAAGGAACGGTTTCCTATCCAAACCCGCAGTTAAACAGCAGCCTTGTTTTACTGCCGTTGGAGACCGCACAGAACTTTTTTGTAGCACCGGGCCAAATAACAACTGCGGCCCTCATACTTGATGATGCCGGCACCGTAAACCAATCGGTTGAGAAACTTCGAAGTCAACTGCCTTCAGATCAGTACGAGGTAATGAGCTGGGAGGAACTCATGCCTGAACTACAACAGGCGATCCAGGCCGACCGGGGCAGCGGGATGATCATACTCCTGGTACTGTATATGCTGGTTGGATTTGGCATTTTGGGTACCGTATTGATGATGGTTACCGAACGAACCTATGAGTTTGGGGTGATGCTTTCGGTTGGGACGCCGCGATCGATGATTCTGAAAATATTGGCCTGTGAGGTTTTCATTATCTCAATGCTGGGATCACTCGTTGGGATTATAGTCAGCCTGCCCGTCACGTGGTATTTCAATGTCAACCCGATCAGGCTGAGTGGTGATATGGAGTCGGCCCTGCAACAGTATGCCATGGAACCAATTCTCCAGTTTTCCGTTGCTCCCGATATTTTTATCGATCAGGCTATCATTGTTTTTATCATAACCCTGCTATTCAGCCTGATCCCCGTAATCAAAGCCACCCGCCTTGAACCTGTAGAAGCCATGAGGGGATAGCTATGTTTGCAAGGATCATCAAACTCGGGTGGAAAAATGTGTGGCGAAATCCTACGCGCAGCGGTGTCGTAATTATCGCTGTATTACTCGGGGTTTGGGCCGGGGTATTTATATCGGCTTTCATGAACGGGATGGCACAAGGCTATCTTCAGAACCAGCTCAATCTTACCGTTGGACATATCCAAATTACCGAACCCCGGTTTGAAGACCAGTTTAATCCCCAATACAAAATTCCATCTGCGGACAGTATCATTAATATCTTGAATGAGAAACCTTACGTAACGGAAATTCGCCCTCAAAGTATGAGTACCGGCCTGGCACAAAGTGCAGCCAACAGCTACGGTGTATCTATCCATGGAATCAGCACCGAGGCCGAAAGTACAACTCCAATCAGGGAATATATCACCGATGGCGAGATGCTACAGGGTGTGAGTCGCAATCCGGTGGTTATCGGCAATGAGCTGGCCGAGCGACTTGATATCGAGCTAAAATCACGTATGGTCCTGAGCTTCCAGGATGTGAATGGAGAGATTACAGCGGGGGCTTTTCGGGTGGCTGGCATTTTTGATTCTCCCAACAACAACTATGATGAGGGTAATGTGTTTGTAGCACAGCAGGATCTAAATAACCTGCTAGGAAAACAGGATATGATTCACAAAATAACGCTCAAGGTGGATGACTTTGGTCAGGCCGCAATCTACTCACAGGAGCTCTCGGGCCAGCTCAAAAATTTAAAAGTCACAAGCTGGGGTGATATCGCTCCCGAGCTGCGGTATGTGTACAGCATGATGGATGTCTCACTCTACATTTTCATGGTGATTATTGTCATCGCGCTGGTATTCAGCATCATCAATACCATGCTGATGGCGATCCTGGAACGCACCCGTGAGCTGGGCATGCTGATGGCAGTGGGCATGAACAAAACACGGCTCTTTATGATGATCCTGTCTGAAACCGTTTTCCTGACCATGACCGGCGCTCCCCTGGGATTATTACTCAGCTGGGGATCTCTGGCAATTATGGATGATACGGGAATCAACCTGAGTGCCTTTGCTGAAGGATTAAATGAATATGGGATGAGCACAGTCATCTACCCGGAACTGGCCGGTAGCTACTATCTCAATATTACATTGATGATAGCCGTGGCAGCGCTGATTTCATCGCTGTATCCAGCTTGGAAAACCCTGAAACTAAACCCGGTGGAGGCGATCCGAAAGATTTGAAATACACGTTACGGGTTGCGTGTTATGAATCAGTTTCTCACACAACCCGTAACTCGAAACCCTAAACTCGCAACCCGTCAACCCGTAACACAAAAACCAAATCATCATGAAGAGCTACAACGACCTTGAAATCTATCAAATAGCATACGATAATGCACTGGAAATTCACAAAATGAGCATGCAGTTACCGAAATTCGAATTATACGAACAAGGCAGTCAAATAAGGAGAGCCTCAAAAAGTATTAAAAACAACATCGCCGAAGGATTTGGAAGAAGGAGATACAAAAATGAATTCATAAGATTTTTGATATTTGCTCACTCCTCATGCGATGAGACAATCTCACAATTGAATATGATCAGTGATATTCATTTCGAGGACAATCCCCTGAATGATTTAATAGACAAGTATAACAAGTTAGGCAGAAAACTGAATAGCTTTATCCAATACGTAGAAGAAAACTGGCAAACCTAAACCAACGATCCGAGAACACGCAACACGTCAACCCCTAACCGATAACCCGTAACACGAAACCAAACACCCACAACCCGTAACACGCAAGCCGAAACACAAACATATGGCAGTCATAGAAACCCACGGAGTTACCAAAACTTACAATAAAGAGCAGGTCCCGGTGCATGCTCTGCGGGGCGTAGACCTAACAATCGAAAAGGGTGAATTCACCTCTATCGTAGGTCCCTCCGGCTCAGGGAAAACAACGCTGTTGAACATTATCGGTGGACTCGACTCCCCCACGGAGGGCAATGTATCAGTTCAGGGGACTGATCTGAGCACGCTTTCCGACAGTAAACTGATCAATTTCCGGCTGCACCATATCGGGTTTGTATTCCAGGCCTACAACCTGATTCCCGTACTCACTTCCATCGAAAATGTCTCCTTTGTAATGCAGATGCAGGGACGCCCGGCTAAAGAGTGCCGGGAAAAAAGCATCCAGTTGTTGGAGGAGGTGGGACTGGGCGACAAACTCGACAAGCGTCCCTCTGAGCTTTCGGGGGGGCAACAACAGCGGGTGGCTGTGGCACGGGCACTGGCCTCCAAGCCAGATTTCGTGCTTGCTGATGAACCGACGGCCAACCTGGATTCCGTTTCCTCGGGCGACCTCCTGGATATGATGGCGGAGCTAAACGAAAAAGAAGAGATGACCTTTGTTTTCTCAACGCACGACCAGCGGGTTATCGATCGGGCACGACGAGTTGTTACGCTCGTGGATGGACAAATTGATACAGACGAAGTTCGGCAAGCCAATAGCTAGGAATGGACTATCACACAGAGTTACACAAAAAAGAAACAAAGATTCACAAAGGATTCCTCCATGCTCCTCTGCGCATTCTCTGTTCATTTTTGTGTAAAAATCTTCTGCTTCTTCTTTTTACAATCATCTTCCTAAATATCCAAACTGTATCAGCACAAAACAGGAACTTCAATGTAGAGCTGGGAGGCTATCTAAAAGAGTTAGGTCAACTTTCACTTGATAATGCAATCTCCAAAGTTCGTTATGATAACATCCTGCATCACCGGCTGGAAAGTGACTGGACGCTGAGCGAGCACCTGGAATTTCGCGCCGACCTGCGCACCAGGCTTCTACATGGATATTCAATAGAGCACACTCCCGGGCTCAATGAGCTTTATGAACAAGATCCCAACTTTATGGATCTATCCTGGGTGTGGCACTCCGGCGACCGTTCCGTCCTACACTCCAGCATCGACCGGCTGCATGCCAGCTACATTAATGGACCGTTTGAGGTACATGTAGGGCGTCAGCGCCTCAACTGGGGACGCACATACGTCTGGAATCCCAATGACCTGTTCAACGCCTACTCCTACCTGAATTTTGATTATGAAGAGCGTCCCGGTGTTGATGCGATCAGTGCCGGGTACAGCTGGAGTTATGCCTCTGGTGTGGAAGTTGGATACCGGGCAGGTGATTCATTTGAAGAGTCGGTTATTGGTGGCATGTTACGAACCAGCCTGGCTAGTTATGATGTACAATTTATAGGCGGACATTACCTTGAACATACCGTATTGGGGGTCGGATGGGCAGGCTACCTGTCCAGTGCCGGCTTCAAAGGGGAAATCACCTATTTCCATCCCGAAGACCGCTTTTTTGAGGATACCGGTCATTTTACTGCCACAGCCGGCATTGATTATATGCTGCCAAGTGGACTCTACCTGCAGGGGGAGTTGCTTTACAATGGGGGTTTTCAAAGACAATCGGGAGCATTGCAAGAGCTCACCCAACCACCCAGTGCTGATAATCTTTTTATCGCCCGTTCCGGTTTTTTTCTGAACAGCTCATATCAGCTTCACCCGCTGGTGAGTGGTAATTTGGGAGTTATGAGCAGCTTCGATCGCTCAATCTTTATCTTTATTCCCCAACTCTCTTATTCTGTCAGTGAAAATGTAGATTTCCTGGTCCTCTCACAGCTGCTGAAAGGCAGTATACTGCGTAACGTTACGGATACCCCGAACCTGTTCTTTTTTCGCTTAAAGTGGTCGTATTGACAATCGATTGCCATTGGATTGCTCCTGATATCCTCAAGGTCATCATAGTCGGGAGTGCAACTTTCTCCCAAAACCGGCAATACCAGTTTTATTAAACTGACATAGAACAGATCGTAATGCCTACGTTTATTGGGTTGAATAGGGCCTCCTCAATCGGATATTAAATCATGATATACCAGCATCTTACATGACTAAATTGGCGATTCAAGTGGATGGTTTCCATTAGGTTTATCCAAATACCCCTGCATTTGATGGAGTTAGGGCAAAAATCTTGAATCCTATCAAAGATAAAAACATACAACCTGTGAAATGGGGTGTTCATTTTTTCGGTGAGGAAAAAATGAACCAAAAAAGGTACTGTGTTAAAAGTCAAGCTAAGTGGAGCTGAGAAACTTAACTAAGTTAGGCTGCCTTGGTTATTTGCTGGTAATGGAACTCCTCATCGTAGCGCTCGCCACTTTTCCACAGGCTGTAAATCAGCAGCAAAAGCTTCCGCATGACGGCTGTCAGGGCGATCTTTTTGTGGTCCGGATGCTTGGCGACCAATCGCTGGTAGAAGACCCGCAGGGCCCGGTTATGCTGGCTGGCACTGACCGCTGGCATATAGAGGGCCCGTCGGATATGGGCATTGCCCTGTTTGGAGATCTTGC
>NZ_JAMQKA010000075.1:0-16310 GCF_031569985.1 Aliifodinibius sp. S!AR15-10 | reverse complement strand
GAGCTAGATTGATCAGCAAAGTAGCCTCTGTAACGCTATTACAGTACATCAATTGGCAAAACGATCAACCCATCAATCGTATTAAACATGCATTAGCTGTTTAAGATTAACCCCTAAACGCGTTACAACTAGCTATTACATGAGCACCCATAAACCTACGCAACAGGAAATCAACCAAGCGTTGTGGTCGGCCTGCGATACCTTTCGCGGTGTAGTCGATCCTGCAGAGTACAAAAACTATATCCTCGTATTTCTATTCTTGAAATATTTGAGTGATATCTGGAAGGACCATTATGAGAAGTATAAAGAGGAATATGGGGATGACGAAGAGCGCATTAAGCGCCGCATGGAGCGTGAGCGTTTTAAACTGCCGGAAGATTGTACCTTTGATTACCTCGTTAGGCACCAAAACGATGAAGATATTGGCGATCAAATAAACAAGATCTTGCAGAAGATTGAAGAAGCCAATTACGAAAAGTTGGAAGGCGTGTTTCGTAACGTTGACTTTAACTCGGAAGCCAACCTGGGCAAGACCAAAGATCGCAACAGAAGGCTTAAAAATCTCATTAATGACTTTGACAAACCGGAGCTAAACTTTCGGCCTTCGGTTATCGGTACCGAAGATATCATTGGCAATGCCTACATGTTCCTGATTGAACGCTTTGCCTCTGATGCAGGGAAGAAAGGCGGGGAGTTTTATACACCCAACCAAGTCTCGAAATTGTTAGCTAAGCTACTGAATCCTCAGCCCGGTGATCGTATCTGTGACCCAGCTATTGGCTCGGGTTCGTTGGCTATTACTGTGGCCGAGGAAGTGGAAGGCCGAAATTTTCGCATCTACGGGCAGGAAAGTAATGGCAGCACGTGGGCCCTGTGCAAGATGAACATGTTCCTGCATGGTATGGATGCGGCTGACATCCGGTGGTGTGATACCATTCAGCGACCGGAGCTCACGGAAGGCGATGAGCTGATGAAATTCGATATCGTCACTGCCAATCCGCCTTTTAGCTTAAAGAAATGGGGTAAGGAAGATGCCAAGGATGATCAGTATAATCGCTTCCATCGTGGCGTACCGCCGAAGAGTCGAGGAGACTATGCCTTTATCCAGCACATGATTGAGGTAGCCTATGAGGATACCGGGAAAGTGGGCGTTATTGTCCCGCACGGCGTGTTGTTTCGCAGCGGTTCTGAAGGGAAGATTCGCAAACAGCTCATTCAGGAAAACCTGCTTGAAGCGGTAATCGGACTGCCGGAAAACCTGTTCTTTGGCACCGGAATTCCTGCTGCTATTATGATATTTAACAAAGGCAAAGAGCATGATAATGTACTCTTTATTGATGCCAGTGAAGGATTTGAGAAAGGTACAAAGCAGAATAAACTACGTGATCAGGATTTTAAAAAGATCGTAGAGACATTTCGGGATTTCAAAGAGATAGAAAAGTTTTCATACGTAGCGATGTCAGATGAGGTGAAAGAAAATGATTACAACCTTAATATTCCTAGATATGTAGATACCTTTGAACCTGAACCAGAAGTGGATATTAGCTCAGTACAAAAAGAAATTCAAAGCTTAGAAAAAGAATTAGACAAGGTTCAAGATCAGATGGAAAAAAAATTAGAGGAATTAGGATTTGAAAATTAATTAAGCATAGCCAAAAACGTTGGTTTATTTATGCATACAAAAAAATATAAAAAAAGAAAGCTTGGGTACATTCCTCCAGAAGATTGGTCTTTTACAAATCTAGGGGATGTATTAGAGAGTACACAGTATGGAATAAGTACTCCTGAAGATCCTGATGGCAATTATGAAATGTTCAAAATGAATAACTATGAAAATGGATATATGAGCCCTGAGGAGTTAGCAACTGTATCAATTGACAAAGATGAGTTTGAAAAGTATCGACTAAACAAAGGTGATTTATTATTTAACAGAACAAATAGCCATGAACTAGTTGGGAAGACAGGAATTTTTAATTTAGAGGGATGAAATTTTCGCATCGTATCTAATTAGGCTTGTTCTAGATGATCAAAAGATGTTGCCAAAGTATACTAATTATTACCTGAATTTTAATACTGCCCAGCAGAAACTTAAGGTTTTGGCAACAAAAGGTGTCAGCCAATCCAATATTAATGCCACTAATCTTAGAAGACATTTTTATTTGGCTTTTCCAGATACAAGCCAACAAAAAAAATTGTGGATATCTTTTCTTTATGGGATCTGGCAATAGAAAAAATCAAAGACCTTATTAAACACAAAAGAATTTATAAAAAGGGCTTAATGCAGCAGTTGCTGTCTGGGAAGAAGCGTTTCCCTGAGTTTGAGGATGAGCCGTGGCAAGAAGTAGAACTTGGCAATGTATTCCAAAGAGTAACCCAGAAGAATAAAAATGAATCGGTCACAAATGTACTGACGATTTCGGCGCAAGACGGACTGGTAAGTCAAACCGATTATTATGATAAATCGGTTGCAAGTAAAAATCTGTCAAGGTACATAGTACTTCAAAAAGGAGACTTTGCTTATAACAAGAGCTATTCAGACGGCTATCCTCTCGGTGCAATAAAGCGCCTAGAGGAGTATGAGAAAGGGGTATTATCACCTCTGTATATCTGTTTTAGAATTGATTCTCCTGAACTGGATAGCGACTTCATGACCCACTTTTTTGAAAATGGTGGGTTAGATCATGAGATATATAAAATTGCTCGTGAAGGAGCCAGGAACCATGGCCTACTCAATGTAAGCATTAAAGATTTCTTTACGATCACATTTAAAGTTCCTCAAATTGAAGAGCAAAAAAAGATTGCAGAAGTCCTGAATAAAGCTAAAAAAGAGATTGAGCTCTTAGAACAAGAACTGGAAGCCGTGAAAAAGCAGAAAAAAGGGCTTATGCAACAATTATTAACTGGCAAAACTAGGGTTACAAATGGCACAAGACCTTAAATCACATTCAGACTCATTGAAATTCATTATTAACAGATATGATTCTTATTACAGTGGTATAAACTTCAAGGCACGATTTTACACCGGACTAGCTACATTTATCATAACGGCATTCATTTATAAGGTAGAGTATTTGACAAACTGTATAAGTATTAAGTGTTGGCTTTATATACAGTATGGGCTTATTTCGGTAACTTTAGCACTGTGTTTTTTTATACTCTTTAAACTTACTTCTTCTGTTATGCCCTATCTAGAGATAGGAAAAGAAAATGGTATAAAGGATCACTCCTTAATCTTCTTTGAAGAAGTTGCAGACTATCAAAGTGCAAAACAATACAAGGAGGCTCTTTCAAAAGATGAATATGATATAAACACAGACTTAGCGAATCAGGCATATTTGTTAGCACAAGGGTTGAGCAAAAAATTTAAAAAACTAAAACACGCAACACATGCTTTATATGCCACAGGGGTTACTGTCATATTAGTATTAATCATTAAACTAATCAGCTTGTCATGAGTGAGAATATTTTCCAGGATTATACCGATCCATTATCAAGAGTTATTAATAAGCAAGAGGGGTACAAAGATGAGTTAAATGATTACCGTAATTACAACTCTCTTTTTGAGTCCGGCACTTTTACAACATTAAAAGAGGCACAAAATATCCCTAAAGAGATTGATGGGCCGAAACAGGTAGCAACCCTAGATTTTAAAAGACTGGAAGAACTGTTTGGTCATAATCCAAATTCACTTCCAACTATAACAATTGGCCCCCACCCCGATTTCGAAAATATAGATCACAGTGAGCAGATACATCATCATTGTGTTTCAGTTTTCATCGATATCAAAGGCTCAACTAACCTTATAAAGAAGTATAATCTTGAAGAAATAAGATTTATAAAAGATAATGTTCTTACGTTATGTATATATCTCGCACATTTTTTTGGCGGCCATGTACACCGTTTACAAGGTGATGGTATCTTTTTGCAGTTTGTGAGAAGGGAAGGACATCCCAACAACGATATCATAAATGCTCTTAATGCAAGTTCATTAATCACTTTTTTTATTCAAAGCTTGCTAGCTGAAATATTTGAAGACCAAGGTATCGATCCTCTTAAAGTGCGTACTGGTGTGGATTATGGACCTGCTGAAGATGTTCTCTGGTCCCATTATGGCATTCCAGGATGTAGCGAATTAACTACTACCAGTCTTCACACGGATTTGGCGGCTAAGCTTCAAGCGAATGCTGCACCAAATAGCATCATGTTAGGTGATAATATAGTTTCGAAGCTAGACCTGGCAGATAATTTTTGGGATTATATTACTAAGTCTGGTAGTGATGATATTGACTACTATGTATTTCGAGGTGGGGATATTAACTATAATCAGTATGAGTTTGATTGGCAAAAATACCTACAGACTTTTGATTTCTTAGAGAAAGATTATGCAGAAGGGAAAATCATCTTTGATAAGCCTGACTATCGTTTGAAATGTTCTATATCTAAAGATGAAAGTTATCAGGAAAACTATTATCAAAATTTATACTCTCTTCCGAAAGAGACTAATATTAAATACACAATTTATGCAGAAAAATATGATAGATCTCTTAGGAAACAAGAATTCAAAAGTATAAAGTGGGAGGCCCATAACACAGGAACCGAGGCTGAGGACGCAGAACAATTAGAACATGATTTTGGTGGGAATTTTGATAACAAATTGTTTTGCAAAACATCAGCAAAATATCTTGGCCATCATCAAGCTAAATGTAAATTATCCGCTGGCCCCCATTCCCCTACTAAGACATTGTCTTTTCCAATATTTGTTCAATAGTAATTAATAATCTTTATTCATGGCCACCGATCCTACAAAACTCGAAAGTTTTGACTCTGGCACCTTCAGAGAACAGTACGAGTACAAGAGCTTTTCTCCCAATCCGATTAATCACACCTGGACCTGGGATGATGCCAAGGTCAATACCATGCTGGAGACGGCGACCCGAAAGCTGGGCGAACTCAACGCCTTTTCCCTTATCGTCCCCGATGTAGATACGTTCATCCGCATGCACGTGGTAAAAGAGGCCAACACCTCCAGCCGTATTGAGGGCACGCAAACCAATATGGATGAGGCCCTGCTCAAAGAAGAAGATGTGGCCCCGCAAAAACGTGACGATTGGCAGGAGGTCCAAAACTACGTAGAGGCCATGAACACCGCCATCGAAGAATTGGAGGAGCTGCCACTATCTACCCGTCTGCTTCGCAATACACATGCAACTTTGATGCAAGGGGTTCGCGGAGAGCACAAACTACCCGGCCAGTTCAGGGACAGCCAAAACTGGATCGGGGGCAGCAGCCTAAACGATGCTATCTATATTCCGCCTCATCAAAACGAAGTGCCGGACCTGATGAGCGACCTCGAAAAATTTTTATACAACGATTCCGTACCACATCTGATTCGCATTGCCATTGCCCATTACCAGTTCGAAACCATTCACCCTTTTCTGGATGGCAATGGGCGAATAGGCCGCCTGATGATCACACTGTATTTCGTAAGTACCGGCTTGCTTAATAAGCCTACCCTGTACCTGTCGGATTTCTTTGAGCGTAACAAAGCAGCTTACTACGATGCGCTCATGTACGTACGGACCAACAACAATATGCTGCACTGGGTAAAGTTTTTCTTAAATGCCGTCATTGAAACTGCCGAGAAAGGGAAGCAGACCTTTAATCAAATCCTGGAGTTGCGAAACGATATTAACGGCAAGCTGCTCAGCCTTGGCCAAAGAGCTGAAAATGGCAACAAGTTGATTAACTATCTATTTCAGCAGCCTTTTGTAAATGTCAATGAAGTCAGTGAATACCTTGACGTGTCAACCCCAACGGCCAATAGGCTGATCAATGATTTTGAGGAGTTGGGACTTCTGAAAGAAACAACGGGATATGAACGCAACCGCATCTTCTTTTTTGACCGATACTATAACATATTCCGCGAATAATTTAACTATAGATATTTATAGTTAAGATTTTTGCAAAATATTTAACTAAGGAAATTTATAATAAAATTATTGAGTAAATCTTTAACTAAGAAAAATTGTAGTTAAGATTCGGATACAATTTGATTACATGTTATGGCACATTCTCCCTCATATTTAGAAGATGCTGATTCCCAAATACCGGCGCTACGCATGTTGCAGGCCATGGGATACAACTATCTGTCACCGGAGCAAGCCTTAGAACTACGTGATGGACTACTTTCAAAGTTTGTGTTGGAAGAGGTCTTGGTTGATCAGCTGAGAGAACTGAATGAGATTGAATACAAGGGGGATACCTACGATTTCCCGGATAACACCTTTGAACGGGCCAGTCGGGACTTGCAGCAGGTGTTAGACGAGGGACTGGTCAATACCAATGAAGCAATTTATGATCTGCTGACGCTAGGTAAGAGCTACGAGCAGATCATACAAGGCGACAAGAAAAGCTTTCCATTCAAGTATGTGGATTGGGAGAATCCTGAGAATAATGTCTATCACGTAACGGATGAGTTTGAAATCAAAAGCAAGCATAAAACTCGTCGCATTGATATTGTTCTGTTTATAAATGGCATCCCTTTTGGTGCCATAGAATGTAAGCGTAGAGATAAGAAGAACGCTTTGGATGAGGCGATTTCGCAGCACTTGCGTAATCAAAAGCCAGAAGAAGTCCCCGCCTTTTTCCATTATACCCAGCTGCTTGTGGCCACCAGCGTAAATGAGCTATCCTATGCGGCCACAGGGACATCCAAACCGTTCTGGTCCATCTGGCGTGAAGAAGATGAAGATATTGAAAAGGTCAAAGCCTTAACCAGCAAACCAGATGATAATGATACCTGGAAAAACAGGCTGCAAAAGCATTACGAAGCAGATCCAAGAGAACCCGAAGAGCCCCGTGAGCCTACCCTACAAGACAAGAACCTATACAACCTTTGTCGTCCGAAAAGACTGTTAGAGCTCACACGCAAATTCACCGTATTCGATAACAATGTCCGGAAGGTGGCCCGATACCAACAGTATTTCGGGGTAAAGCGGATGATGAGTCGTATCCGTCAAAAGGATGACGAAGGTCGGCGTGAAGGTGGGGTCATTTGGCATACCCAGGGTAGTGGGAAGTCTATTACCATGATCATGATGTCCAAGAACCTGACGCTGGCGGATGACCTGGATAACCACCGTATTATCCTGGTTACCGACCGTACGGACCTGGACGAACAGCTTACCAATACGTTTAAAAGCTGTGGAAAAGAGATTACCCGGGCCAAGACCGGCAAGCATCTGGGCAAACTTGTAGAGGATCGGGGAAAGCAGAATATCTCGACGATCATCAACAAGTTTGATGCCGCTTTGAACCAGAGGACCTTTAAAAATGAATCCAAGAATATCTTTGTCTTGGTCGATGAGTCCCACCGTACCCAGTACGGACTGATGCACGCCAAAATGAAGAAAGTGTTGCCCAATGCCTGCTATATTGGTTTTACCGGTACGCCACTGACTAAGAACGAGAAAAATACCGCTCGCAAGTTTGGCGGCATCATTGATTCCTACACCATGGATCAGGCCGTGGAAGACGGTGCTGTTGTACCGATTATCTATGAGGGTCGTGCGGCAATCATTGACAGTTGGAAAGAAAAAATTGATCGTGGTTTTGAGCGTGATATGCAGGGAATGACACAGGAGCAAAAGACGGAATACAAAACCCGCTTTTCTACGCTTAACAAGCTGCTTACTGCACAGCTCGTGATAGAGGAAATTGCCAACGACATTACCCAGCATTATCAAAAACTATATCAGGGTACAAAGTACAAAGCACAATTGGCTGTCCCTGACCGAAAGACTGCTGTGAAGTACTATCGTTATTTTAAAGAGCGTGGGCAAATTAATGCCGAATTAGTGATATCTCCACCAGATACCCGTGTTGGTAACGATGATATTTATGACGATCCAAATGATGAGGTGCAAGTCTTCTGGCAAAACATGATGGACCGTTTTCAAAACAAGGAGGACTATGAGAAAAGCCTTGTTAACCACTTCAAATCAGATGGTGAAGAAGTGGAGCTGCTTATTGTCGTATACAAATTGCTCACCGGCTTTGATGCCCCACGCAATACTGTGTTATACATGGCACGGTATCTTGAAGAACACAACCTACTCCAAGCTATTGCCCGTGTAAATCGCTTGTTTGAGGGCAAAGACTTTGGATACGTCCTTGACTATCGAGGCATTCTCGGTACTCTGAATGATGCCTTAAATACCTATCAAGCACTTGATAGCTTTGAAGAAGAGGACTTGCAGGGAGCCGTAACTCCCATTCAAGAAATCATTGAAAAACTACCCCAATTATATAGCGAACTATGGGATGTATTTAAAGAATGTGACAATACTGATGACAAAGAGGCTTTAGAGCAATTTTTACGACCTCAAGATCGACGAGATACCTTTTATGAGAAGCTATCGAACTTTGCACGCACCCTACAAACCGCTTTCTCTGCCGATCGATTGTTTGATCATATCGATGAGGAGACTATCAATAAGTACAAACAAGATCTAAAGTTTTTCGAAGATTTACGGCGATCTGTACGTCTTCGTTATTCCGAATCTATTGATTATCGCGAGTATGAAGATCGAGTCCAGAAATTGTTAGACTCTTACGTGGGGACCGAAGGCATCGAGCAGATCATTGAGCCGGTTAATATTTTCAGCAAAGACTTTTCCGATGAACGGCTGGATAAAGAACAGAAAACAGACGCCTCCAAAGCTGACCGGATTGCCAGCAACACCAAGAAGGTGATTACGGAGAAAATGGATGAAGATCCGGCCATGTATCGCAAGTTTTCCGACATGATACATGAGACGATTCAGAAGTTCCTGGATGAGCGGATTTCGGAGAAAGAGTACCTGGAAAAGATGAAGGAGATTAAAAAGGGTGTCCAGGAAGGCACCATGGGTAATACTCCTTCAAAACTCAGAGATAAGCCCCAGGCCCGCTCTTTTTATAACACTGTGAAAGATGAGTTTGACAGCTATATAACAAATGCCAAACTGGAAAGTGGTAATGGACAAATTCAACCCCGGAAACTCAAACAAATGTATATTGATGCGGGGCTTGACCTGGATGAAAAGTTAGACGAATTGGCTATCGTTGACTGGACGACCAACCCAGATATCAAGGACGAGATGTTTATCGCCATTGAGGACTATATGATTGAATTTTTCCGTGAACTCGACCTAAACCGTGACTTTGATGTCATCGAACGCATTGCAGAAACCCTTATCAAACAGAAGCAATCCCGTAGTGCAAACTAATTGTCATACAATTTCGTATGGCACCAGCGAGATTGCCTTTAATCTTACCTACTCTGATCGCGAAACGTTAGAGATTGCCGTATATCCTGATCAAGCAGTATGGGTTACGGCTCCTGATGATGCATCGTTAACCGATATTGAAGAGAAGGTCCGTAAGCGAGCCCGATGGATCGTTAAACAAAAAAGATATTTTGGAAGGTTTGAACAGACCAAGGATGAATTTGAATACATTAGTGGGGAAACACACCGGTATTTAGGGCGCCAGTATCGCCTTAAAGTTATACAAATTGAGAATGGTGAGAAGGAAACTGTTAAACTAAAAGGGCAATTTCTCCGCATTTGTACTCGCCAAAAAGGGAATACTCGTCATACAAAAGAGCTCCTAGACCGGTGGTACCGTAACCATGCTACCAAAAAATTTAACGAACGCTTCGATCTGTGCCTTCAAAACCTGCAAAAATATGACATTCCAACACCGGAGCTGCAGCTATATAAGATGGATAAGCGCTGGGGCAGTTATACCGCCTCTGGCAAAGTCTTATTGAACCCCGACCTTGTTAAGCACCCTACCTATTGCATCGACTATGTGATCGTTCACGAACTTTGTCATACGAAATATCCCCATCACGACAAGAAGTTTTACCAACTCTTAAACACGGTCCTCCCCGATTGGCAGAAACGAAAGCATAAATTGGAACGGTTTAGCTGAGTAACTGCTAACATAAATGTGTTTTTGTGTTAAAACACAAGGCCTCAAATTATGACGTGTGGTTAAACACATTTGTGTATTTGTGTTATTAAATTGGCAAGTTATCTAACTTTTCTGGGCGAAAATTTGGTGTGTATCTAACATTTTTATCACCCCAATAAGGGGATTGTGTGCCTGTTTATCCGGTGTAAAGGCACTTTCACCCCTTATATTCTCTGTGAGATGGAAAATTGTTATACACTCATGCGGTCTTTTCACCCTCCTTGTTAAACACCATATTTAACTGTTGTTAACAAACTGATAGGCATAGGCCTCGGCCCTTTTCCACTTAATAAACTTTTTAAGCTCCTCATTGGACATGTTTTTTAACTCTTCAGCACTTATTTCATGGTGCTTACCGGAATTTGCATTTTTAATCACAACAGCCGTTATCCTATTTCCCTCTTGTAAGACATGGTTCGGAATCTTGCTGCAATATTTAATTAATTTTCCTATCAATTTGGCTTTTTTCTTCCATCGCCGAAATCGCATCCGGCATCGGTTGCTGCAATACTTCGCGTCAGTTCGTTTATGTTCAATATCGGTTCCACAGTGTTGGCATGTTCGTTGATTCATAATCAGTATAGTGCGTGTTATAGATGAAATGTTTAATTATCAGACAGATAAGTAGAAGGAGTAGAGGAAGTAGATGGATTTGTTTATTGATTTGAGTTAATTGGGAAATACCTCTACTTCCTCTACAAGGGCTACGTGAGGCTGGGGGCTACCCCTTTCCAGTGCACGCAGCCATTGGACTTATATTTTTTAAAGCCTCTCTGCTCAAGTTTGGGGCTCATTTTGCGGGTACTCATGGGAGTAATTCCGTATTCCGAACACCACTGCTGGTAGTACTTTCTCAGGTTTTTATTGCTACAGCTCGCAGAAGCTTTTGTCGCGCATACCTCATCCAGAAATTTGCTTAGCAGATCCATTTCGCTTCGGTAAGAGAGGGTATCCTTTTTAATGCTATCGGGTACCTCAAGACGCTTACCATTTTTCTGCCACTTTTTGAATCCCTTCATCGCCCAGTTAAAGATCCCGGGCAGCTCCCCTAAGAGCTTAGATTTAAGATGCGGATCTACCTGGTCCTTGGGTATGGTCACATCAAATTTGATGTGACGCATACGCCGCCAAATCCCTTCATCAGTACCATTAATGAGTGGTTTGTGATTGCCAAATACCCACAGCTTGTGAGTGGGTTCAAAGTCGAAATACTCTTTCCTTAGAAAACGAGCTGATATGGTATCTTCACCTGTTAAATTTTTAACTTTGGCTTCATCAAGGCGTTTACCTTCCTGGATCTCGGAAAGAACGACCAGGCGATGTCCACAGAGACGGGCAATGTCATTAGGGACCCCGCTGCCGTAGGATCTATTCATAATCATCTCAGAACCCGACTTGATGCTGTATTCACCCAGTAGATGCATTAGCACCTCTACAAAGGTACTCTTCCCATTCCGTCCACTTCCATAGAGAAAGAACAGGCATTGTTCGGAGGTAAGGCCGGTCAAAGAATAACCAATGGCCTGTTGCAGGAAGTCGATTATTTCCTGATTATCATCCATGATTTGGGATATAAACTTTTTCCACTTTGGGCAGGTGGCCTCCGAATTGAAGGCGAAAGGGAGTTGCTTTGTGATTAGGTGATTGGGATTCAATTTCAGCTTTTTCCAGTCCTGTAGGTCTATGGTCAGATTGTCAAGTGTGACCAGTAAAGGATGCTGATCTAGTTGGTCTTTCGATACCTTAATATTGGGAAAGGTGGTCGCTAAGCTCATCATTGCTTTTAAGCGAGCTTCATTTGCCGATTTGCGGGCATGTTTTTGCTTGTATTTTGCTCTTTCCTGGTCATCAATTTGTTGAGCTCGCTCATATAGAGACTCAACAAGTCGCTTGGCCATGCCCATTACATACAGGCCGGTAGGATCACGTTCCCATTTGGTGCCATTCCAATACAACCACTGCTCTTCATCAATGTCATAGCGGATTTTGTCGCCGTACTTATCAACAAACTCTCGGGCATTCCCAAAATCGGTATTCCAGAGTCCGTACTCTTCCTCTTTAATTTCTGATTGTAGTGGATCTTTCCGAGGTGGTTTGCTTGCGCTCTTGGCAACTTGTTTAATCTCTTTATTTTTTAAGGACGGTGTACACCGTTTGGCATTAATATCTAGCAGCTCTTGATATATTTGTTGAAATTCTAAGCCTTTCTTTCGGAGCTTTACTCCCAGTGAGAATAACGTATCATTACGTTTTCCCTCGGGAATGGGATCAATTGAAGAAAGGGAAGTCGACGGGGTATCAGCTTGGCTAGATTCTTTTTGTTCTGATAAGTGATTAAGAAGAGTCTGAGGAAAGGGTTCGATCTCTTCAAGTCCAATGAGCCAGTTATAATAATTGCCTGATTGATGTAAGCTCCCGGGAGCCACAACCAATCCTCCATCGGTACGAATATCCAATCCTTCTCCCAGCACGCCCACACTATTCTTCATCTGTTTTTCACCGGGATAACGGAAATAGAAATGAGAACCTCCACCTCCTGTAGATACCGTTGTGGTTTGAGTAAATACCCCTATTTTATCCTCTAATTCGTCAAGGGCTTGTTCACCACCGTGGCGTGGATCCATGTCCAGTACCACTAGATTTGAATCTTTACCGCATGCAATACCGATATTGGCATCCGGCCATCGCCTCCACCACTGGCGGATTTGAGTAGGATCCCGACTGGCCTTTTTCGGCCAGCCGCGTATCCTGGGGTGTTTGCCTATACTCCCACAATCGTTACCACAACTGCAGGCACCCTTCTCTTTGGGATGGTGCATAGGTACGATGCAAAACTTCTTCTCAGCAAGATCGAGCGCTGTTGTTAACTTGGAACTCATTATAATACCCTCCCTTAGCGGTATGCTTTTATCATATTTTCTCTCAGGAATTGTTCTATACCGCTTCGGGGATAAAGAATTTTACGTCCCTCTTGCGTGTAGGGTATCTTGCCTTCATCCCTATAATTTTGGACCGTCCTTCGGGAGCAGCTAAGCATCTCCATGACCTCTTCAGTCGTCAGCCACTCCTTTTGGAAGGAATCTTTCATTTTCGGGACTTCCTCTTTAACAGCCTCTTTTACTGCTTTGGCAAGATGATCGAGCAGATCATTATCTAAATGTAATGTTATACTATTCTTCATAGTGAACCTCGGTTATTGGTTTCGAATTCAAGTTCACTACGAAGCTAATAGAGGAAGCCCGGAGGTCCCACTTGCTGAGTAGTATCTAATTCTCGCTGAGCACGAGAAGTTCTTTACGTCGTTTATCCCGAAATCTTCTAGCCCTATCCCCTAACATTTTGGGTTCGTCTGGCAAAAATTCGGTTGGATCGAAGCCGATTTCCCTTAATTCATCAACTATTCTGCCATAGGCCTCTCTTTGTGTGTATTTTTCATTATTTGCTAAGGAGAGAAATCGTAGTTTAGTGGCAGGATCCACTAAGTGACCTCTAGTTAATAGACTCCTTATAGGTTTATCCTTGAGTTTTTCATTGGTTAATTCATCTTCAGTTAAATAATCGGTAATGAATTTATCACATTTCATTAATCTACCTTTATCAATGACACAAGTAATGGCTTTATCCATCCCCCAGTACATAGCATAATACGATGCTAATTTTTTAATTCTCTGCTCTAACAGTTTTAGAGATCCTCTTATATACCTGTCGAGATTACCCCAGGGCTTTTCAACTTTCACCCGTTTAGTATCAACAAATACCATAGCTTTTCGGGTTATTTCTGTTAATAAGTTGTAGTTATACCTTTCATATTCTGACTTCCAAGCATCTAGGGCCATCAGAAGAAACTGCGGATTTTGGTCGGTGATATTTGATATATACTTTTCGAAATGATTCATGAACACTTCGACAAAACTTTCAATGTCTTGAAGCTTTTTATTACATCGTTCATAGAGTTCATCCCTGTCATCCAGTGCGGCAGTCATTAACGTCATATATGCTGTCCTTGAGTCTAAAGCTGAATGCTTGTCAAAATCGTATAAGAAGTTATTCCATGACCTTTTGAAATTTTCATAGAAATAGTTGTCAGAGTTCAATGGTTTTAGTGACCAGTACCCCTCTATTGCGGCTCTAATTTCACTTTCATGTGCAATTTTTTCCGGTACAGTTTTGGTAATCATAATGTTGATTTAGGTTTGGTTTAGTTAATCGAAAAGTCCTTCTACAGACTTATCTAAATGTTGGTTTTCAAGGCTTCTTAAGTATTTCATAGTACTTGTAATACTCTTGTGTCCAAGTAAATCTCTGATCTCAATGGTTCTTAGTCCTTTTTCGAGGCAGCGTTGTGCAAATGAGTGTCTGGCGACGTGGAATGATATACCCTGATCAATTTCGGCTAGTTTTTGGAGCTTGGTCAGATATTTATTGATCAAAGCATTTTTTGAAGAAATCTGGTTGTCTAAAAACTCTTTGTCAGAGTAGTCTTTTCTGTGATCCAGAAAGGGGAACAGGAAATGGTCGTTGTTTACTTTGCCATCAGGTTTATATTGAGCAATGATGTCAGCGGCTTGCCTGGGTAGTTTTATTGACATTCTGACGCCTGTCTTGGACATAATATAGACCAGTCTATCGCCTTTGATATTCCCCCATTTGAGTAGGCATGCATCACGAGTTCGTACTCCCCAGCAATAGTAAGCAAAGAGGAAAATGTTTTTAGTATCCCTTAACCGCGTGCCTTTTTGGGTTTCTACATTTCTTAGTGTGTTAATTTCTTCTTCAGTGAGTTTGGTCTTAACCACGGGATTGCTGGGCATTGTATAAAAGCGGAATGGATACATATCCCTGGGGATGACCCCTTCTTGAATAGCACTATTAAAGATTTTTCGAACCATCTTAAGATCAGACTTGATGGTGTTAGGTTTATTACTACGTTCTTCCATGCAATAGACTTCATATTTGCGAAGGACTTCCACATCAAACTCTTCGAATGGCAGGGTATCCTGTTTCCAGAATTCTTGAAACTTATTATATACGGTATTATAGCTTTTCCAGCGGGTATGGCTTAGGGTGACTTTAAAGTCTTTGATTACATCTTCTGCATATTCAAAGAAGTCTGGTTTGTGTTGTTCTTCACTGTTATCAGGCTCATCTCCCTCAACTTTATTCTCCGTAATCGCTTTCTTTATATCATTAATGGAAACCCCATTACCTCGTGACTTTATATCGAGTAGAATCGCTTCAGCGTTCAGCTTTTCGCGCTTCAGAAAGTTATTAAGTTTTTTATGAATAGGGTGCGACTTTCGTACCTCCTCACTACTATCGTTCCAGTTTGATGTGGCCAAACGGATATCGGTGTTGATTAATCTGGATTTTCGATTGTGAATGATTCGGAGGTAAAGAGGATGCTTGTCTTTGTTTTTCCGCTTCTTGAGGTAGTATGAAAGTGTTGCCATTGGCCTTTCATGTATTAGTCTTATTTGCAGTAAAGCTTACTGTAAAAAATAAGAGATGCAAGTGGCGGTGCTCAGAGATAAGAAAAGGAAGCTGGTTATCAGGCGGGAAAAAGGTCTTGGGCGTAAATTGGACAATCCTTTCCTAATCGCTCTATTTCAAAGAAGACAATCGATTTTTAGTCGATTAGGAAGTCTTTATTTTACTCAATCATTTAATCAGAGTCAGTCGTCCGGTCTCCAGGACCTGCCCAATTTGGAGCCGGAAAAAGTACACCCCACTGGCCAGCGATTCCGCCTGGAAGGTCGCCTGCTTCCGGCCCGGGGCTTGCTGCTGGTCGACCAGGGTGGCCACTTTTCTTCCCAGCACGTTGTACACTGCCAGTTGCACCGGGGCCGTCCGGGCTACATCGTAGACAATAGTCGCTTGGCTGTTGAACGGATTCGGATAATTGGCAACGAGTTTGGATGAAGAGGGCGCCACCTGGTTAGCCTGTTGTTGGACAAACTGGGAAGGTCCAACCAGCAACACATACGCTCCGCCGCTGACCTGCGGGGTTATCCCGACGGGTTCGTCCAGTGCGAAGCGCTTACCGTTTGACTCCTTGACCAACAAAGGCGTCCACCCGCTCGGAAGCCCCTTGGCAGAGGCATCTAGTTGCAACTGTTGCCCCGGCTCGGAGCGCAGAACCAGCTTGAAACGCTGTCCGCCTCCAGTAAAGGGGCGGTATTCCCTGGCTAGCTTGGTGCTGCTTTCTTCAAAATCAGCCGGAAGTAGATACATGCTGATGGCCTCAAATCGGCCTGGCGGGGCTACCGCATCGCGGTGGTCAAATCCATCAC
>NZ_JAMQKA010000074.1:0-16926 GCF_031569985.1 Aliifodinibius sp. S!AR15-10 | reverse complement strand
ACGGCCCGATTTTCGGGCTAAAACCAACGGATATGACTATGGATATCGAAGTAGTAGAAATTTTTTGGCCCTACAAAACCACAAATTAAGAAAAATCCGAAAAGAGCAAGTAATTCAAAGCCCCCTATGTCAACATGTTATACGGATGCGCATGGGCCATAATATGCTAATATAATATCAAAATCGTACTTCTAAGCCCAGAAACGTGTCTCCACCCATTTACGGATAATATTATTATGTTATATCTTTGTTGATATAAGTATAAGTTATATACCATTCTAAATTATGCCAAAACAAGTAATTCTTGTCGGTAATGACATCAACAATATTAACAACAATTATGAATGGTCGGATCTTATCGACAATCTAATAGATTTAGTTGGGGCAACGGGAAAAATTACATACGACGAAAACAAACCTTTTCCACTCTTATATGAAGAAATTTATGTAGAAGCGGAAAAAACTAAGATCTACGATGAGTCTGCAATTAAAGATTTTATCTCAAAAGATGTCGCTAAACTTGTAGCAAATGATATTCATAGGCGAATAATAAATCTTGACATAAATAATATCTTAACTACAAACTATGACTTAACACTTGAGCAGGTTCTAACCAACGCTTACGATTCATTAAAAAATAAAGGTTCTGTTAGAGAGAATCTTTATAGCATATTTCGCCATTATCAAATTAATGATAAAAGAATTTGGCATATCCATGGCGATGCAAATTATTCTTATAGCATTACTCTGGGTTACGAACATTATAGCGGATATCTCCAGCAAATGAGAAATTATATCGTAACTGGAACTGGAAGCTCTTACAAGAGAAAATTCCCTCCTTTAAGAAAAAGACTTAACCAAAATCTTTCAGAATTTCATAGCTGGTTAGATTTCTTCTTTACTCATGATGTCCACATAGTCGGTTTAAATATGGATTTCGTTGAAATACACCTTTGGTGGCTACTTACCTACAGAAAAAGAGCTATAATCAGAGAAAAAATGCCTGTTTCTAACAGCATTTTTTACTATTACCCATCTAAGTTAAAAGAGAAGATTGAGAATAAGATTGATTTGCTAAATAGTGTTGGCGTTAAATCCAAACCACTTAAATATGACGAAGAAAATCGTTCAATTTATTACAACAAAATCATAGACCAAATAGAGAATGGTATATAACCAGCGCTTCAAGCGCTTCAACTCGGACGCACCTCGCCTGTTCCCTGCCTGTTTTGTTTTCTGGGCACCAACTAGTAAACTGCAATTGAATTCACAAGAGTCCGTGCGCCGGTTAAGCGCAATGTCGTTAGCTGTTCCACTTTTTAATCCTAAATCAAGAGTTATGAAAAAAGATCAGAGTGAAAGCATTGCACCATTTATTTGGATTTTAATTGTTGTAGTACTCATACAAGTTTTTGGTGCCATAACAATTATATACTCATTTGATTCTTGGGGTACTCGCGGTTCATTTGGCGATATGTTCGGTGTGTTAAGTAGCATCTTTACTGGTTTAGCTTTTGCAGCTGTAATTTACAGTCTTTATCTGCAAAGAAAGGATTTAAAAATTACTCAGGAAGAACTTAAGCAATCGGTAAAGGCTCAGAATGAGCAAGCTGAATCCTTGAGAGAAACTGCTCTTTTAAATGCTCTCACTACTTTAGTCAGTAGTTACACTGAGCTATCGTTGCATAAAAACAAGGCTGAACGTCGTCCATTTGCAGAAGAATATGACCCTAAAAGAGATAAAAGCTTAGAAGAGTTAGAAAAGAAGTTTCAGGAGCTTGTCGATGGAAACAAAGAAAAAAGTCAAAATTAAACCTGAGTAGGTGGCCAGCTAACCGGCGCTTCAACGGGACGCGCCTCGCCAGTGCCTGCTCGTTTTGATTTTACGTGCGCCAAATAATAAACTGGAAATTGAATAAACGCTAATTTGCGCGCCCGTTAATCGCAATGTCGTTAGCAGCATTAATAATTACTCATATGTCATTTGAAAAAAAATTAAATAAAAACGCAGGAAAAATAATCCAAATTGGCTGTATTAGTTGTTCTAATGAAACGAACCATGAGATTCTAAGTTCGGTTGAATTAGAAGGTTCAGAGCCAATTGAACCAAATTTTGATATTTGGTGGTCTCAGGAAAGTCAGATTCTACAATGTAAAGGCTGTGACTCGATAACTTTTCGCCAAATTTCTTCTAATTCTGAAGATACTGAGTTTAATGGAAGGCCTCGTAAACATGAGGAGCTATTTCCCAATAGGTCTGAAGGAAGAGATCCAATGGATGATGAACATCTTTTGCCATCAAGTCTTCATCGAATTTATATGGAAACCATTTCTGCATTGAATAATAAACAACCTGTTCTTGCAGGAATCGGAATTAGGGCAATTATTGAAACTGTAACTAAAGACAAAGACGCTCAAGGGAACAATCTTAAACAGAAAATCGATGGGCTTGTTGATCAGGGCTCACTTACAGAAGATGGTTCTAAAACTCTTCATAAGTTGAGAGTGCTAGGAAATGAATCTGCACATGAAGTAAAAGCTCATGAACCCAAGGAATTAAATTTGGCTTTTGATGTTGTTGACCATCTTCTTAAAGCAGTTTATATCATTCCTCACCATGCAAGTCAAACTTTCAAATAGTTGTGGCATGCTGCTAACCGCATTAAGCGGACGTGCCTCGCCCTTCCCTGCCGATTTTTGATTAGCCAATTTCTGTAGTACATTTTGTTTTAAAATCAACGTTGGCCTGCACGCAGCTTATGCGCAATGTCGTTAGCTGTACTAAACTAATTTAATTAACTATCATGTTGAGTTCAGAAGAAGCTGAAAATTGGAAAGACTTTGTCCCGGAAAAGATTACATTTTCTGCAGCATTATTTTTTAGTGAGCAAAATAGAATTGAAGGTCTACGCTGGTACTTTCTTGCATCAGATACCCTATTGAAAAATAATCTAGATTCTGTAAAAGATAATTTTATAACTCTCTTCCAAAATGCTAATCATGAAGTAACAGATATACTTGCTCAAAATATGGACCAGAATGCTAAGAATATTTTTGATAGTACAAGTTATCAAGTAACAATTGGTCAAATGATATATAGCAGAGCTGTTGATAATTTTATTACATACTTAAAAGATCTTCTTGCAGAGATTGTTAATTCTAAACCCGAAATCTTAAAATCTAAAGAAAAAGAATCTCGAGATTTTATCCTTTCATTCGATAGTTTGGATGATTTAAAATCAGCAATAGCAGAAAAGAAAATTGAAACACTTTTCTATGGAGGTATTAAAGATATTGTTGACTTTTTTAACAATACATTAGGTTTTGAATTATTTTCCGATCAACAACAATTTGAAAAAGCTCAACTTTCCACAAAGTTGAGAAATCTAATTGTTCATAATCGTGGCAGGGTCAATAATCAATTTCTTAAAGAATTTCCTAATTATGAATACGAAGAAGGAGAGCTATTAACTTTTGAGTGGCAAGATATATCTGAAATTGATTTATTTTTTCAACGCATCATTAAAAGAATTGACTCTGCAATGGCTGAAAAATTTGATTTAGAATTGTATGATAACTTCCCTGAAATAGATGAAAGGTTAAAATAAGTAAGCCTAACCCCTTTAAAAAGGACTTTGTCAAGGCATAGTCCTCACCCATCGCTTTTCTTTTCCTTCCTCCGTAAATCCTCAATTATTTAACCTGTAACTGGCGACCGGTTTAGGTGATCGTAGTCGGATTACCTGTCCTCCAAAGCCTTGGCCGGCAGAGCTGCCGGCATCCAAATCCTTTTTCGTACTACCAATATTCATCAGCAAAGTCACAAGTAAGAGATACTTAATTTATGTAAGTTGTTGTTTTGATTGTAGATATATGCCCGAATATAGTTTGTGTTCAGAGGGGATCGGATATTCATCGTGCAATACTGGGTAGCTGCTTAATATTGCAGTGCAGGAGACATCTCGATTAACAACTTGTGAGAGGGGATGAAAATGAAACAGGTAAAAGGGAAAACCGCCCTGATAACGGGCGCTTCACGCGGTATTGGATTACATATTGCTCAAACACTTGCCGAAAAGGGGATGAACCTGGTTCTAACAGCACGATCTGCTTCAGCATTAGAGCAAGCGGCCGACGACGCCAGGGTTCATGGGGTAAGTGTTAATTGTATAGTTGCAGATCTGCGCCACCGAAGTGAGGTGGAAAACCTGGCGAAACGAGCCGAATCCGAATCTGACGGTATCGCTGTACTCATAAATAACGCCGCGATCGAATCAGCGCTGCCATACGACAAAGTTGATCTTCAAATGATCGAAGAAATGGTCAGGGTGAATTTAACTTCACCCATGATACTCACACGGCTGTTGCTTCCTTACATGATACAGCGGGGCCAGGGCCATATCGTACATATCTCATCAGTTTCTGGCTTGGTCGGCACACCCTATGAGGAGGCATATGGGGCGACAAAACATGGACTTGTAGGATTTTCAAGGTGTCTTCGGCTAACGCTGGAATCTGAAGGTCACCCGATCGGGGTTTCTGTAATATGTCCGGCATTTGTAGAGGACGCGGGTATGTATCACGAAGCCAGCACCAAGAGTAATGCAACAGCTCCAGTGATGATGGGGACGGTACCTCTGCAGAAAGTTGGTGCAGCAGTCGTAAAGGCCATTATCAAGAATAAACGAGAGGTTGTACTCACAGGGAAACCTATCATACCGTTCTTACTGACACAAACAATCTCACCTAAACTTGCCGATAGAATATCAGCTTTCATAGGCGTATCTGCAATGTTCAAGAAGTGGGCGGAAACATCACTTAAATCGACTCGCCAAATAAAGAGCTAACTTATGCCGGACGCGTTTAGCGGTTGAGTTATGAAACCATAAATTCACAATAGAACCTCTCAGTCATCCTGAACTTGATTCAGGATCTGGTAAAGATGACAAACGTTGATAATGAACCGAAATAGAATCAACGCATATGCCCTTGCGAGATCCTGCATCGGAGTGCAGGATAACTGAGAGGCATTTTCTAATCGCTCAACGCGTTATACCAGGTAAATGCTCTAAAGGCTCGTGGGATGGTGGAAGCAAGTGATCTTTATAAAATTGAAGGAAACACTGGCATGCGCCCGTCAAGCGCAGGGTCGTTATACCACCTTCAATGATATCAATTCAGGAGACATGACTTGAAAAAAAGAACAAAAAAAGGTTCATCCAGGAATTTTCTCAGTGCTGGCATATTATCCATATGTGTTATTATTGTCTCACAACCTTTGTTGGCTAAACCTAATGACCAAGAAATATTTTATACCAATACTGATTCTGCAGTAACTATTGATGGGGAAACAGCAATTGAAAGTATAAGAACGTTCGCCAAACTGTATGGATATGTTAAGTATTTTCACCCAAGTGACGAAGCTAGCACTATCGATTGGGATCGTTTTGCAATTTATGGAGTTGAGTATGTAAAAAATGCAGCCAGCCAGGATGATTTGAAAACCAAGCTCACGGATCTATTTCTTCCAATTGCTCCAACAATTCAGATTTATGTAGCCGATGAACAACCTCCCATTCCTGCTGCCATACTAACACCTCATGATACAACTGGCCTTAAGCTGGTGGCATGGCAACACAATGGTTTTGGGTTTGGAGATTACGGTCGTTTTCAAAGTATTCGCCTTAACCGCCCCGCTGAAAATCCTGCCGAACCGCTCTTCGAGGAACACCCAGCAGCAGGTGAAGTAGTAGATCGGGTACTTGGTAATGACTTGGCAGCTCAAATACCGCTTGCTCTTTTTAGCAAAGATGGACAGACCTTGCGACCTGAAGAAGCTCCTTCATCAATGCAATTGGTAGAGCAGTTAAAATCTATCCCTTTTGATACCTTAACTGGAGCCAATGAAAACCTCAGCTACGCCAATGTTGTGATTGCCTGGAATGTTTTTCAGCATTTTTATCCCTATTTCGATGTAGTGAACGTTAACTGGGACAACATCCTTTCCGAGGCACTTCTTAAGGCGTCCAATGATCGGACCTCCGAAGATTTTCTCAATACACTAAAGTGGATGGTCGTTCAATTGCAAGATGGGCATGGCAGTGTTCGACTTCAGGATATTAACGAGTTTGTTAGATTCCCATTCAATATCCGTGAGATCGAGGGGAGGCTCATGATTACAGCAGTAAGCTTAAATTTGGAAGAGGAGACGTGTTTCAAACAGGGCGATATCATCACTTCAATTAATGGAAAACCTGCTTTTAAATGGTTCCAAAATCAAAAAAGACTCATCTCAGGTACGCCACAATGGAAAACAGCCTTCGCCCTGAGTGAGTTAAACTATGGTATGCCGGGTGAACAATTTACATTTTCCCTGAATCGTACTGGGGAATCAATCAACTGTAAAGTTACCCGAAAGAAATATCCAACCATTGAGTTCAAAAGTCTCGAGCCGATTGATGAAATCAGTACGGATATATACTACGTCAACCTCACCAAAGCCTCATTTGAAGCCATAGAGAAAAAGGCAGACTTACTTGCTTCGGCAAAGGGAATCATTTTTGACCAACGTGGTTACCCTTACCGAAATCATAGAGTATTACAATTTCTGTCAACAGGTACGCTTAGATCGGCACGATTCATGGTGCCTCAAATAATCTATCCTGATCAAATGAATATAGCTGGCTACGATACTACCGGGCGTTGGTTTATAGAACCTAAGGAGCCGCATTTTGCCGGCAAGAAAGTATTTCTAATAAACAAAAATACGATTAGTTATGGTGAAACTGTCATGGGAATCGTAGAGCATTATAAGCTCGGTGAAATTGTGGGTGAAACTACCGCAGGTGCTAATGGGAACGTAACCAGATTTACCTTGCCCGGGGGTTACAAAGTCTGGTGGACAGGCATGCGGGTAGTTAAACACGACTACTCACAGCACCACTTGGTTGGTATCAAACCTACTGTACCAGTTGAACGAACGATAGAGGGTGTGCGGGAGGATAGAGATAAATACATAGAAAAGGCTTTGGAGCTAATCGAGGCATCAATTAATCGTTAAAAGCATGTACTTCAATATTTGTTGGTGGTATAATCTCAAGCGCTTCAAGCTAGAAAGGCCTCACCGCCTTTTGCCCACCTCCCATTTTATAGTTAATCATTAGTGTCCGGGGAAATTAATCTTTCATGAAAAAGATGAGGTTTAAGTTCACCACATCGCATTTTTGGAAAGGGATCCAAAATGAACCTTTTTGCAAACAGGCTTCATATAATAGACCAGCCTCCGGTGAATTTTTTGGTTCGTTTTTTCTTCACTGAAAAAATGAACAGTAGGAATGAGAAGTAGGGCAATTTACCGGGCAACAGTAATAGTTAATCTTTTATTTGTAAACAATTCAACACTCCGGCACCTCAAGCGCCAGGTCGTTATACAAATCTTACTAAAAACTTTAGGTATGAACTTTTAACTTCCAGTATGGGAAAGGTTGGTATGATAGAACGGATGGCAAGAAAATCATCATCCATCATAACATTTGCAGGACTCTTCCTGGCACTCCCTGTACCGGTATTTTACAATCTAACTATTCGACCATTTCTTATTGCAGATCAAACAAATCTTGAGCTGGAAATTATTATCGGCTTAATAGTAATGTGGATGCTAGCAATTGGGGTTGTACTCCTAACCATTCGAGCCGAAAACCGTGGGCTTCACTCAATCGGATTCACATGGCCATCCCGAAAAATCATATTTCAAGCTCTTGGTTTAGGAGTAGTGTTTTCGTTGGCAGTCCCTTTGTTATCGCTTCTGACAAGTACTTTGCTCCCATCAGAGGAGATTGGTTCGATAGAATCCGCAACCCAAATCCCATGGTGGCTCATGCTGTTTAGTGTGCTTACGGCTGGAGTTACTGAAGAAATTCTTTTCCGAGGATATGCCCTGGAGCGCCTTTTTGAATGGACCGGCAGCAAATGGTTTAGTTCCTTTATCTCTCTTGCCTTCTTTACAGCAGTACATGCCACTGGATGGAATCTAAATCATATAGTTGGAGTCGTTATTCCACTGGGAGTTGTACTGATAGCCCTGTATTGGTGGCGGAGAAATGTAATTATGGTGATGATCGTACATACTATGATCAATTTGCCGTTAGTTTTTATGGCCCTCGGCAGAGAGACCTGAACACAGTCCCGGAAACTGTTTGTATAACAAGTAGATTAACGGGGGACAGGCCTCTCCGTTGGTAACCAGGCGAATCAATATATAGGTGGTAACTATGAGTTTATGGTACAAGATTCTCTACCAGATTGGTGTCACACCTTGGGAGGAGGATCCCACTATCGGTGCAGCAGCGGAGCAGATTTCTGCACTATTCGACCGTGAAGAAAACGAACGCCAGCCCCCTTTCGGCCAAGCGCTAGATCTTGGGTGTGGCAGCGGTATCTGGTCCGTCCAACTAGCGATGCGTGGGTGGCAAGTTACGGGTGTTGATATTGTCTCGAAGGCGATACGCCAAGCACGTAAACGGGCAAAGACCGCCAATGTGGAGGTGCGATTCATTCAAGGAGACGTGACTGCGCTCCGTGCAGTTGGTATAGAACCCGGTTACCAATTCATAGTAGACTTTGAGTGTTTCAATCACTTAAACGAAGTGCAGCGCAAAGCGGTCGGTCATGAGGTGAGTGCAATCGCAGTTCCTGGCGCTACGATGCTTATGTTAGTCTGGACACCAGGTCGGAGAGGACCGCTGCCACCGGGAGCAAGTCGTAGTGAGATCGAGGTGGCATTTCCAAGATGGAGCATCATACAAGAGGATGGCTATGTTGCTCAGTCAGCGTTACCACCATGGCTTAAGAACGTTAACCTCTGCTTCTATCGACTCCGCCACGATATTTGATAATTCGACAAAAGGCTGTATCACGCGCATTAACTCGGACAGGCAACGCCGATCCTTGCTACTTATGGCTTTTTATCTTTACGTTCATTTTTAAACAAATTAACATTCTATGTGTGTGCAGCTTATGCGCAAGGCCGCTAGGCCTCTTCAAAAAAACCTGTAAAATGGCATTAGCAGTAGTTAACTACCCAACCTTATCAGAATCAGATTTTCAATGGATCCAGGATATACGGAAAGAGCACGATAACCTTTTTTATGGTGTCGTTGAGCCTCACTTTACCCTTGTTTTTCCAACTGAAAATATTGGGCTTGGCTCATTCACAAGTCACGTAAAAAATGTCGCGTCAAAATTTAATTCTTTTCAATTTATTTCTCGTTGTGTTACTGTTGGCGATCCGGATTTTTGGGATCATGCACATGTATTTATGATTCCCGATGAAGGGTTTAGTGAAGTGGTTAAATTGCACGACGCATTTTATACTGGTATTCTGGAATCCGAATTACGATTGGACCTGCCGTTTGTTCCCCATATTGGAGTAGCTAGCGATCCCAGTCCTGAAAAGTGTAAGAATATTGTAGACCAAGTAAACCAACAAGATTTTGAAGTAAAAGGGATAGTTGAAAAGCTGGACATCATCGAGTTTGATGGTGAATCAACAAAAACTATTGAACAAATAGTATTATAAACCCTTAGAGGCCTAACCAGGCAGATTAAGCTGACGCGGTACGGTCTTTCGGATCGGTCGGTGGCCCCGCGGAGTGGTTCCCTGGTGCTGGTTGTGCCCATCTTTCTAATTTTCCAACTATAATACTATGTTACGGTCTTGTTTTTTAACCCGCACATTAAGGGGACGCGCCTCGCCAAGGCTTGCCACTTTTTGGGCTTTTTAACGCACCGTTCGTTAATTATCAAATAAACGTGAATCCGCGCGTACTTAAGCGCCAGGTCGTTATGGCAGTTCCACGTGATTATTTTAAAATTTAAGTTCCAACAATCAACCATCCAACTATGACCGGTACATTTATGAACCTGACCAGAACAGCCACCCTCTCCTCAATACTCGTATTCGTTACTTCCGTGCTTGTCTTTGCTGCATCCGCCGTGGCGCAGGACGGGACAATCTACCCGCTTGAAGCCCCTGACGAGCCGAACGCCATTCCACTCGGCACTGGTGGTGTCGAGGGGCAGACAGCGCCCGAGACCTGGTTCCGCCAGTGGGGCGACCCGATGGCGCGGAACATCTCCACTGCAACTCTCACTCCTTTCCTGCCCGAACCGGACAAAGCAAACGGCGCCGCCGTCATTGTGGCGCCCGGTGGTGGTTTCAGGTGGCTGTCGATGGGCAATGAGGGCTGGGAAGTTGCAGAGGCACTTGTGGAGCGGGGAATCGCCGCCTTCGTGCTCAAATACCGTCTCCGCCCGACCCCGGAGTCCCTCGACGGATTCAGAGAATCGATGAATCAAACCTTCGCCGCCGCTGATTCTTCCAGCACTTCGCAAGACGAAGAACCGCCGAGTCCGCCTATACACTGATCGTCGAGAGGGCCGAGGTGTGGGGCGTCGATACCGATCGGATAGGCATGATCGGCTTTTCGGCAGGTGCCGGTCTCACGATGCACTCTACGCTCAACTCCCAGACCATGGATCTGGCCTTCATCGGTCCAATCTATGGCGGTATGGGCCCGGTTGAGGTACCGAAGGACGCTCCGCCTATGTTCAATGTTATTGCCACCGATGATTTTCTTTTCCGCGGTCAGTTCGGCGTAATCAAGTCTTGGTTCGAAGCGGGCGTGCCGGTCGAGTTTCACCTTTATCAGAATGGCGGCCACGGTTTCGGCCTTGGGAATCTGAACCGCACCAGCAATCGCTGGTTTGATGCCTTTATGCATTGGCTGGAAGTGAACGACTTTCTTGCTGCCAATTCAGGAGAATAAAATCACTTGGAACTGCTATAACAACGGTTCAACGCGGACTTGGTCACTGCATTCGTAAAGGCCACCATAAAAGGGGGGATTTTCTTATACTATACTATGAAAACAATTATAATCCCGGTGATAAAAGGGGGCACTGTTGCATTGATCCTTGTTGTGCCAATCTGGTGGCTACCTATCTTCTTACAGCAGGTTATTCCCGACTTCTGGCTTGCAATGATGACTGTGCCGCCCGTAATACTGGGCAGCTACATCGCGGCGAGACGGACGCCTCGTCCTATACTTGCCGGTGTACTTACGGGACTCGTCTCAGCGCTGATTATTGCTACAGTTGGCCTGTCAACTGATGAGTTGTGGGTACTCCCCATAATAATTTGTTTCGGAGGTGCCTCGGGTGCTTTAGGTGCCTATGGTGCAATCAGGGTGGGCAAACGAGGTCTTTGATCGGTGTGAGGAATTGCTTTCCAATCGCCTTGGCTTACGGAAAAATGGCCTTTGGAACAGTGCACACAGTTAGTTAACAGACCCTAGTTTGACTCGGAAATATGTCGGATATTAAAGTCAAATTCACTCTTGAATGCATTTAGTAGCGGGATGGTTGAAGGGGATTTCAAAGTCCCTGCAGTGCTATTCCGTGTCCCGGTACTAAGAAAGCCGATAGCTATGAACTTTTACCAGGATAAACCCATCATCCCTCAGCGTGTGAAGCGGGCCTATATGTGTTACATATGGATTGCCTGTGCCGTCTGGTTTGAGACGATTGTGTCAATGCTGCCACTTGATTCGGATGCAAGACAGTTCATCTTCATGCTCCTATGGATCCCGGTGGTACTGTCGATACTTGGTGCTACTCTCATGGCTTTGACCTACTCTGTCAAAGAATGGAGAGAGTGGCCTCTATTGGTCATGATGGCTGTTTTAGTTGTAATGGCTGTCATTTTTCTCGCGCTTGATGTTCGTGGTATGGGAAGCAGTGATATAAACATTGGTTGGTACGTGGCGGGATCAGCTATACTCATTCTGCTGAGTCTTACCCGATATATTACCCGCCTTAGGTCGGCCTAGGAGTCTGTCGGATTTAGGGAATTGTAACGAGAATCAGCCAAATTCGGATGGTTCACAGTAGATTAGGATAAGTCCGACAGACTCCTAGAATGGTTATTCGCAGCAACGCCTCATCTGGTAGCTGTAGGGGACGCAACCATTAAAGATACCGGGCAGACGCACACCAGGTAGTGACACCTCGAAAAGAAATTTTACCGGGATCTAATAACATAGTTTCAGTTACGTTTATACCAGATATATCTGGTATTGCAAGTTAGTGTCAATCAGATGGTGGTTGAAATGAAATTTTCTGTCTCAATCTATCTTTCAATGTTACAAATATGAACGTTCAAATCGTTGATCATTCCAAGAGTACAAGTCACCACTTTGCATATCTCTGTTTTGTGCCTCCCGTTCTTATAAGCATAGTGTCAGGATTGTCAAAAATAATTACAATGGATACCGGTACAGCGGGAGGAATTGGTTTCCTTATACTTATACCTCTTGCACTTCTTGCCCTCATCTCCATTCCTGCCGGCATCATATTATCTATGAAATATCGCAAAGACTATGTCCTTCTGTTTCTGGCATTCATAACCATTCTTTACGTTGTGGAAATAATGACCGAGGCAGGAACCGCACAGTTTTATAATCTGACACTATCCCTATATGGTATTTCCGGTATTATGTTTGTGGCTTCATGGTTTCTGTTTAGAAGGAAAAGATATTATCCTGTACACTAAGAGCTTTGCTTTGAACCAATCCAGTATTTCAATGATGTATTTACGAGGACAAATACATCGAATATAAGTTCATTTGGGGTATACCAAGCGCATTTGAGGTTAGAGGCCTCGCCGTTGATGGCCAGGTCAAGGTTTTATACCTAAAATATAACTACAAAATGATTTACGTGAGTCCTCCTGTATCTAGCCCGTATTTCTCACAAGTATTTGGGCTAAATTTATGTAACTTAATGGCAGGCAGTGACTTATATCATATTCGATGGCAAAATAATTGTAACAGGGTGTAAAACGCTGCGAAATTTTCCCCTCAGCTTCGTTGAAGGGGAAATTGCCTGCTCAACGTACCAGAGTACGTCTACGCGGCCATTTCCCCTGCGCCTTGTTGTAGGAAAAATTTCTTGGTGAGAAATCCGGGCTAAACCCTTAAAATAAGGTTTTGTCAAGGGCGGAGTCCTCACCCATTTTTTTCTCATTCATACCCAATCCTTCGTTTTATTAGTACCAAATGGAATTAACGCTGGACTGTAGGCCCGTTAAGCGCAGGGCCGTGTCACTGCTCTTGGTTACTTGCTTTTTAAATATTAGTTCGCAAAGTTGGATTTATATTACAGATAGCAACCCATTTCATCATCTAAGAAGGCTTACCTTTAAATATTTATCAGTTAATGAAATGGGGAGGCATTATGCATAGTCCAAAGCGATGGTTGTTTGCAGCAATTCTATTGTGTCTTTTAACTCTATCATCACAGTTGTTTGCCCAGCAGTCACAAGAAGCTCAGAGGATGGATATGATGGTAGGAACCTGGGAATACGACAATTTGGAGGGAGAAGCCACTTGTGAACGGCTCGGTGAGCTTGTTCTACATTGCTGGAGTTCATGGACCAATGATGAGGGGGAAACCGCTAAAGCGGTATTCATTAATAGATATGACCAAGAGGCAGAGGTATACAAAATTAGCCGGTTTACAGCGGTGGCTATTCCGATTCAGGATTCGGGTGGGTAGATGGCAATACCTGGACCTTTGTCTATGATGGACCCGAGGGAGCCCGGTATAAAATGACCAACGTCATCTCAGTAGATACCTGGACCTACAAGTGGCATACGTCCACCGAGGGAAGTTCCTGGAAAGAAGGCAATGAAGGTTCGCTGAAGAAGGAGGAGTAACTACTTGGGTTTGGCAGGAGTATCGCTTTAGTCAGTACACTGTTTCCCTTGCATGCAGTATAACAAGCACTCGGAGGGAAACGTGGTCTCGTCATTGGCCTGGTTACCAGGAGACCGAATCAGTAGACTATTAATAATCACTAAATTCTGCGCAGCTTAGCGTAGGATCGTTTAGTACCTTTAAAAAAATATCGGAGGATGCCATGATCAAACGCTCTCAGTTTTTGCCTTCTTTATATAGTATAATTGTTACTTCTCTACTCTTGGTATTTGGCGTTCAAGCAGGGGAAGCCCAAACCCTAAAGGCCGTATAGTTGATCAAGTATCACAAGAAGATATGAAGATCCTTGAAGTAGGAGACGTTCCAGGCCATTCAGTCATGCTTGTCCAGGCAAGAGGTCTCGCATTCCTGGAAAACGGTGACGTGGCTGAAGTAACGGCTACAGAAATAATTGACGATACAAAGGGGGAAGCAACATATCAGGGATATGAGATATTGACCTTCGAAGATGGATCTAAGGTCCTGAGTAAGTTTGAAGGTAACAGTACGACCAGCAAAGATGGAAAGTTCGTCGACTTTGAAGGTACATTCAGCTACACTGGAGGAACTGGTCGGTTCGCAGGTATTGAGGGTAGTGGTACACATGAAGGGAGAAATCACGCATCGTCTGGAGCAGGGTTCTATGTTAATTTGAGGGCACCTACACGCTTACCTCTAACTGAAAGCGAGCGCAATTAAGCGGACTTGCCTCGCAAGACCGTTATAGGCAAATGAACCAATTCACTTAATGTAATGTATTCACAATGAGAATTCTGAAACTTTCACTTATTGGACTTTTTTTGATAGGGTGTGTGCGCACTGAATCTGAACTGACTGATACCAAAAAAGAGCTCATAGCGGAAGGGGTCACTGAATCGATGCAAAGTTATATGGCAGCAATCAATGCAGAAGATGTAGAGGCAGTGATAACCCACTATGAATCTGATTCTCAGTTTTCTGTGGTATCTGACGGTCAGTTCTTTTCGTTCGACGAGTGGGTGTCTGGTGTACGAACTCAGTGGGCCAGTATTAATGAAGCGGCAGGAGACTGGGGCCGTATAGCCATTACGGTCCTTGACCAGGATGTCGCACTCGCCTTTGCCCCTTACCACTTGACCTTCACCGATACTGCAGGAGCTTCGATTTCCCATAACGGCGTTGTCACTTGGGTCTGGGTTAAACGTGGTGATACGTGGAAGATGATTCACGGTCATACACGAAATGAACCTATGGAGTCCCATAAGCTCTATTGACCAGACACAAATGCATAGTACGCCTAACAAAATCCTGGAGCAGAGGGTTAACTATTGAAGTGATAATGGGTATGATGGCTCTGGAAGCTGAGTATGACCATTAAACGAAATATTTATGAATAAGCGACTAGTAAAAATTACACTGGTGTCAATATTAACTGTTGGGTTAGTGGTTGCAGCATTCTATTGGAATGAAGCCTGTAAGGAGATTGTATTCCTTTGCGGAAACTTCAAGAAAGGTGTTCCTGAACAGAGTGTGCACAGGCAGCTTGATACCGGGAATTTACTGAGATACCGCACTGAAAAGCTGGCTTCCGGTAAACGCATCATTGTAGATAGCGCCTATAACCTATCATTGTATAAATGCATCATTGATATTGACGAAAGTGGCTTGGTAATAGAAAGTCGCATTGAGTAAGTCCGTCATCAATACTATCCAGGACCTGTTAACACTACTTCGAACATTCGGTATGTACTTGTTGGGGGTAGCATCCGGAATACAAATAGTCTTGTATTTGTACGATTTCTATGACGATGGTATAGCTGACTATAAATCACTGTTAATTGTAATAATGATGGTTTTAATCTCATTGGGATTTATCTTTTTTACCAATAGAAACGTCAGTTGGATGTGACATCTGTCATCAGGAGGGATGAGAAAGAATCCCGAAAATCCTTTAATACTGTCCATCCTGACGCCAATGGGTGAACTGTGATATTAGATGATCTTACATGCAAGATCATCGGCCATCATTAAAGCCTCCTCGCGATGGCAGTTATTATTTAAGTATTTCTTATATCGAACTCAGCGTTATATAAGCAAATGTCCCAAAATTAAATGAGTATAGGGTGAAATAATAACTCGTTCTCCTTCGCACTGAATACATCCGATGAGTCACTTTTACCTGTGATTGTATTACTGCAAAGACGTCTAATACTTGCGTAACCGTGGTATATAAAACTGTCATCGCGTCAGCTCAGCTGTCTGATTGGGGTGTGGCGCCCCCTTTGGCTGGCTATGGCGGTATGTGTAGGGGATTGCCGTACTCCACTCACTTTGTTCATTAGGCTCGCAATGACAACCATATTGTTTCAAGCCTTCTTACCAATAATTATCCATAAGTTCTTGTTTTTAAACAGATTATTTGTCTAGTTAAGTACAGGGGTAAATGAGAGTATGGTTCAAATCTTTGTCTACAGTAGGCCTACCTTGGTTTGCAAGGACATATATTGAATTCATTTATCGGAGGAACTGTCGTGAATACTCGCTCCCAAGCTATCAGCACCCCTTTAATTCTCATCTTCTTACTATTTGCTCTTCAGCCATTAGCAAGTGCACAACCGTCATGCCTTACCAATCTTGAAACATCAGAGGTTAATGGTACTGTGTTTCATTACATAGAATGTGGACAAGGCGAACCGGTGATATTCGTCCACGGCACTCTCGGAGATTATAGGTCTTGGATTAGCCAGGTAGGGCCATTTTCTGAGGAATATCGTGTAATCTCATATAGTCGACGGTACCACTATCCCAATCCATGGCCGAAGAATACCTCAGATTTTTCAGCAACAATTCACGCAAAAGATCTTGTTGCATTTATTCAATCTTTAAATCTGGGAAAAGTCCATCTCGTAGGCCATTCATATGGAGCCCTGACTTCCTTGTTGGTAGCCCGGGACAATCCAAACTTGTTCGTAGTTTAACCCTGGGAGAACCGCCCGTAATGCCATTACTAGTGTCATTACCACTAAATAAAAGGGGTAAATGTGATTGGGTTTTTGTATTTTTCGAATAAAACATCATGGATAAACTCACCTTTCCCGACCTCTCTCAACAAGTCAAAGATCAACTCCTTAC
>NZ_JAMQKA010000073.1:0-17572 GCF_031569985.1 Aliifodinibius sp. S!AR15-10 | reverse complement strand
GAGCGCATCAACACTGTCGAAGAGTACCTGAACTTTCGACCGGTTCGAAAATTTGATTACCTTAATCCCATCCAACAAACCCTAAAACACCGCTGTGTTGCATTAGTCACTTGAACACGGCAAAAGTTTGATCATTAAGGCTAAACAGTTAAGTGCCTAATAATTATTATTTTAGGGCTTGCTCCAACGGTTACATACCAATGTCTTAAGGTTAAATCTATAACTCAAATTCAATGTTTTCTCGAATCGGTACCAAAACCCTGCAAGGTAGAAGTTGCATCTTAAGCCAACTATCATACTGTATCTAATCACAGAGTGTTTATTTTTTCAATGAAGAAACTCCGCCGGGGGCGGACTGAAGAACTTCCACCCAAAAAACCACCGCTGGGTAAACTTAACCGGAAGGACTCTGCATTCCGCAAAAAAAAATCACAGATTTTTTCTTCACGCTACACTCCGCTCCCTTCCGGGCGGTCAACTTTACCAAGGCCGGAATCCCGATATACCTAAAAAAGTAACATTAGGTCATACAACGGGACTACTAATTTACCAATTATGAATAGCTCCATCCGGACTTTGAAGATAGGGATGGGGATATTCTGTTCGTTCGGCGATCTCAGTCACAAACGTTGCATGTTCAGCATCAAACTCTACGCCCAATCCGGGGCTGGAATTCAACCACAATTTACCATCTTTAAAGCGTATCATATCGTCATTAAAATAATCAGGATTCTCGGCTACGCCACCAGCCAGTTCCACCATGCAACGCGCCGGACTGCTGGAACCCAGTACATGGACCAACGCCGCCGTAGACAATGGGCCAGTAAAGTGAGGGATCATTCCCACGTAATGAGTCTCACAAATAGCCGCGATCTTTTTCAATTCCGAGATACCCCCTGTATTTGGCAATGTCACACGACTATAATCAAGCAGGTGATCTTCAATCAGCTCATTGATATCCCACCTGTCTCCAAATTGTTCACCCACAGCTACGGGCACTGTTGTCATCTGCCGTACCTGTTGATAGACCTCCGTATTTTCCGACCGGACGATATCCTCAACAAAATAGGGCTCCAGATCTTCGATGGCTTCGCATATGTGGATGGCCTCGGTGAGATCAAACCGGGTATGCAGGTCGATCGCCCAGTTGCCCTCGCCACCCATAGCCTCCGCAATACGCCGGCAGTGCTCTATTGTCTTATTGGCATTTTCATAAAAGTCGAACCCATTTCCACTGCCGCCTGTCGGCCCTGTCCGGCTGCCCCCGGCCGGGCCAATGCGGTAAGCACGAAAGCCAGCATCTATGCAATCACGGGCACGCTGTTCTTCCGTTTCGGCATCCGATGGGCTGAACCCGGTTGCGTAACACTCTACGTACTCACGGGTAGCACCTCCCAACAGATCATAAACTGGAACGTCCAACACCTTGCCTTTGATATCCCAAAGCGCCATCTCAATAGCACCCAATGCGTGTAGCTTTTCCCTGCCAGGCGGATAAAACATCCCCCTGTACAAGTATTGCCACAGATGTTCAATACGAAAAGGGTCTTCGCCAATCAGCATGCCTGCGCACTGCTCAATCGTGTCTCTGGCTCCACCTTCCCCGATGCCAATAATGCCTCTGTCAGTATAGACCTCCACGATTCCCCGGGCCTGGTTAAACAGTGGTTTGTGATAGTCGGGCGCGTCGTAGTACCTGATTTTGGTGATTTTAAAATCGGAGGTATTGTGTTTTCCCGAATTATCCCTTGAAAAACCGGGCAGGGAAAGGTTGCCGGTAGCTGCTGCCGACAGGCCTAATCCTATGTATTTGATGGCGTTTCTTCGATCCATAATCAATTATTTAATAAATGAATAATTATGAGGTGAAAGAGTATTCAAAATCTTCGAATTCTAATCCTCCTGACAGTTCAAAAATGATTCGATTCCATCAGGATTTACTATTGGAATTGTTCTAACATACTCATTTCTAAGAATATTGGATAAGTTGCTTTCATTTTCTTCCGGTGAATATGAGTGTTAAATACCAGGTGATGTATTGTATTGATGTTTCTTTGATTTAATCCATCCTTTAGCACTAATATCACTTGGAAGGACTACACCCATTTCATTTCGTAGTGTCTCCTCTATTTCTCCTTCTGGAATGTCCTTGATATGATTTAACACGAGGTTGATGCGTCTATTATGAGGTAATAAGGCCGCGATGGTGGCTAAGTAGCCAATAAGCGCTAATGGGCTTCCAGCTACTGATGGTAAGGGGTTTATTAGAAATTCCATAGCTCCCTCGTTGTTTGTGGTCTAACATAAAGGATTGTATCTGGAGTACTGGCAATATAGTTAGGTGGTTTGTTGGGTGCAAAGGACCTGGTATTCCGGATACAATCCTTTATGTTTTCCAGCAAGATTTGGGTGATATTATCTGGAATTATCAGCATGAATAATTCCAGATAATGTTTCCAATCCCGTAAATACCCTATACCCCAGAGCAGCCCGATTCTTAGTCATCTGAATCACTCTCTTCTCTCAATTTCTCGTTGTTTTTCCAATAAGTTTTTACCCACTAAATGTGTATACCCTTCGGTTACACTAGCGGAAGAATGGCCCGCCATTAATTGTCCCTCTTTCAACAAAAATCCATCTTCCAGCCATGTAGTAATACGACGATGTCTCATGCCGTGTATCGTCCGTTCCTTGGGTAAACCTGCTTTCTCCAGATAATCTTTGAATACTCTGTATACCTGTCGACTGGTGACGGGCCAACCCTTTTTTGATTTACGATTATATACAAAAACATAATTATCCTGCCCGATTGGACCGCGTTGTTCAAGATAAGGCATGAGGTAGCTTTTCCATTTTTGGGAAATGGGTACCATACGTTCAGTGCGTCCCTTACGGGGGGGGGGAGATAAATCATTTCGAGTTTCCCATCGATGTATTCTAAATTTTCTCCCTTCAACCCACTGTACGGGAGATCTTCATCGTAGGCAACCTCTGCACGTCGGAATCCACCATAAAAGTATGTAGCTAGCATTGGTTTGAACCAATGCTGGACAAAACCTTTGTGATACCCAGGTAACTCCATCTTTCGTTCTACATCTTTGTCAAAAGCTTCAAACACTTTAAAAAGCTCTTCCTCAGAAATCATTTTTGACCGGGTATTCTCCTTGGGTTTAGGCAAATCTTTCCTGAGCTGTTTGAAGTAGTCCTTTTCAACAATCCCCCTATCTCGCAAATAATTCCAGAATACTCGAAGCTGCCGGTAGTAAAAGCGGCGGGTCGAGGCTTTTATACCAGGTCTGTATAGAAAATCTTCAAAATGATATAAACCGACCGATCTAGGAGGCAAGTCATGAATTTCACTATGCTGCATCACTAGTGTCCGGGTAAAGAAAAAATAATTCTGCATAACTCATTGTGTAACAATGAGTTATAGATTTTTTATTTTTTATCGATTTGAAATCAAAACCATTTATTGAAATTTGTAACCTGCACTGAGGTTGCGTATTCAATGAAAATGTTTTTATGGGACTACTATTTTACTCACAGCTATAAATATTTTAGGATGACAAAATGTAGGTATATGACGTTTAAACACAACTTTTTGAGAAATTTCTCACAAATTTTACGCTTCGTTCTATAACTCATTGAGCCCCAATGAGTTTAAACCGGACACTAGTGATGCTGCATGAATAATTCTACGGCCCTTTGAAAAGTACCCATATCAGCCAGCGATTTAGCATCAATTTTTACCGTTCGTTTAGAAAGGTGTTGTTTGCGTTTGTAAAAGAAATCAGCCGCTTCACGAAGGGTTGTCAGACTATTTAACATCTCATGCTGATATTGGGCTCGCTCCAGATTTTTTGTGGATCAAATTGATCAGAATAGGGGTCGATCTCACCACGTTCCTCCATCTCTTCAAGTTTCTCTAAAGCTTCCAGGGCTTTTTCTTTATAACGGATCCCCAAACTCTTGGTAACACGATGTCTTTCCCCGTTTATATTCTTTGAAAATCGTATGTAATAGTACCTTCCTCTTTCCTTAAGTGATGCCATAATTTTGGGTGTTTTTTTATTGCACCCCATTGTACCCCAAATTGCACCCCATTTCAGGGAAAGATGGTACAATCCGTTCCCTCCTGTTCCTTTGATGTGCGAGAAAAGGAAACAAAAAAAGCTGTCATATCCGCTTTTAAAGCGATCTAACAGCCGTTTAACACTCTTAGAAAGGCCTACTTATGGTGGAGTACCGGTGGAGAGACTCGAACTCTCACTCCCAGAGGGAACGCGATTTTGAGTCGCGCGCGTCTACCAATTCCGCCACACCGGCAAGAACTGCAAATATAAGGAATCGATACTCTGAAATAAAAGGAGATTTCTTATTTTTTCTAGACTATTTAAATGAATATAAACTATTCCGGTGAACCTGATTTATATCAAAAATTATAAGCACTCTGAGTTTGACTCCACTCTCTCAAAAAAACCATTATAAATCATAAGTTAGATTAGGCCTTTCTAACTAGGAAATAATACCAGGCTTTCGAAAATTCCTATAGGTAATTACAACAAGAGGAAAATTAACTATTCGGTTACCAACTTATAACATTCACTGAGAGAATAAGGCTATCAACAGAGAGTGGTGATTAGAGAGAGTTATTATTTAGGTTTAGGCTTTTAGAGAGTTATTTCTGATTCCGTATGACGGTATATTATCAGAACACAAAGTTAAAACGCCGATGTGAAAATCGGCGTTTTATTTTTATTCATCAAAAAAATAGGACCGTTATTTAGCAGTTTGAGGCTCCGTTTCAGGCAACAGCTGATCCTTATATTGAAGCTCATACAACTTCCGGTAAATACCATCGCTTTTCTCCAGGAGCTCCGAATGTGACCCCGTTTCCCTGATCTCCCCCTTGTGCATAACCAAAATCTTATGAGCACCCTGTATTGTGGAAAGACGGTGGGCAATAACGATCGAGGTACGCCCCTTCATCATACGGTCACAGGCTTCGTTGACAAGAGCTTCGGTTTCTGAGTCCACACTGGAGGTAGCTTCATCCAAAATCAAAATGCGGGGATCGTAGACCATGGCCCGAACAAAACAGATCAGCTGGCGCTGCCCCATAGACAGCGAAGTGCCACGTTCGTTTAACTCATATTCGTATTGACTAGGTAGCTTTTTAATAAAATGGTGTGCCTGCACCTCCCGGGAAGCCTTTAACACCTTATCTTCATCAATATTCGGATTCCCGAGCGTAATATTTTCCATAATACTACCCGAAAACAGCGCGTTGTCCTGGAGTACCATCCCAAAATGCGAACGAAGATCCTTTAATTTCAGATCCCGGATGTCAACCCCATCCAACGTGATTGCGCCCTCGTTTATATCATAGTAGCGCATCAGCAGGTTGATAATCGTCGTTTTACCAGCGCCGGTTGCCCCAACGATTGCCACGGTCTCCCCAGGATTGGCCTCAAAAGAGACATCCTTGAGCACCTGTTCATCCTTGTTATAACTGAACCAGACATTCTTGAACTGGATGTGGCCCCTGGAATCTTCAATTTGCTTAGGCCGTTCAGGATCAGCAATTGCATTCTTCGTATCCAAAACATTGAAAATACGTTCAGAAGAAGCTAACGCCGATTGCAGGGTATTGAACTTTTCCGAAATCCCCTGTATTGGGCGGAAAAACTGGCGTACGTATTGAACAAAAGCCAGCAGTATACCAAAAGTCACCTCACCAAGGAGCGCGCGGCCTCCACCATACCAGATCACCAATGCCAGGGCAAGACTGGAAATCACCTCGATAGCAGGCCAAAAAATCGCGTAATAAAAAATAGTGTCAATGTGAGCCTCCCGATGATCTTCGTTAATCGCCCGGTAGCGCTTGCGTTCTCGCTCCTCCTTGTTGAAAAGCTGAACAATATCCATGCCGTTGATATGTTCCTGCACAAACGAGTTGAGACGGGCTACCTGGTCGCGCACATTCAAAAAAGCAACCCGAACTTTGGCTTTAAACCAGAAGGTCACATAAAACAGGATAGGCAGTACCGATATCGACACCAGGGTGAGTTCCCAGCTCATACTAAACATAAAGTAGAGAATGAAGAAAATCCGGAACAGATCTCCTATCATATTCACTACCCCATCGCTGAGCAGCTCACTCAGGGCTTCAATATCACTGGTGGTTCGAGTGATAAGTCTGCCGATGGGATTTTTATCAAAGAACTGGACGTGGAGCGACTGTATCTTCTCAAATACCGCATTCCGAAGGCTGAACAGGGTGCCCTGCCCAAACCAGCGAGTAAGATAGGTATTGGCCACCAGGATGATAAATTCGCCAATCAGTGCAAGCCCCAGCAGAAAAATAATCCAAAGCAGACCTTCAAGATCATTGGTCCGGATGTATTCGTCCACTGCTATCTGGGTCAACTTGGGACGTACCGTCCCCAAGAAAGACGCTACCAGCGTCAATACGATGCCCAGCAAGACATACCATCTGTAAGGCTCTATAAAAGAATAAAGCCGCCGAAGCAGATCCCTGTCGACGGCCTTATCACTACGATTCGAAGTGCTCACTTACTATGTTTGCGTTTTAGAAACGATCGAAATCATCAAAAGGAGTACGAGGCGTAATATGCTTTGGTTTACGCTGATCATCGTTTCCGCCGTTATTTTGGTTATTATTGTTATAACTGCGGGAACTGCTTTTACTACTCCTGCTTTTCCGACTGCTTTTCTTAGAGTTACTGCTAGATTTTGACCGGGAACGGCTGCTGCTCTTAGAACTCTTTCGTTTTCTAAAACGTTTCTTTTTCTTCCGCTTTCCACTACTTCGGCTTTTGCCTTTCGAGCGGTTCTTATTGTTATTTTTATTACCTCCGCCGTTGTTGATCTCCTTCAGGTACACTTTCGGCTGGATGATTCCTTTCTCATGGGCGGGATCGGTAAATATCGGTCGAAGCTCAGTGGCCACCCAGGTCGGGAAGAAGTCATCACGTGCTTCTCTCAGCAATACATACTGGTTGGTGTAGCGTGCGGAGAAGTGCGTCAGAACCAACAGCTTTGTCTTCGCCTCATTAGCTACACGGGCCGCATCTTTCGCAGTTGAGTGCCCGGTTTCTTCCGCTTTGTCAGAGAGGCTGTCACTAAATGTAGCTTCGTGCATAAGCACATTGGTATTCATCCCAAGCTTTACAGAGTTTGGATGATACTTGGTATCCGTGATATAGGCAAAGCTGTCGCCCGGTCGCGGATGTCCTACAATATCATGTGACTTGACGATGGTCCCGTCATCGAGCTCCACATCATTGCCTGCTTTCAACTCTTTGTATTGCCAGTCTTCGGAAATGCCCTGTTCCTTAGCTTTCTCGGCATCCACTTTGCCAGGCTTGTCTTTTTCCTGGAACCGATAGCCTACACAAAATTTAGAGTGGTTCAGTGGACGAGCTTCTATATAATATTCGTCCTCATCCAACACGCGTTCATGTTCAAATCCTTCCTCAATCTCAACATACTCAACAGGATAGTTCAGATCGATTCCAGCAAACTCGATGTTGAATTCCACATATTCCTTGATGCCTTTAGGAGCGGCAATAGTTAGTTTTTGATCTCTTCGCTGTAACTGCAGTGTGGAAAGCAGCCCGATAAGACCCGAATAGTGGTCTGTGTCGAAGTGAGATATGCATATACATTCGATTTTGGAGCGTTTCATCCCCCCCTGCAACATGCGCATTTGGGTATTTTCTCCGCAATCGAACAAGAAAATGCTTCCCTCTCTCCAAACTGCTACTGATGCTAAATGTCTAGTTGCCGTGGGTGTTGCTGATGCAACGCCAAGTGGTACGATAATCATTATTGTTACTCCCGTATTTTACGTTGGGGGAATTGCGTTCAAGCAATAGGACCCCGATTTGTTTCTGGTTTATATTAAATTTCAGCCAATTCTTTTTCTAGTAGTTGTTTTTTATACATGGCTGAGTATCTACCTTCTTTTTGTAGAAGTTCATCATGTGTACCGAATTCCTTAATAGTTCCTTCTTCCATGTAATAAATGATGTCAGCGTCTTTAATGGTAGAAATACGATGACTAATCATTATAGTTGTGCGTCCTTCCAATTCATTTCGCAGATGTTGAAGAATTGCCTCTTCAGTCTTGGTATCAACTGCACTCAACGAATCATCCAAGACAATAATTTTAGGATCTCGGATTAAAGCCCTTGCGATGGCTGTTCGTTGTTTTTGTCCCCCGGAAAGCGTTATACCCCGCTCACCGAGCATAGTCTCAAATTGTTTGTCAAAGTCCATAATGTTTTCACGGACTTGTGCCTTTTCAGCGGCATTATGTATCTGCTCTTCAGACGCTTCCTCCGTGCCAAAAGCAATATTTTCGCCAATCGAGTCGGAAAATAAGAAAGTATCTTGGGGCACGAAACCTATTTCTGCTCTTAATTTTTTAACCGGCACCTTGTTAATATCACTTCCATCGATCAAAATTGTTCCATCCGTAGGATCAAAAAGTCGTGGAATCAGCTGGACCAACGTGGATTTTCCACTACCCGTTCGCCCCACAATGGCCACATTCTGGCCAGCTTTTACTTTAAGATTCACATCTTTGATGGCATAAGCCTCAGCCCCGGGATATTTGAAAGAAACATTTATAAACTCAATATCGCCCTTTAACTCCTCGATTGAGGCATCTGTGACGTGATCATCACTGATCTCCACCTTTTCTGTGAGTACCTGGTCAACTCTATTCCATGAAGCCATAGAGCGCTGAAACCGGTTTACGGTATACCCGAGCGAAGCAACCGGCCATGTCAGGTATCCTACATAAACTACATATTCAACGATGTTACCCACCGTTAACGTACCTTCAATAACATATTGTCCCGCTTTCCAGATAACAAGGATGATGGAAATACCAATCAAGAAATTCAGTGCGGGATGAAACATCGACTCCACCATGTCGAGCCTCAGCTTTTTCTGGCGGTAGGATTCACTTTCATCCTCAAAACGCTGCTGCTCATATACCTCACGATTGTAGGCCTTAATCAGACGTATACTTGAAAACGCCTCTTGCGCCCGGCCGGCCACATTGGAGTACTGTTCCTGGATAATGCGTGAATGATCGTTGATGTAACCGCTGATCCAATAGGCAAAACCAGAAAGCAGCGGAAGTGGCAACAACGCCCAGAAGGTTAATTCCGGGCTCACAATGATCATCATTGTAATAACAAATCCCGCCCGAGAAATCGTATTGATCGTATACATGAAGGCGGGGCCAAAATACTCACGTACTTTCGAAATATCCTCGGTGGCACGAACGTAGATTTCACCCTGTTTATATTCACTGAAAAATCGTTGCGGCAGTTCCAGCAACTTATCGAAGATGTCATTGCGGAGATCAAATTCTATTTTCCTGGATGTAACGATCAGGGTCTGCCTGGTGGCAAACAGTAATAGACCCGATGCCACCACAGCCCCAACCAGTAACAGGGCGTTTTCAGCAAGTATAGCCCCTGCCTGGTTGCTGAAGAGCACATCAACGAGCCCCTGATAGTCACCGGTTTTATTCTCCAGGGCAGCCACTTCATCGATGGTACGCCGAATAAATATGGGTATCCACACCAAAAAGAAGTTGGACGCCACAAGAAACAAGGATCCCAAAATGATGGTCCCCAGGTACTTCTTAAAATATTTATTGAGCTTTTTGAGTGAGCCAGTCAAGGGAAGTAGGGATTTAGAGATCAAAAAATGTTTAAAGAGAGGTCTTTATAGGGCAGCCAATATTATTTTATGACAGCTGATTTCAACTCCCTCCGATAATTGTTATTAACTGCAATATACCATGATTATATTTAATATAAACAATTATTTAGCATTACAGTAAATATTGAAAGGGAAGTCTAAACCTCGGCCAACTCATATTTTTCATTCCAGTATTCTGCCAGACGCAACCCAGACAGATATGAGCTTTCAACGGAGTTTCCGCCAAGATAGTCACCAATAATAGCTAACGGGGCTTCGTCCATTTCAAGTTCCATAAAGTCTTCATCTATAGGGTTTTTACAACTCGCATACTTCCAGTGGTGGAAATGCTTTGCTTTTGGCTGGCTAATCCAGCTTTCACCGGTGACATCTGCTGCATGCTGCAATAATTGATTAGCAATCTGTTCAGGATCTTGCTCTTTGTTTTTTCTCGCAAATGAGGCTGCTGAATGAATAACCAATGAAGTATCGGCATTATTCCGCTTGGTAGACTCATTGATAATCCATTTCAGGTTCTCATCCAGGCATTCAACAGCATCCCACTCAGGCACGCCTTGATCTTCATAACTTGCCATAATAGTGAACGAAGGATCGTACTGAAACTCATCGACATGACGAAGTATGCGGCGTGCCGGAGTTTCATCTTGTGCTGTAAGCAATATTCCATATGCCTGAATAGCAGGAGTGGCAATTATTACCGCATCACATTCAAAGACACTGATATCAGTCAGGTTGATCATCCAGGCTCGTTTTTTGGTCCGGTCATCTCCAATATAGGTAAGACCGCCAGCCTGAACAGAAGATTTAATATCGACCCAGCGACTCAATTTGTCTGCAATTTTACTGAATCCGTTGGTAGATGAGTAGTGCAGTTCGGGGGAACGATTGGGATTCAAATCATGGAGCTGTTCTCCGTCGAAATATTCAAATCGTGAAGACCATTCCTGTACAATTTTTTCCTCTTCCAGATAATTCACAAACGTTTTAAAATCTTTTTTACGTGCGTGGAAGTGGGAAACGCCATAATCAAACAGGTTTCCATTGCCATCGTCCAACGTCGCCAGGCGACCTCCAAGGGTCCTGTTTTTTTCTATAATTGTGATGTCATGGCCTGCACGACCCAGCTTTTTACCTGCAACTAATCCTGCCAGGCTTGCTCCAATAATTCCTATCTTCATTCTATGATATTATTTTATAATTAGTTCACACTTATAAATAAAATAGCAAATCGTAGGCTATAAATCTGAAATTGAAACAGATTGACAAAATCTGTGGAATGCTGTAAGACAACGTATTCCAATTTCGAATTTTAAACCTTGAAAATTCTTGTCCGGGGTTGCACTACTTTTTTATCAAGAAGTGCCGGCCAGTACGCTACTACTTCTGTCGCCTTGGGTCGTCCACCGGCATACCCCGTAACGCCACTGGGACCCGTTAGCACCAGCGGGACGATCTCTTTCCCAAACCGGTCAATATCTACTCTATCATCACCTGAAACAGAAACGCGCAGTTCAATTTCATCAAAGTCTTTTGCAAGTGCTTCTTCTGTCACAAGTTCTTCACTGGTCCCATTAAAACCGATAAACTCAACGTTGAATTCCCCGATCTCCAGATTCAGCGCTTTCGCCCTGTCCTGCAAAATATCGCCGGCTTTCCGGGCTTTTCCCAGCGCATTAGGCCATGAATATACCAAAGTTGAGCTTAATTTGTAGCCTCTTTTGTAGCTCGCGGAAACCTTGTAACTATCCGTTGTGGGCTTCCCCATTACACCTGATACCTGCACCCTGTTTTCCCCCTCTTGTTGCAGTTGAACGGAGGTAAAATCCGCTATCCCATCGGGTGTAAGATATGCCGCGGGATCTGCTATTTCATAAATTAATTGCTCTTTGACGGTCATCTCGTTCACCAGTCCTCCGGTGCCATCATGCTTGGTCACTACAAACGTGCCATCCGCCTTAGCCTCAATAATGGGGAAACCGATATTCACAAAATCATCAACCTCTTCCCAGTCCGTAAAATTACCACCCGAAGCCTGTGCCCCACATTCTATGATATGTCCGGCCACAATCCCGGAAGCAACTTTGTCCCAATCATTCCACGCCCATCCGAACTCATACATCATCGGGCCCAGAATTAGACCGGCATCAAACACGCGACCGGTAATAACGATATCGGCGCCCTGCTGAAGGGCTTCCACAATCGGCCTACTCCCGAGATACACATTTGCACTAAGCAGGTCATCTTTAACATCGGTGATCGGAGCCCCAGTATCGATATTGTGCAGGTGATGCCCTGACTCCACCAACTGATCTATGTCGGGCAGAATATCATCTCCATCGACCACGGCTACCGTGATATCGTTAATCTCCTGCTGTCTGACGATATCGAGAATCGCATCTTTACATGCATCTGGATTTACGCCCCCCGCATTGGTTACTACCTTTATTCCACGCTCTGAAATATCGGGAAGGATCTTGCCGACCAGGCTCACGAAATCATGAGCATACCCGCGATCGGGATTTCGCGAGCGCTGTTTCTGCATGATAGACATGGTGACTTCAGCCAGGTAGTCCATTACCAAGTAGTCGATCGGCCCTTTCCTCACTTGATCGATGGGAGCATTGGGAAGATCGCCCCAGAACCCCTGTCCGGATGCAATACGAATTGAAGAACTCACGAATCAGCGTTTGGTTGTAGATTTAGATAAAAGATAAGAGATCGGCCCAGATCTGCAAAAGGATAAAAAAGTCCCGGCAGTGTTCAACCGCCGGGATGAGAAGGTTAGCTCTCAAGATGAACAGCGCTGAAGAATAAGGTCCCTCTATTCGGGGTTCTTATCTTGGGGATAAGAAATTGTTACTCGAGTTCTCTGTCGAACTCCGCCATCAATCTATCATACAGGACTATTCGATGCACTACCTAATCATGTAGTATTTTGGACACTTACGACTATAGAATTGGGATAAAGCAGGAATTAGGAGGAAAACCGTTACAAGTTTGATTGGTAATGGTTATGAGATGTTATCTTTCGGAAGAGATATTTCGACGCATTTCTCGATTAGAATATCAGGCAATAACGGCTAATGTAGATCATGCCTTATCACTTGCGCGGGAATTAATTCCCGCTGTGGATAAACAGAATAACAAACTTGTTTTTGGCTCTGATAAGATAGATGCTAAAGCAATACACGTTAACTCATCAATTCACACAGGTCTATTATCTCACTCCGGGTTTATCAGCCGCTGGGAGATGCCCTTTGAGACCGCCTCGGTCCGGGAATTAACCTCAAGTTTCTTGTAAATATTACGGATGTGATATCGCACGCCGTCGACGGAGAGATAGATGCTTTCACCAATCTTGGCATACGATTTTCCTTTCGCAAGCTCCTCAAGGATTTCCAGCTCTCGTTCACTCAAGTTTGCCTCGTTATCTTCTGCTGACGTATTGTGAAAAGTATTGATCACCTTGCGTGCGATGTTGGGCGTCATTGGCGATCCCCCCTCGTGCGCATCATGAATAGCTTTAATCAAATCTTCGGGCGACACCTTTTTCATCAGGTAGCCCACCGCGCCGGCGCAAAGGGCATCAAAGACATGCTTGTCGTCATCAAAGACCGTGGCCATAATGATGATGAGGTCGGGATGTTGGCGCCGTAATTTCTTTACTCCCTCAATGCCGGACATACCCGGCAGTTCAATGTCCATCAGCGCCAGGTCGCCCTTGGCCAGTGTGTCAGACTCAAACGCCTCTTCGCATGACTCATAGCTGCCTATCACCACGAAATCGTCCTCAAAATCCAGGATCGTCTTCCACCCTTCCCGCATATAGCGGTTGTCCTCAATGATAATGATCTTTATAAGTGATTGATCTTTTCCAGTCATAACTAGCTCCTAATTTGACATAAAAGTATCAAACAGCGGTGCAAACCTCACTACATAAAAAGGCAGTATTAGTGAGTCTTAAGTATTAAGTTTTAAGCGTTAAGTCTGGTGCTTAATTTTGAATCGTGATTAGTACCAATTTTACTCATTACTCAAGACTCATAACTATCATTACAAATCGAGCCGCATCTCCCAGCGTGTGCCCAGCCCGGGTTCGGATGCCAGCATGATGTCGGCACCGATTTTTTCAGCACGTGCCCGGATGTTCTTGACGCCATTTCCCTCTTCCACGCCTTTGGGGTTAAAACCCGCCCCATTATCTTGCACTGCCAACCTCAACATTCGTTTTTGATAGCTGAATTTCACCTCCACCTTGTCGGCGCCTGAGTGGCGGGCGGCGTTGGTGACCATCTCTTTGAAGATGAGCCACAGATGCTGGCGGACCTCCAGTTCCAGTGGACGGTTGATGTCGCGATCGATATCCAGCTCATAATCCATGTTCTTGCTTTCCAGCAGGTCGGAGGCAAAGCGTCGACACTTGGCCAACAGGTTCACCCAGTCGTCATTTTCTGGATCGATCGACCAGATGATGTCGGTTATTTTCTCTTTCGCCTCAGAAGTACTTTCCGCAATAAGGTTGACAAAGCGCTGCTCCCGGGCTTTATCCTTGGTCTGGCGGATCGCCTGCGTAAAATAGCTGATGGAGCTGAGCGTGGCACTGACCTCGTCGTGCAGGTTGCTGGCAATGTTATTGCGGATACGCTGCTCCTTTAAGATCTGGTTGACCCGGAACCGGTGGATCCCATACAGCACGCCCCCGGCCAACAGCAGGTAGCCCAGGTAGGCCCATATTGTGCGATACCACGGAGGCAGCACCGTAAACGAAAACTGGTCGCTGCTACTGACCGTGCCATACACATTTCGTGCCCTCACATGGAATGTGTAATGATCCTCCGGGATGTTGGTATAGTCTTTCTGAACCTCGCTCGTCCAGTCGCTCCACCCATCGTCAAAACCCTCAAGCCACACCTGGTACTGGTTTTGCTCGGGTGCTTCAAAGCTGGTGGCGGCATAGGTGAAGCGCAGTTCGTTATCTTCATAATCCAGTGTGTACTTTTTTTTAGGCGGTCCGCCGTTGATCAGCGAATCTCCATTGGCCAGCACCTCCCGGACCATCGCATCAAAGGAAATATCAGAGGCCGGGAAGGCCAGGTCCTTATGCAGGTCGTACCTGATCAGGCCGTTCTCCGTGGCAAACCACGCCAGCCCCTTGCCATCCACATAAATCTCGTTAAGCTGCTCCGTATCGATCCGTTCTAGTCCGCCCACATGCAACCGGTAGTCATCGTCCTCCTTGATCAACAACTGGTTCTCGCGGTTTGACCGAACCCAGATATTGCCCTCCTGGCCCTCCTCCATGTAGTATACCTGCCGGCCCTTCTCAGCCAGGAAATCGGCGTAGCTGGAATCGCGCACCAGGGAATCTTTCTGCATATCATAAGTGAACAATCCAGAGGAAGTGCCCAAAACCATTTTACCGGAAATATTAAAAGCCCTGAGGCTCTGGTTGCTATTATTATGGGGAACGGGATAATGGAAAACTTCAGCATCATTCAAATTCCCCTGCTGCAGCTCCAGATTCTCAACCTTGAACAGACCATGTGAAATTGTTCCCAACCATAATGCACCCAGGCTATCTTCAACGATTGTATTCGGCTCAAATTCAATGCCCGGAATTCTCCCTAAATCTGTGAGCTGATCGTTTTCAATGCGTACCACTTTGACTCCTTCTCGCATGCCCATGTAATAGATATCCTCATCCAAGTTAGATTGCTCTATAATCATCATAGAACCACCGCCAATCAACTCAATTACCTGATGATTTTTTATGCTAAACAAGTTCCCCTCACAAATAGCCAATACGCTGTCAGCTGCTGAGCTAAAATCAATACAGCGGTCCGGAACGTTTTGGGCGGTACGGAACTTTCTCTGTGTTAGAATTTCTCGTGAGTTATTTTGAAAATCCTGTACTTTCAATCCACTTTTTGTGCCAGCAAATAATTTCCCTTTAGCCCTGTAGGTGGCGAACACTGTTTCTTCTAATCCTGAGTTTTCAGATACCTGGCGCGCGGGGCTCAAATAATCAATTTTACTTAATCCATTGTTAAATGCAGCCCACACATTTTGCTCATCATCGAGATAGAGATTATGCACTTGGTTATTTTGAAGACCATTTTCAGAGGCTAAGATGCTGATAAAATTTCCATTTTTGTCTACACGTACAATCCCGCCGTTCAGCGTACCAAACAAGTAGGTTCCGTCCGGCAGACTCAAACCAGTATATACCTTGTGATCAGATAAATACCTGTTTACCTCACCACCAATCGGTTGTAATTCTGTTCCGTCAAAAACAGTTAACCCTTTTTCACGGAAGGCTATGAGCAGACGATCAGATTTGTATGGCAGTACTGAAAAAATTCTTTCATTGGAATACATTTGTTTATCCAGAATGGTTTTCAGCCGTTGCCCCTGCCACACCTTCAAACCTTCAGTTTCCGTATCAATGTACATTTTGTTGTTAACGCGAAAAGCTGTGTTAAACTCTTTGGCTGGATGGTGCACATGTATCGTGTCATTTTTAAACTGAAACAGGTAGGCTTTCGTCCTAAAAAACACATTCTGACCTGCTGCAATAACATTCCATACTGCCTGAAAATCGCGATATTCCTTCGGAATTTTACTCAACAACGAATGATAAGACCGTGTGATAGTGGAGTCTTCTTCAGATGATGTTAAATACCCCAACTCTCCTATCCCTCCTGTATAGATACGCCCGTCATTAGCTTGCTCAATGGAAAGAGTTCGATGGTTAGTAATAGTTGAACTTCTCCAATTAACACCGTCAAATTCCAATACCGCACCAATATTGGCAACCAATATTTTACCGGTCGAGTCTTGTGTGATATCCCAGTTTTGGATATAACTATCATAATCATCATTAGTAAAATTCTGCACTGGTGGCAGACTATACATCGCTGGGCTTTTGCCTTCCGGTATACGCTGTGCTTCAGCCACAACCGATAGGAATACCATCCCAATAATTAAATAGATAGACCGGATTGTTTTCACTGCCAACATAATTTATTTGATAGAAACGGGCAGTTTTAAATGAAACTGCCCGTCTAAATCAGATGATAAGCCTATTCTTCTGTCCCATCAGGTTGAATAAGAGCAATATCTTCATCGCCTCCTTCTACCGTATCCTCCTGTAGATCGGGTACTATAAGGTGATAAAAATAGAGGTCATTTCCTTCATTCCCGGGCTCAGCAGTTACGCTCTGAACTGTTATAAAATGGTGAAATGAAGTGCTGATTTGGCTCCCCTCTTCCACCTTCAGCTCAAGGTAATAGTGACCCGGCTGGAAGGTTGTGGACTGGTCTCTGCCCAGTGATGAATAGGGCGGCGGATTATCCCGGTCCCTGACGAATCGATATTCAACATCCTCGGGTAGCTCATTAATAATAACTCGTTCTCTTGTAGACATAATAATGGTTGTTTTAGATTAGATATTATTTTGCATCATATTGGAATTATCTCCATCGATGATGCACGTCCCTGCAAGCCAATGCAGTAATTTTGCACATAAATTAGAAGAATGAATGGGAAGTCCAAGAAATGACCCCGAATTTCCCTGAATGATTACAAAATCATTGCACAGTTTGGTAATCTGATTAATCTGAAGCAAGAGTATATATACCCGCATATGGCGGATTACGCAGATTAATAACAATTACAAGGGGCCTTTGCAGAACCCCTTGTTTTGGGGATTTTTCCCAAAACCGATAGGTTTAATCGAACATCGCCAATTTTTAACTCAAATGGAATCTTTTTATGTCGGATAAGCGCCATCAGCTCAGTATT
>NZ_JAMQKA010000072.1:0-20006 GCF_031569985.1 Aliifodinibius sp. S!AR15-10 | reverse complement strand
AAAATACTGAGCTGATGGCGCTTATCCGACATAAAAAGATTCCATTTGAGTTAAAAATTGGCGATGTTCGATTAAACCTATCGGTTTTGGGAAAAATCCCCAAAACAAGGGGTTCTGCAAAGGCCCCCATCAAATTTAAAAGCACCCCGAAACGCCTGAAAACGATACGAAAATCCACAAGAAAGTTGTAGGTGGCGAGCTTATGGAAGAACGTCTTTGGTAGGAGAAAGAGTCCATCCCGATTTCATAAGTTATTTTTTGACATCCCTCATTTAATACCTGTATATTTAGTCACTTCATCGCGGGGTAGAGCAGCTGGTAGCTCATCGGGCTCATAACCCGAAGGTCGCAGGTTCGAATCCTGCCCCCGCCACTATTAAGTTTTGATAAGTCTGGTAAAAGGCGGAATGAATTTTATTGCTGGTAGCTCAACGGGCTTATATCCGCCGGCTGGCGGACGCAGGTTCGAATCCTGCCCCGCCACTAAGTTCTTTGTAAGATGGCGGATTTGAAGTTGTTAAACAGATTCCAAGCGCTTCTCAAGTATTTCCGCCGGCTGGTAAATCAGAATAATTTTCCTGACCAGCACGTTTGGATACCAATGAGTGACGGAAACAATCTAACATAAATAGGTAGCAGAAAGTATCTTTGGATTGTAAGTGGAATCCTGAACACGAATTTTCCATATCGTCATTTATGATGTTGTTGGTAAAACCAACGAATGTGTCTTGCATGAGTATTTTTGACTCCTCTTTCATCAGCGATCTATAATAACGCCTGTCTTATGCATTGGATCGACCTGACGATTTTTATTCTCTACATGATCGCTCTCCTCGGATTTGGACTCTTCTTTTTCAAGCACAATAAGGGTGCCGACGACTATTATGTAGGCGGCAGAAAGATGAGTAGCCTGCATGTGGGTTTATCCGTAGTTGCCACTGATGTGGGCGGCGGCTTTTCGATTGGCTTGGGTGGGCTTGGATTTGTGATGGGGGTTTCCGGATCCTGGATGCTCTTTACCGGTCTGCTCGGGGCCTGGATGGCTGCCGTATTATTGATTCCCAAAGTGAAAGGGAATAAGGTTTTCGATAAAGCGTATACCTTTCCGGAAATATTCAAATATTACTTTAATCCTCATGTGGCCCTTGTTGCAGGGGTCATTTCGGCCGTGGGGTATGCCGGGTTTACCAGCTCACAGATCCTAGCCGGGGCGAAACTGGCTAACGGTACATTTGCCAACCTGGACCTGCAAACAGCCCTCATCATTATGGGTTCTGTAGCAGTATTGTATACCGTGATGGGAGGGCTCAAAGCCGTAATCTATACCGATACCATCCAGTGGGCCATATTGATGATCGGATTAATATTTATAGGGCTTCCGGTCTCTTACACTGCCATTGGCGGATGGGAGGCGATACAGAGTTCCGTCGACCCGAGCCTGCTTTCCATGTCTAATTTAACATGGCAGAAAGTTGTTTACTGGGGCGTGACGATCATCCCGATCTGGTTTGTGGGGATGACACTCTATCAGCGAATATACGCCTGTAACGATGAAAAGACAGCTAAAAGAGCCTGGTATATGGCTGGGCTCTTTGAGTGGCCTGTGATGGCATTTATGGGCGTCTTTCTGGGGCTTTTTGCCAAGGTTGCGGCCGCACAGGGGATGTTCGACTACCTCGGAGCGGCAAACATTTCAGAGACAGACCCCGAAACTGGTCTGCCCATGTTGCTGCGAACAGTACTGCCGGTGGGACTGATGGGAATCATGATGTCTGCCTACTTCTCAGCCATTCTTTCTACGGCAGATAGTTGTCTAATGGCAGCTTCCGGGAATGTAGTATCAGATATTATCGGGTATTTTACAGATGTTGATCATGAAAGTGATAAATTTTTACGATTTTCTCAGGTAACGACGCTCATTATTGGATCGGCGGCACTGCTCATTGCCACAAGCATGACCAGCGTTCTTGATATGATGTTGTATTCATACGCCTTTATGGTGTCGGGATTGTTTGTCCCCACCATAGGTGCTCTCTATTGGGACAAAAGCAGTAGTTTCGGGGCGATAGCAGCCATGCTGCTGGGTGGTGGAACCACGGTTTCTCTTGAGGTGTTCTTGGAGCAGTTACCGGCTGGATTAGATGCCAATGTATTCGGAATAAGTGCCTCGGCTATTGCTTTTATCGCACTTTCAATGGCATTCCCGGATCAAAAAGAGCGAGAACCTGTATTAGACAAAGAAGACATTGAGGTAACGGAAGAACTCGTGAACTCTAAGTAACAGAAATGAATTTTGATATAAGTTATTCCGATTCGGAGAATCCTACAAATTTCAGCAGAGAAGATATTGCTGATTTTTTATATAAACATCTGGATGAATTTGGAGATGAAAAACAGCATATTTTAAACTGTATTGGTTATGCCTATGGTGATAATGAAGGGCAGGATGGCTTAATCCTGATTGCTCACGAGAAGGGGCATATCGCCGGGGCCGTAATAATCAACAATACCAATATGCAAGGCTATATTCCGGAGAATATTCTGGTCTATATTGCCGTTCACCGAGAGAATCGAGGAGAAGGTTTAGGCTCTCAATTGATGGAACGAATAATTGAAGCAGTTGACGGAGACATCGCTTTACACGTTGAGGAACATAATCCCGCGGTGCATCTGTACAAAAAGTACGGATTTACCAATAAATATCTCGAAATGAGGTTGAAAAAATAGCATGGCTTATCTTAAGCTGTATCGCGACAAACTGCGCGATAACTATAATTACCTGGATAAACTGTTCAAAAAGAATGGTATCAAGTGGGGCATCACAACCAAGCTATTGTGTGGGCATGAGCCTTACCTGAAAGAGGTGGCAGATCTGGGTGTCAAGGAGATGCATGATTCCCGTATCAGTAATCTTGAGAAGATCAAGAACATCGATCCCGAAACCCTGACGATCTACATCAAGCCTCCGCCAAAAGATATTATTGAATCAGTAGTAAGGTATGCTGACGTCAGCCTGAATACCGAACTTTCTACCCTGCATGCTCTCTCTGAGGAGGCAGAAAGACAAGACAAGATTCATAAAGTTATTGTGATGATTGAGATGGGGGATCTGCGGGAAGGGGTGGTGCGCGAAGACCTCATCGACTTTTATGAAAAGATATTCAAGCTTCCCAATGTGGAGGTAATCGGGTTGGGTACGAACTTGAATTGCATGCACGGGGTAATGCCTGATGAAGACAAACTGATCCAGCTGTCGTTGTATAAGCAGATTCTCGAGTTACGTTTTGATGTAGATATACCTCTGGTATCCGGGGGAACAACGGTTACAATCCCGCTGGTCCTCAAAAATCGCCTGCCGAAGGGTGTGAACCATTTTCGGGTCGGGGAGGCCCTTTTCTTTGGTAAAAATCTGTTTACCGGCGGGACTATTTCAGGCATGCATGAAGGCGTTTTTGAGCTATATACCCAGATCATTGAAATTTCTGAAAAGCCCAAAGTGCCAAGTGGAGAGCTTGGGGTCAATCCCCAAGGGCAAAAATACGATATTGATGAAGAGGACTATGGGGAGACATCCTATCGCGCCATCCTGGATATCGGGTACCTCGACATCGACCCCGAGCATCTTATCAATGTGCATGATGACATCAAAGTAGCCGATGCCAGCTCAGACATGCTGGTGCTGGATGTGGGCGACAACAGCAATGACTATGAGGTTGGGGATTTTATCCGGTTCAGGCTAAAATATATGGGCGCGCTGGGCATCATGAACTCCGACTATATCGACAAAATTGTTGAATGAGCAATCACCTGCCAATTGATTTTGATAAGTTTAATTTTTGTCCTGTAGTCAAGTACAATGGCGAGTGGCACATCTTTGATTTTACGGGGGGATACAAACCTGCTCCAAAGCGGAAAAAGCCCTGGGGGATAGGTCGGTTCAACGAAAAACGTCCGGGAATGTATGTGGGCCCACAATATAAAAACGGCAGGGACATCCATATGGGGATTGATTTTTGGACGCCGGTTGGGGAGCCTGTTTATGCTTTTTACGAAGGTGAAATTGCGTACTTCCGGGATAATGACCGTAAAGCAGATTATGGGCCTACAATTGTCACGAAGCACTTCCTTGAAGGGACAACTCTTTTTGCATTGTATGGACATCTCAGTCGTTCGTCACTGGAAGGCATAACCGATGGACAACAATTTGAAGCCGGCGAACTGCTTGGTCACGTGGGAAGTAAACAGGTAAATGGGGGCTGGGAACCTCATCTTCATTTCCAACTCTCGCTGGAAGATCCCGGTGAAGCCGATATGCCGGGTGTGGTTTCGGAAGAAAATCTCCAGTTGGCACTTGAAAAATACCTTGATCCGCGTTTGATTGTAGGGAACCTTTACTAGGTCAAAATCTTTAGGTGGCCTTATCGTTTTACGGTAACCGGCTGAGTTCGGGCCCCCTATGCTACCTGTCATGGTTTATTCAAATCTGCGGCAGAAATCCTATCAAACATTCAGTATCGAAAATGCGATGTTTGGCATTTAGTAGCTGAACTACCGGCTGCTATAGATTATATAGAAGTATCTGAATCTGTCTCATTCTCTGAAATTTAGAACTACAGAATATGGCATTATTAACTGATAAGACTCTTGAAAAAATTGTCGGTTTGCGGCATCAGTTGCATCAATTGGCGGAACTTTCTGGTAAAGAGATTGAAACAGCGGAAAAAATAACAGAGATACTCAGGGAGTGTGCCCCGGATCGGATTATCGAAGGATTGGGGGAGACCGGGCTTATTGCAACTTTTGAGGGTGAAAATGAAGGCCCGGAGATTATGATACGATGCGAGCTGGACGCCCTGCCCATACCTGAGGAAAATGACTTCGAATATCGCTCCCTTACGGATGGGGTAGCTCACAAATGCGGGCACGATGGCCATATGGCGATTGTGGCCGGTATAGCAGATTTGTTGGGTGACTCTCGTCCACAAAAAGGTAGAGTACACCTGTTGTTTCAACCCTCGGAAGAAACCGGGCAGGGGGCTGAACGTATTCTGGATGATGAAAAGCTTGAAGGTATAGACCCGGATTACATTTTTGCGCTGCACAATCTGCCTGGATATCCCCTGCACCAGGTAGTGCTTAGGGATGGGGTGTTCGCTTCGGCATCAAGAGGTTTTGAGGTAAAGCTGAAGGGGGAAACATCGCATGCCGCACATCCCGAAAATGGACGGAGTCCGGCCCTGGCCCTCGCATCGCTGATACAGAATTTTTCTGCTTTTCCCCAATATTTTGCGCCCCTTGACGATGCAGCAAAAGTGACGGTCATTCAATCGCGGTTGGGAGAGATCGCCTTTGGGACCTCCCCGGGTTATGCTGAATTTCGGGCCACAATCCGTACACACCAAAATGAACTGATGGAGGAATTGTGCCAAAAAGCTGAACAGTTGGTCGAAAATGTAGCGCAAACGCATGACCTGAAATTTGAAACAAGCTGGACGGAGCTATTTGAAGCGACGCAAAGTGATACTGAGTGTAACAAATTGATTGAACAGGCGGCCTCTGCCAACGATCTGGATATTCACTGGAAAGAGTCACCATTTCCCTGGTCGGAAGATTTTGGTCGATTTACTTCTCGCTACAAAGGAGCCATATTTGGTCTGGGCGCGGGTGAAAAGCATGTTCCGCTGCACTCAACGCGCTATGACTTTCCAGATGATCTGATTCGAACCGGGATCAGTATTTTTATAGACATTATTAAACAGATTAACGGCATTAATGGATAAGCGAACTATGTCTGACGAACTTGCCCCTTCATACCTGGAGCTCAGTAAAACAGCATTTCAAAAGAATGTCTCTTTTTTCAAAGATCTGATCGGTCCCGATGTTACCTTTTGTTCTGTTATAAAGGGAAATGCTTATGGCCATGGCATAAATCAATTTGTGCCGATGGCTGAAGATTGTGGAATCAACTATTTTGCTGTTTTCAGTGCTGATGAGGCGGCACAGGCTTACAAAGCAGCCACCGGCAATTGCCATATCATGATTATGGGTATGATCAATAATGATGCTATTGAATGGGCCATAGAGCGGGATATTTCCTTTTTTGTATTTGAACGAAACCGGTTGAAGGCGGCGGTAAATGCAGCTAAAAAACTAGGCAAACCAGCACGAATTCATCTTCACCTGGAAACAGGTATGAATCGACTGGGACTTGAAAAGCACAAACTGCCGGAAGTTATCGATACGCTTCATGCTGAATCTGCCCACTTGATTATTGAGGGGCTCTGTACCCACTATGCAGGTGCCGAAAGTGTTAGTAATCATGTGCGCGTAACCGAGCAGATAGAACGCTTTAACGAGCTGTGCGCTTGGTTGAAACAGAAGGGAATCGAGGGAAAGTACCGGCATTCCGCTTGTTCTGCTGCTGTTCTGAATTACCCGGAGACCCGGATGGATCTGGTGCGGGTGGGCATTTCGCAATATGGATTCTGGCCCAACAGGGAGACATACATGAATTTCATTAAAAAGAACCATACTGACAGTGCTAAACCCTTTGAAGACCCATTAGATCGTGTACTGAGCTGGAAGAGCAGGGTAATGAGTATTAAGCATGTGGAAGCTGGTGAGTTTATAGGATATGGCAATGTGTATCTTACCAGCCGGGATCAAACTATTGCTACTGTACCCATTGGCTATTCCCACGGATTTGGCCGCAACTTAACGAACGTAGGCATCGTATTAATTAATGGTGAGCGAGCACCGGTGGCAGGGTTGGTGAATATGAACTTGTTGACAATTGATGTTACCGATATTGATAATGTTCAGAAAGGAGATGAGGTAGTTATTATCGGGTATCAGCAGGATCAGGAGATGACCTTGGCTTCATTTAGTGAAATGCTTAATAATATGAACTATGAAGTGCTGGTTCGGTTGCCTGCCAACCTGCCGCGTACAGTTGTGGAGTAAATTAACTCAGTTTGTTGAAATGCTAAGATAATACAATAAAAAAGCTGCTGGATTAAGTTCCAGCAGCTTTTATGACTTAATTAATAATAGATTAGTTTGCGTCCCACCAAACAGTTTGCTCAAGAGCTTGGTAGTTGTTTGGCACACCGGTAGTTTCTACATTACTTTGATTATTATTATACTCAGATTGAGGATAAGGAAACCGAAGCGGAATATTACCATTTGGGGTAAATGGATCATTTGTAATTGGGGTAACTTCAGGATAGCCCGTTCTTCTCCAGTCATTATAAGCCTCATAACTTAAGAAGTTTGCAATATATTTCTGAGTAATGATCTCCTCCAAGGCATTAGAACTAGTAAGCCCAGGTAGAGATGCGATATAAGTATCAGCATCACTTTCTTCAACCCCTAGCTTATTCATCGAAGCTCGGATAGCATCTTCATAAATGGACTGAGCGGCGGTGGCTCCACTAGTTATAAAGGTAGCCTCAGCTTCAATAAACTTGGCCTCGGCATAACTTAACCAGTTTAAAGGAGCATTAGCTGCACTGTAGAAGCTCCCAATGGAAGATACATTTTCAGCACCTATGCCGTCTTCCCCATTTACATGTCCTATATACTCTGGTGTATCGTCACTAAAACCATCCACTAATCCATTTTGATCTACCGCACCAGCCGGACGCGCTTGGATTTGCAGACGAGGATCATTTAAGGATTCGAGGAGTGAAACATAATTATCACTTAGTTGATTGCGTGTATCCCATTTTCCATCAATGGCAAATTGATACCATGGATTTTCCTCTCCAGTAACATTAAAATATTGGAAATCCGCATCATCTGAGTTACCTGTAAATCCATTTGATAATGCATCCAGAGCTAAATTGGCTTGTTCACTTGCTGAAAAATCAGGCGCTTCCGTCAAGTGGATATAAATACGAGCTTTTAAGGTATATGCCAACTTTTCCCATTTTTCCATATCTCCACCATAGAGTAGATCATCTGAGGTGGGGGTATTAACGCTTTCTCTGCCGAAGTCTTCTATTGCCTGGTCAATAAGATCAAGAATAGCGGTATAGACCTCTTGCTGGGAGTCATATACCGGAGTTCCATTTAAGGGATCAAGAGCTTCAGTACGAGGAATGTCATTGAACAAGTCGGTAAGGATAGAATAGTTCCATGCCATTACCAGCTTTGCTATGCCAGAATAAGCATAACTCTCTTGTTCAGTTGCTTGTGTATTGAGTTCTTTAGCATTATTCAATACATCTATGTACGATGCCCCCCACATGTTATCCGGACCTGTTGATGTATAGTCATAATTATCATCGGACGGTGGGACTCCATTATAAGCTGTTTGTTGGATCCATAAGGTGGTAACTCTTGCTGGCTCATTCCCCACTATTTCGTAACTGAAATTCCCAAGCAGGGAAGAGAGCTGAAGGTTAGGAGGAACCTGGGTTGGACTGGTCGGATCCTCATTAACATCCAGAAAATTTTCGCATGCACCTACCAATACTATGGCTGCAACCAGTAAAGTGCTGGATATAAGTTTAAAAAAATTCATAATAGATATGTTTAATTTTTTAGAATGTAACTTGTAAGCTTACAGAATAGCTTCTGGTACCGGGGGTAACCATGTGATAGAACCCCTGTGCATTCCCACTGCCTAATAAGCTACCTTCAGGATCTCTATAGGAAAAGTCAGATTGGATCCAAAGGTTACGCCCTGTTCCCTTAATTGTCAGTGACTGAATTGGGATATTAGATACTACAGACTGTGGCAGAGTATAAGCCAAGCTAAGCTCCCGCAGCTTCCAAAAGCTTCCATCTTCAACAAAGTTTTCAAAAGTGGAACTGTAGAAATTTCTCCAGTAATCTTCATCTCTTGTAATTTCTACATCATTGCGTTCACCGCTATTTACATTGTACCCATCGTAAGTATAAGTTGATCCCCGTTTTTCAGTTATTTCAGCTGTCCCGTAAAATGTGGTGTAAAAAAGATCCATATTCATAATATCGCCACCATGACGTCGGTCAAGTACGGCCGAGAGCTGAATTCCCTTATAGCTAAAAGTTGAACGAAGGTTACCGGTCCAGTCAGGTTGAACATTTCCAATCGCTCCGTCACCCCCCGCCTGAATAGGCAAGCCTTCATCATTTATTTTCAGGGCACCGGCGGGAACCCCTTCCATTTCGCCCTCTTCAAACCGTTCGTATCTATTACTCCATATTACTCCGTACCCATTCTTGTCGGGCTCGATACGAATTTGAGGACTAGTAAAACCTCCCAGGAAAATATTTTCAACTCCAGGGGCCAATTGTACGACATCAGTTGTATTTTTAGCAAAGTTGACGTTAAGATCCCACTGGAAGGTACTAGACTGGACGGGAGTTAAGCCAAGTGCAAATTCAACTCCATAATTCCTGATTTCTCCTGCGTTACTTAGACGGCTGTCAAAGCCAGAAGCATTTGAAACTGGTACCTCAAAAATTTGATTTTTCGTTGTTCGATCGTAGTAGGAAAAATCAAACCTTACCCGACTTTCAAAAAATCGCAGATCTGTACCAATTTCATACTCTGTGGTAATTTCAGGTTTAAGTTCTGGGTTGCCAAGATCCTCTTGCAACTGGTACCCATTTACACCGTTAAATGGATAGTTGATATCTCCCCGAACTCCGTCTCCAGGGGCTGCTTGGACGAAGTTTGTGGAAAGAGAATAAACTGGTGCATCATTACCAATTTGAGACGCCGAAGCTCGCAGTTTACCAAATGATAAAAACGTGTCCTCGAATAGATCAAAAGCGTCTGAAAATACAAACCCTAGACTTGCAGACGGATAAAAGTAAGAGTTGTTATCATCCGGTAGAGTAGAAGACCAATCATTTCGACCTGTTAAAGTTAAATATATATCTTCTCTATAGCTTATTGTTGCTTGTCCATAAGCACTATACAAACGAGTTCGTTCAACGACTTCATCACCTGTTACCACGTTTGCATTAGAGATATGAAAGAAATTGGGAATATTTAGATTAGTACCCTCAAGATAATCATAGTTGTAATAACGTGAGTTTATGTTATTACCAACCAACAAATCTACTGATATATCTTCAGTTAAATCTCGATTTGCAGTAATTGTTAAATCAGAATTAACTTGAGTACGTGTAATTTTTTGGTCATACATACTTGACGTAGACCCACGTGTATTCACATTGGTCTTGCCTTTTCTTGTATCTGTGTAGTTATCAATTCCTATTTTTTCCGAAATTGTTAACCATGGTAATATATCATATGATACTGATGTAGTTGCTATATATCGGTCTAAATCACTATTAAACCCATTATTATCTGCTAACCAAAAAGGATTATTTAGAGCTGGGTGGTGCATCCTTTGTGTTCCATCTTCGAACTCAGAGGGAGAAAGATTATAGCTGATAGGAGTAAAATTGAGGCCAAACAGGAAGTTCTGAGTACCATTTCCCTCACTCAACCAAGAATTCTCAGTTTTTATATAATTGATTGAGGTTTGAACATTTAATTTGTCACTAAGCTCGGAACTGAATTTTCCTATCAAGCTTGTACGTTGAAGCTCGGCCCCGGGAACAATACCGCTTTGGTCAGTATTATTGGCAGAGAAAAAGTAACTACTCCCACTGGTTCCACCTGAAATACTAATGGAATTATTAGTCTGTATACCTGTTTCGTAAAACTGTTCTCTAGGATTATAGGTAGGGATTTGATCAACACCCAAGTCATCTAATACTTGTGTGCTTACCGAGTCTTTGTGTGGTCCCCAGCTAGAAATGGTAAATGTATTTCCTGTTTCGGAATAACCAGGTTCAGCATAACCTCCCATGCCTGGCGGTAGACCATTTGCATAAAGCCCATCTGCTCCTCCTAAATATTCATCATTAAATCCATCTACTATTGCTTTATCCCATCCTACTGATGAGTTAAAAGTAATGCGTGGAGCCAAACCTTGTTCTCCACTTTTAGTTGTTATAATAACTACACCATTAGCTGCACGCGAACCATATAGAGCAGTAGCACTTGCACCTTTTAAGACACTAACATCCTCTATTATGCTGGGATCGATATCAAGTGCACGATTAGATGTGCCTCCCGTGAAAACCGAGGCTCCAGCGGGATTGTCATCTGATTCATTACTTATAGGTATTCCATCAACAATAAAAAGGGGTTGGTTATTACCCAACATTGAAGAATTACCGCGAATAGTAATCCTCGAGGAAGATCCTGGCTGCCCGCTGGAGCTGTTAATTTGGACTCCAGCTACTTTGCCTGCAAGGGCGTTAACCAAGTTTGATTCCTGAGATCTTGCAACCGCTTCTCCATCTACTTCTTGTACGGAGTAACCAATAGCTCTGGTCTCACGTTCAATACCTAAAGCGGTAACAACAACTTCTTCAAGTCCCATCACGTCTGGTTGAAGGCTGATGTTCTGCGTGATGTCTTCACTGCCGACTTGGATCTGGGTTGTATATCGCTGATAACCAATAAAAGTGGCTACTAGCGTATACGTTCCGCTCTCAACACCAGATATCGAGAATTCTCCATTTGCATTGGTTGCGGTTCCTCTTTGCAATTCTTGAATCAGTACATTAACACCAGGCATAGCTTCGCCTGATTGCGCATCTGTGACAGTACCTTCCAGTGTTACTTGGGCGATGCCCGAAGCAGAGAAGGTAAAGAAACAGATTACTAGGAAAAGTAACTTTCTAAGCATAGATAACCTCGTTTTTATTCTAGTTTTGATAGTATAATGGCAGGACGCAGATTATTGCATAGACAACCTATTTCTCTGGAATAGAGATATAAGTATAAGAGATGTGTTATTTAGATAACCCACGAATCTACTATTATACTTTTTGTAAATATTTAAATATGGCCATTTTTTCTGGCCTGCTGACAAACATAAGTAAGACATTTTTTTTGACAAATAAAACAGTGTTTCAAAATGATTTGTCAAAATTATATCTTCACCTTATTAAAAAATAATATATCATTAATTTATTTAAAAAAATGATAATAAATATGTGACATGCATAAATAAGATATCTCCCGAAAAACTAAATGCTCCTTGTAAGTATCTGTCCTGATAACCAGAGTTGTATTTGCTGATATTGCATATTAAAGTATCCTTGATTCCGTCTTAAAATATAGTTGTCGAAAGGATAAAATTTAGATTTAAGCTTAGATCTCTGGAAAGTATAATTATACTCAGGATCACTGCGATCGTAAGCATACGACCATGTCATAACATCGAGATGGGTTTCCACATACCAAGGCGGTCCAAACAGGATGTAGATCATACCGGGATCGGTTTTCCAACCCTCCTTGAAATTTGAAAATTGTTTGTTAGCTTCCTCCACCCGTGAATAAAACATCTCAATCACATTACGAGCTTTATTCTTGTTTTGGATATTTTTGAGCCAAAACCGGTCGATGGCCGACTTCAGGGAATCGGAATCGTTGATAGCGGTCATCCTTTCATATTCTTTCTCACTCATCAGGTAATGCAAGGGGCCTAGCATTTCTTCTGCAGTCTTTATAGACGGATAGTTAGTGCTTTTTACGCTGAAATCTCGCGCTTTGAATAAACTTTCTCCTTCCTGCTCACTGGTTGTCACTTCAAATCGGTAGTTGCCGCGCTCCTGCTGTGGAAAGAAAAATTCAACCAACACGCTGCCCGCTTGTGTTAACACCCGCCTGCTGGACTGGATGACTTCCTCCTCATCATATTCAATACCTTTATATGAGATGTTTGAAGGGCTGTAGTTATTATAGTGCATAGGCCGTGCCACGCTCGTATCAGATTCAAACCTGATCAGTTCCGTATCTATCGTAAGAGGGTTGTCAGTTTTATTGTTTGTAACCTGGAATACAAATTTCAGGGAATCAATTTTCCCCTGCACGTCATAGGTTGTGATCGGCAACCATGCACCGTCATGTTCACCTACTTCTTTTCCAAGAAGCCGGATATTGGTAAGGTTAGAGATCTGTTCATCTGGATTAGGAATAAAGGTATTTGAAGTGCGGGTGGTATGTTTCCCGGAATTTTGATCAACTACCGTTAGATTAATCTGATAATCTCCCGGACTTACCGGCATCTCTTTCTCAAATGTTAATACTTCCTGGCTGTAAGCGATATTAGGGTCCTCTCGTTCAATCGTCATTGTATATCGCTCAGTGCTTATGATGTTTTCGGTATTCTCCTGATCCAGTATTTGCACTTCTATAGCAATGTTGGCGGTCTGCATATTATTTACCTCTTTATAGATCAGGCTACCATATACAATATCGGCCGCGACGTTGATTTGAGGTTCGTCATCCTCATTAAACAAGCCTATGGCCGAGAGCCGGACTTCAGGATATCCGCCGCGATATTGATACGTTGACCCCCGCACGATATCGGGATTCATAGATTGGCTGCAACCCAGTGACAGGAAGGCCAGGAAAAGAAGTGAAAGAATAGAGCGCATCATATGACCCATTTTTTAAAAGTGCTTGCTCTATGATAACTAAATGGTGAACATAAAATTATACAAGCGTTGGTAATTGGGAATTAAATTAACAACCTCTATCTGAGATAAATAAACAGATTTATACAGTATTTATATATAGATAATCTTGACAATTTCAGCAAATAAGTAATTTTAAACGTCACAATTTACAAAGGCTAATTCTTCTCAAAGCGTTCCATTTAAGATTAAACCTGAAAGCCAAATTTGCTGCTGCTGATATTCTACGCTGTCATAATAAAAGTCTCTCATCAGGATGAAGTTGTCGAACGGATAGAAAGGGTGCCGGATTTTAGGCTTGTCGAAATAGAATGATTCCCGCAAATCACCCCGATCGTAGGAATAGAACCAGGCCATCCGGTCTATATACTGATCGTAATACAACGGCGGCCCAAACAGAATGTAGATCATGCCGGGATCCGTTTTCCAGCCTTCTTTAAAATTTGAAAACTGTTTATTGGCCTCTTCCACCCGTTGATAATACAGTGATATTACCTGTTTCGCTCTCGACTTGTTACCGATGTTTTTTAACCAAAAAATATCAATCTGTTGTTTGAGTGAATCGGGATCTTTGATGTTCATTAACTTTTTGTAGTCCTTCTTACCCATGAGATAAACCAGGGGGCGGGCCAATTCGTGAGGGGTTTTGATTGTAGGATAATTTTTGCTTTTAATACTAAAATCACGCGCTTTGAATATCTCATCTTCCTCATCATCACTGTTAATCCGGGCTGAAAACCGGTAATTTCCCCGCGCCTGAACAGGAAAGATAAACTCCACCATTACACTTCCTGTTTGGTCAAGCACTCTCCGGCTCGACTGGATAACCTCACGTTTATCGTATTCTATCCCCTTGTATTGAATATTGGAAGGAGAGGGTTCTGGAAATGCCATGGGCCGGGCGTATGAAGTATCCGATTTAAAGCGGACGAGTTCACTGTTGATTGTTATCGGACTGCGAGGGCCACGCTGGGTAACCTGGAATACAAATTTCAGAGAATCCACCGATCCGCGGACGTCATATGTTGTAATGGGTTCATAGCTGGAATGGTTACTCTGGTTATCCTTTGCCAACAGCTGAATATTTGTGAGTACAGGGCGTTGGTCATCCGCTTCTGGGATTATGGTGGAAGATTGCCTGGTGGTATGTCGGTTTGAAGACTGGTCCAACACGGTCAAAAAAACTTTGTATTCGCCCGGTTCAACAGCATAACGATGATCAAATGTGAATACATCCTGGCTCGCTGTAATATTATTTTTTTCAATTTCTGAGACGCTCAGATTATAGCTTTCCCTGCGCACGGTTTCCTCTGTTTCACCACTTGTTTTAACGATGCGTGTCTCAATGGCAATGTATGCCGTCTGTTTTTGTTTTACCTCCTTGTAAATCAGGCTCCCGTAAACAATATTTGCCGTTACATTAATGTGTGAATTGCTCTGTTCATCAAACAAGCCAATTGCAGACATACGCACTTCCGGGTAGCCGGCACGGTACATATAACCTGCTCCACGTTCAATATTTTCGGTAATGCTTTGCGCGCACGAGGAGGTAATAAGGCTCACCAAAAGTAGACGTATCAGTGCGGATAGGCGGGAACAACGCTTAAAAAAATTTTTTGAAGGTTCAAAAGATAAGCTAATTTTGTTTCCGCTTTTAGATTCCATATCTATGGGGTCTTTTGAGCATATGCACATAACAGTATCTTAACTCACTTTGATAAACAGAACCTCTACATTAAGTATAATACAACTGAAAGATGTTGTATAAAAGATTTAAATTTCATTGTAAGTTTTTAATTACTCCATATTGATGTTACAAGGCGAAAGAAGGACCAAAATTGTTTGTACGCTGGGACCCAGCTCAAACTCTGAAGAAGTTATTGAGCAGTTAATACGAAACGGGATGAACGTAGCCCGTCTAAATTTTTCACACGGTACGCATCAAGACCACAAGAAAACGCTTGAACATATACGCCGTATTTCTAATAAACTCGATGTCAGTGTTGCAGTATTGGCTGACCTCCAGGGACCCAAGATCCGGGTTGGGGAAATGAAGGATGGGGCACAAGAAGTTGAAACCGGTGAATATGTGACGTTAACATCTGAGGAGGTCATTGGGACTTCCGATACCATCCCGATCGATTATGCAGAGTTGAGTGAAGATGCGAGGGAAGGCAATACCATTTTGATGGACGACGGGCTGCTTGAGATGAAGGTTGTTAAGAAGAATGAAAAAAGCCTGGTGGCAAAAGTGCTGGTTGGAGGTAAGTTAAAATCCCGAAAAGGAGTGAACTTGCCCGATGTAGATATCTCCATGGCCTCGCTGACAGAAAAGGATATCGAAGACCTCGAGTTTGCCGTTGACCAGGATGTTGATTTTGTCGCCATGTCGTTTGTACGGTCTGCCGGCGATATCCAGGAAGTGATCTCCAGGGTACGTGCAAAAGAGAGCCAGGCTGGGATAATTGCCAAAATTGAAAAACCGGAGGCGGTTGATGTGATCGATTCCATTATTGAAGAAGCCGATGGAATTATGGTTGCACGGGGTGATCTCGGAATTGAGCTGCCAAGTGAGCGCGTGCCGCTGATCCAGAAAAGGATTATTGATCGATGCCGGCGGGCGGGGAAACCGGTGATTACAGCTACCCAGATGCTGGAATCGATGGTGAAAAATCCCAGGGCTACCCGGGCCGAGAGCTCCGACGTGGCCAACGCCGTGCTTGATGGCACCGATGCGGTAATGCTTTCGGGAGAAACGGCCGCTGGTGAATACCCGGTGGAATCACTCAAAACCATGGACAAAATATGCCGCTCTGTGGAATCACAGGTGTCGCACATCTATAATAGTCTCGAATACGTGAAGCCGGAGTGGAAAGAGAAACAGATCATCGAGTCGCTGGCCTATTCCTGTATTTCCATGTCGGAAAATGTGGAGGCCAAGGCAATCGCTACGATTACACAATCGGGTAACACCGCCCGTCGTATTGCCAAATTCCGGCCCAAAGTCACGATTGTAGCCTTCACGGAAACGGAAAAGATACATCGACAACTAGCGCTTGTATGGGGCGTACGTCCGGTTATCATCAACAAAATATTTGATACCGATACCGACCACACTGTCCGCGTTATGGAAAAATACCTGATTAATCACGGGCTGGTAAGTAAAGGAGACCGTGTAATTGTTGCCACCGGTATGCCGATCGCCAAACGAGGACGTACGAATATGATTAAGATCAGCTCTATTGAATAGTTTTTCCTCTTGCCCTCCATAAATTATTCTAATGTTGAGGTTATACTTTACCCAGCTTTTTCTGTTAAACTGGTAGCTCGGCATGGAAAACGGTACAAGGTATGACCATTACACTGCGTTTGGAATCCAATGCTGGAATACTGGACTACTTATTCCATAAAATATGCTAAACAAATTGTGATATTTGATTTATTTTGAGAGGTTCAGTGGTGACTTTCAGTCAGAGGAACCGAACATATCTTGAAAAATGTATTTTACATAGCACTTCTTTTCTTCCTTGTCGGGTGTGGGGGGACACTAAAAAGATCCTGGACTGATTTCAGGGCATACTACAACACTTACTATAATGCCTCAGAAAGTTTCCAGGCCGGGCTTAAACAGGTGGAAGATCAGCCGGAAGAATTACATGCCGATGAATTGATCCGGGTGCACAAGGCCCCGGTGGGCACCGGTGGCCAGGAGTTTCAAAATGCTATTGATAAAGGAGCCCAAATTCTTCGCAAATTTCCCGATTCAAAATGGATTGACGAGACGCTGGAGCTGATTGGGAAATCATACTATTACCGCCAGGAGTTTTACTCCGCCCTCCAGAAGTTTGAGGAGCAATATAATGTAGCGGAGAGTCCAGAGATGCGTCAGCGAGCGGTAATATGGAAAGGGCGTGTCCTTTTGGATCTTGAACTCTACAACCAGGGGATCGTATTTCTGGAAGATGAGCTTCAAAAATTGTCGGATGAGTGGGATCCAGAATTGCATGCTGAAGCAGAGGTAATGCTTGCCGAACACTATGTGCAGCTTCAGCAGTGGCAACAGGTAGAGGGATTGCTTGCACAGGCACTGTCAAAACTATCGAAGGGTCCATTAAAGGCCCGTTCGTTTTTTCTTTATGGACAGATCCTGGAGATTGGTGAGCAGTTTGGCCGCGCTGCTGATGCCTATGCCAGGGTTCTAAGGAATCGTCCCGGATTTGAGCTGTTCTTCTGGGCCAATTATAAACAGGCTGAAGCATTGCGCAAGATGGGGAATCTTGAGGAAGCGTTCGCCATCTATGAACAAATGAGAAAAGATGACAAGAATATAGAACGGCTTCCCAATATCTATTATGAAATCGGCAGGACCCAGGAGCAAATGGGTAATATTGAGACAGCCCGGGAAATATATAACCAGGTTTTGCGCAGTGATATCTACCAGGTATCGCAGGAAACAAGAGCCGATATTTACTACCGTCTTGGTCAGATCTACACCAACCATTTGAACAAGTACCAAGTGGCAGCCGCTTATTACGACTCCTCATCATCATTACGAAATCGTACGCAGCAGTATGGTGTCTTACAGGAGGAGCTGAATACCGAGAACCTTGCGAAAGCTTATGGGGAATACAGTAAACTTCGCAACCAAATTAGCCACCTCGACAGCCTGATGTGGCTCTCATCGCTACCCCAGGCTCAGTTTGACTCAGTTATCGCGGAAGTCAGGCAACGGAAACTGCAAGAACTGCAGCAGAAACAGGAAAACAGGAGGGGGGACGCTAATGTGCTTACTAATGCGAATGCAAGACAACCCTCTCGCAATGATTCGCGTTCATTGGACGCATATGGATTTTTGAATCACAAAAATGGACGGTTGGTATCGGAGGCAAGGAACCAGTTTCAGGCAGTCTGGGGCAACCGTCCACTGGTGGACAACTGGCGCCGGATAGAAGCAGCCAGGAGTGCTTCGGAGGAACAGGACAGCCTGCAGGATGAGCAGCTGACCCAGGGGGAATCGTCACAGGAAACGGAGTATGCACAAGTAGAGGTAGACCTCAGTGAAATTCCTTTTACAGAGGAACAGAAAGCGGAAACGCGGGATCAGCTGGGATCAGCTAAATTTGAACTTGGTAACCTGTTTTTACTCACCCTGCAACAACCCGACAGTGCCTCATACTACTTCCGGTCGGTCGTGGAGGAGCACCCAAACCACAATCTTGCTCCAAAAGCTTTATACTCGTTGTATGAGTTATATTCCTCGGAGGGTGAGTTGCAACAAGCCAACCGTTGGGCAGATCGTTTGCGGGATGAATACCCTGACTCTCGATACACCCGCCAGTTGCGAATCAGAAGGGGTGGTACTCCACCTCCCGAAAAATCGGATTCTACGGCGATGCTTCCAGGTAAAGCCGATTCCATTTTGTCTTCCACTGCCTCAACAGCTGAAATAGCAAAAGAGTTGCGCAACCTGGCCTTGGCTAATAAAGGTGCCGAGGCCGCTCCATTGGTACATTTCGAATCAATAAAACGGTATATACAATTGGCAAAACAGCGTGACAACATAATGAGGGATTCAGTGGTGACCTATTCTCTGGCTGTTGATTCAACAGACACTACCGCTTCGGTCACCAATGTGCGAATGCAGTATGAAGGAGCCTATTGGGATAGCGTGCGAGTGGTACTGAAGGAGCATATCGAAAATTTTACGGGTCAACCAGTGGCGGAAAAAGTCGGCGAACTTTCTCGGGAAGTAGAGAAAAAGGATGAAAGCGAGTTGCAAAGTTTGCCAACCTGCCGTGAACGGAAGGTGGAACCAGAGATACAGGGTGGAATGTCCAGTTTCCTTCAGAATGTCAAATTTCCTGAAAAGCTCAAGAATGCAAATCTTTCAGGTACAGTTGAATACGAGATGACGATTACCAGGGAAGGCAAAGTGGGAGAATTTGGACTGGTATCGGAGAAAACGGATTTGGGGATTGAAGAAGCTTTTTCCAGTGCGATCCAAGACTCCCTTTCTTTTGTACCATTAGATCTGGATGAAAACACGCCCAGCGTTCGGTGCACAATTTCGTTTCCGATCTCGCAGTGATACTCAGTATAGCGTGGGTTTACTAATTAACCTGAGGTCTACATAAAAATCACTCAAAATAATAACTGTCATCGCGAGGAGGCTTTGTTGCCCTTTTGGGCTCAACGATGAGGTCGACGTGGCGATCTCCCCGTCTGTTTTCTATTCAGTCACTGGGAGATTGCCGCGGGATTGTTCCCGATGGTCACTTAATCCCTCGCAATGACAGGTTTTATCTCGAACTGACGTGTGTGCCTTGAAGTAAAGGCTCAATGCCGATTCAGGCAATTGTTCTTTTATATGCTGTTACAAAGATGGTAGTTGGCCTACCGGAGGCGCTGTCAGCCAGTGCCTTCAAACCGCCTTCTGGTGCTCGATTGCGGGCGGGGAGCGAGAAGGAAAAGGTGAGCAATGACTCATCAGGTAGGACTCGACCGAG
>NZ_JAMQKA010000071.1:0-23765 GCF_031569985.1 Aliifodinibius sp. S!AR15-10 | reverse complement strand
ACTCCCGGCAGCAGCTGGTCGATCAACTCATGAGCTACATCAAAGACTATAACCAGAAGAACGCAAAACCATTCAACTGGACCTATGGAAAAGAGTACCTCACGAATTAAGTGGTAATGACACTAGGGTAGGAAAGTATAACAGGCTAAGTTCACCCCGGTACTCTTCATGTCCTGCAATGCCCTCGTAGTCGTTAATCAAATCCCCGCAGCCATACAGGACCAGGCGATCGCGATAGACTTCGATGCCTTTGGGATGATGCGACGAGTGACCGTGAATCATATCAACAAACCCGAAATCGATAAGCTGGTGGACAAATTTTTGCTGTAACTTCGGCACATCATAGCCCCAGTTGCCACCCCAGTGGATGGATACCAGCACAAGGTCCCCTTCGCGACGAAATGATTCTATATCACCTTTTACCTGCTTTATCCCCTTCTGTCGCAGGTTTTCTAACAGGTTGACCCCGGGACTACCTTCTCCGGCTTTCCAGCTTACTGGTACCCCAGCAGATAGATCGGCGTAAGAGAAAACCAGCAGGCGGCCATTCTTGGTCTCGATAACGGCAGGCGTAGCTGTCGAATCCGCGTCCATGCCTGCACCCACGACAGAAATCCCATGCTTATTTAATGTGTTTAGGGTCTCATCGAGCCCCTTATATCCCCAATCCAGGATGTGGTTATTCCCCAGTACACAGACATCGATGCCGGCTTCCGTGAGCAGAGGTGTATTACCGGGATGCATCCTGTAGTGGATTCCTTTTTTCTTCCAATAATTATCACTGGTCGTGACGGCCGTTTCCAGGTTGATGATACTCACATCGGGTCCCATCTTTTCCAGTACCATCAGTGCGTCTCCCCACACATAATCAAAAGTGACATCATTGGGAATAGCCCCGGAATGGCGTGTAGCGAGGTCAACATACCGCCGTGCACTTTTTACATATCGCTCAAAAAGGACCGGGTCTACAGAATGAGGCAGGACTTGATCGATACCCCGGCCAGTCATCACATCCCCGGAGAGGGACAGGGTAAGTGAACCATCGTGAGAAGTATCAGCATTCTTCATAACAGGTAACCCGGTGAATAAGACGAGTACGTCACTGAAAAAGCTTTGTGATTTTGTACTGGAAGTGATCTGTAATGTACAAAATTATCCCTTGGCGCCCCCAACGGGATGACTTGCAAATTTCTTTGAGAGAAATGCCTGAGTCTGTAGGTAAATCGCCTACAAATAAGGTTCCATTCTCAGGCAATGGGTTCAGGGATTTCTTTACAAAACCCATTGTGGGATTGATTGTAAAATGTTACCAATGAATGAGGAAGTGCCAAATACCATAAGCCGTCAAACGATATTTTCTACCCGCGGATTAACCAAAGTTTACCAGATGGGCGTTGTGGAGGTTCGGGCTTTGCGCGGCATTGATATGGAGATATATGCGGGTGAAATCGTCGTCCTGCTGGGCGCATCAGGGAGCGGAAAATCGACACTCGTAAATATCCTGGGTGGACTTGATACCGCATAGGAAACCTCCCTGCTGTTTTTTTTGTCAGACCAGATAAGATATTGGTTGGATACCACCCTCGATTGTGATAGCCCGGGTGGCAAAAAAAGTTGGAGAAACATCCAGTTCATCTCCAGGCATGGGACGGTTTATTTCCTCTTGGCCCGCGCCTCAAGTAAGCTGATACGGTCGGGCCAAGAACAGATATAATATACTCACTACAATTATTAACAGAATAACGGCCACTACACAGGTTAAAAGGGACTGTGAATTAATTTGTATTTTCATGTAGCTGACCTCTAAAATTATTCTCACTTTTTAAGTCTTAACTTAAATTCTTGCACCTCTTCTTTACACTGAATCGGAATCTCATTATCAATTTGTCTCGGTACTTCTGGACTTATTACGATGTAAAGCCATGCATTAATCCAGTATGACCACTCTTCGCAGGAAGATTCTTCAACTTCCGCAGCTATCATAAACTTCCCTTCCATATCGGTCATACCCTCTGAGACTCTCTCTTCTTCATCTCTAAAAAAGCCTGGTTTAGTACGGTAAAGTACCACTTTCACATCTTTGAGCGGATTTCCATCTTCGTGTTTAACCGCCGTCCCGGAAATGGATATATTAATTTTGGGCTCATCCGGAGAAGTCGTGTTGCATCCAATACAAATGATGCTCACAATTAACCATATTTTTGAGATTGAATATTTCATTGGCTATCCCCTCCTGATTCCTTTTGTAAAACCATAATAGTATAGATATTACTTTTCCAGAAAATTTATTGAGCGAGATGTGCGTGATGGGAAGTAGGTGAAAACAGTACACTGGGGAGGTGTAAAAGTATGTTTTCATGGGACTGGTTTCTCCAATTTCAGCTCCTTCTATATGTTTTAAACCGGGGAGCGGCCAGCAGCTGGCCTTGGTTGATCAGATTGAATAATCATACGTTATATCGACATCAAGGGTGTAATATAGCATTTGGTATAAGCTAGATCCATATTGTAAAAAGAGAGGCTGGCTACGAGGATAAGACCCGGCCTGTTCATCCTACCACCGGTATTCAATATTGATTCCATATCCCCAAGTCCACCCATCGGTTGTAATTCTCACCCACAGGCTTTCGCAGGTAAATACCGGGGACTATCTCATTGAATGGACGCGCTACCCCTGCCCGCAATTGAGAAAATCCGTCATTGAAAAATTCCGTATCATTTCCCGCATAGGGACTTCTGCCATTAATTCCCAGGTAGGCCTCAACAGTTGAGGTTCGGTACAGGCCTGTTAAGCCGTAAAGAAGGAAAAACATATTCTCAGAATCTTTTCGCTCATCCCAAACCGTCCCAAGCCTGAATTTAATAGCCATGGGATCCTTGACGGGTTTTACAAAATTGACTATTAAAGGTATTGCCCAGGTATTGGAAACAAAGGCTTCAAATCGATCGCTCAATTCGGATCGCAGGCCGGTAGACTGAGCGGTAATTTTATTGATCTTTGGCTTGGGGGTTGTAGGTAGCCTGAAACCAAACTCTATAAAAAAATGCCCATCGGTTTCTTGTGTATCTTTCCGCAGTATTCCACCGATATAGATATTCCCGATAATTGTATTCTCATAGTCAAACTCTGGAGAAATGTATTTCTCCACAAATCCTAAATACGAGAATGGCAATTCTCCTACTAAACTGATTTTTTCTGAAATACCTATTTCGCCTGTTAAAAAATATACGGAACTACCGGCTGTCATTTTTTCCTAAGCTGACCCCATTTCGTCGCTAAAAATCGGCTTATCCCATTCGAGCAAGATTTTATTCGATTGTGAATCGCTTAGCCAAGGCGACTGGGCATAACTGAAATTAACCGACAAAACAAGCATCAAACTTGATAATATTAGTTTAGCCATGATATACCCTCCTGATATTCTCTCTGTTTTTCTCAATAAGAACTATACTTCAATTCAAATATCTTTCTCTTCTTGATTGTTCATTGACAGGAAAACTTTCGCTTTTCGGTAAGGTGAAACAGTACAGAGGAAGGGGAATAAAGTTAGACTTGCAAGCCTTCTTAGAACGAAAATCAAGAAATTAGAAATGGAATTCCCATCCTGCTTTCCCTTACAAAACGATGATATCAATGCATTACAAATCATACTGAGACTTTATTACATCCTCAGATTTTAGATAACGTTATTGTAAAACAGTAATAGCTGTACAAACGTCAAGAATATAAACACGCTATAAAATACTGAGCGGCAGATTTGTATTGGAAAGAGAGGTTGGGGGTGAGAGCAGTATCTTATATCATTCTAGTGTTCGTTGCTTGTGGGACCTTTCTGCCCGTTGAAGCGTCTGCTTGTCAAGGGAGTCACATCATAAACAGGACAGCGTTATCGGCTCCGGAAGATACCACCACAAAGACAGATGATCCCCTTCCACTGGCAAGAAACAAAAGCAACTTTTCGCGCCCGTTCTTCGAAACTACTCACTTAGTCTTTGGTGGGGGAGTCATGTTCAGCGATTTTTCGGAGCTTGATCGACTGGCAGTTGACAAGCCTAATACGTCCGTACACTTTGCTGTCCAAGCGTGGTTTCCTTTACAGCGAGAAGAACACGGTCTCTACTTTATAGGTGGGTGGGATATCGGAAGCTCATCAACATTTAAAGCGCTGCTTCTCTACCAGACTCCATTTAGACTTTTTGTAGGAGGAGGTGGTGGTAAAACCATTTTCTCAGATGATTCGAGTAACTTGATTATTGAATCATCTCAAAATCATGCACTATTGGCTGTTGGGTTAAATCTGGACGACCGCTTCGCTAAACTGATGGTGACGGTTCCTGTAGGGTCTTCGTTGACTACAAACTTTGAGAATCAAGCCTACTCCATCAGGCCCGCAGGTGTTCAGGTGAATCTATTGCTGTCGTTACGGTGATAAAAATTTAAAAGTAGAAGAGGTACGCTATGAAATACCCAGTCTTACAAATCTCAATAATTTTACTGTTGACGTCATTATTCCTCGACGGGTGTTACACCTCCCAATCCGTGACAAGTTTTACTGAGCTGGAGGATGCTGATTCTGATCTGGATGCCATTCGAGCACTTACCACGGACAGCAGCCTATATACCTTTGAGACTTTTTCATTTACTGAGACTACCCTCAGGGGAAAAGGTACCGTCAAAAAAGAAAATGCAACTGAGGATTTTGAAGGAGCCCTTTCCTTTACTGATATCGTATTTATTGAACGCCTTGAATCCAATGGTTGGAAGGCCCTCTGGATCGTCCCGATGAGTATTGCCATTGCCTCTGGCGTAGTATTATTAATGGAGCCTTCAGAGTTTAATATGAGGCGGCCAAGCGAGGGATCATGCCCGTTTGTCTATTCTTATAATGGGTCTAGTTTTGTACTGGAGGGAGAGGCTTTTTCTACAGCCATTTCTCAAGCCCTGGAAGCGCAGAGCTACCATGTGCTTTCATCCTTGGTTCCCTCAGGTAATGAACTTACGGTGCGTGTCCGTAACGAACGACCAGAAACCCACCTGTTTAATAGTGTTGATCTGTTCGTCGTTGATGCAAAGGGTGCCAACACTGTTGTATTGGACACCCAAAACAGGGCGTGGCCGATTTATTACCCCATCCCACCCGTTACTGCTCAGGATCATTCAGGAACTAATACTTTACATTACGTTGACAAAAAGGATGGCAACTATTGGAAATCTGATCTGAAAAATATCTTCCATAATGCAGGTTATCGGGATACCCTCCAGGGCCAATTTGAGATACCACCAGGTACCTCGGAAGTCACATTGGTTGTGGATGCCATAAACAGCCGTCTCATTACAGAGGTCTACCGAGCTGCAGGTGGGATTATAGGTGATGAAGCACTTTCGTTTTATCATACTCTGGAACACGATCCGGATCTGAAGAGCTATTTTGAGGACTGGATCCAACGAAGCAGCCTGCTTGTTGAAGTAGCCGTCGGGGATAGCTGGCAGGAAGCAGGCCGGATATTGCCGGAAGCCAACGAAGTGCCGTTTACCCGGGCGGTGCGCCTGCAGAATCTTGATAATACAGGTCAGCCACTTAACGTGCGAGTCTCGTCAATGACGGACGTTTGGCATATTGATGCACTGTCGGTGGATGTTTCCAAGCAGCCGCCGCTGGAGATGTATCCACTGGAGATGACGGAGGCGGTGAAATCTGGTAATGTCAATGTTGACCAACTGGTAACCAAGAGCGATTCCCTGTATGCCATAACGCTTCCTCCTGATTATATAGATCTTGTTTTTGATGGAACACCGGCCGCCGGTCTGGAGTATCCGGTATTTATATTTGCAGCACAGGGATTCCTGTATGAGTGGTTCCCTGAAGCCGGTGATTTTGTGACTGTAGCGGCGAAAAATTGGATGAATAAAGTTGACCGAAAAGAGATGCTCAAGCGGTTCAAGCAGCAGGAGAATTTATTCCTTTATTCAATATATTCAAGATGGAGCCTGACAAATCGATAGTGCACTGCCAAACTGATCTAGTCCCGCCCTTTGTTCTTCTTGACTCTTAGTGAGGAAGCAGGTTAGCACCTTTGGGCATGTTGTGTAGAAGGAATAGATCTCTTCTTCTTTTTCGGACCTTTGCTCCGGGCTGTTCGCGAATCCAAGGCCTGAAAAATTTACCATACTATAAATAAATACGATTGATCATTTTTCAACCAGAATACATAATTCACTATCTCATTTTAGAATTATTTGAATGAGTAATAAGAATAAGAAAAGCATATGTAAGGGAATATGTTCTTCATATACCGCCATGGGTAATTAAATCTGGACGGCATCGGCATAGATCAGTGCCGGGCTAATGATTTCCTGTGAGTCGAATCCTTGCAAAGTGCCCAATATTACATTCGAGCGAACCTCCCTTGAAAGAAAAGCACCTGCAGCTTTTAAGAGTGGATCGTCAGAACTGCTTCCAAATATGATTGAATGGTAGCCTAGCTTTCGGTAATGATTGTAGACATGTCGCAGTAACGCCTCCATGATTTCGGGATCGCGATCTTTAACTGCAAACTCTGCAATGGTTATGTCCTTTAGCGCTTCCCCGGCGGTTGGCAGGCTGGCAGCCCCCAAGATTGGTGCCACCATATTGTAAACCCATCGCATCAACCTCATGGTGGGACCATATGTCTGGATCCTGTTCTTTTTCAGGGCGGTCATATCCCACACTGAACACACCCCTACTACATCATCTCCCGATACCGCCAGGTAATAATTTTCAATACCGAACTGGGGTCGTTCAGCGAGGTTTTGCACAAAAATCTCCTTACTCATTCCAGGAGCCAGGAACCTGGACCTATGCTCCTCTTTCAGCAACTCTACGATGCTATCAACATCGGCCAGTTTTGCTCTCCTGATGGTGTATGTTCGGCTCAGCCTTACGGCTTTAAGCAGTAGAATATTGATCATCGAGATTTGACTGACGACCCTGGAAGAAAAGTACCCGTGGCCAGAAAGCTTCATCGCGGGTATATTTTGTTCCAATATGTATGCATAAATGTATTTGACCTCCCTGTTTTTCTGTATTATCCCAGATAAGCGATCCGATAACAACCGGAGGAACACCCGTCCCAGCCCTTTCCGGAAAACGTGTATGTTACCCAGGTAAATTACATCGGCGATACGTCGGTTCACATACCGTTTTTGATAGGATGCAAACGCATAGCCCAACAGCTCGTCACCTTTGAACAGTCCCAGGCATCGATATTTATAGGAGGTCAGTTGCGGAATAGCGAAAATATCCGGGGAACGATCAAAATAGATCCGGAACTTGCCGGCCTCTACCGGTGATTCTTGCGTTAGCTGAAGCAGCCGCTCGTTCCATTCCCGTCCCAGTACTCGTAATTCAAAGTCAGACAGGTCTACCGCACTATTATTCAGCCGTTCTGTCTCCATCATTTTTCACTTTGAATGGGATTAAGCTGTAAAAGGGAAACCGATCTTCATCCTGTAGCTGCTTTCCCCATGCATAATCGAGCTGAATATTATCCGGCAATCGCGAAGGAACAATCCCGGACGAATGGATATAGCGGGTCAGGCCCCGGGCGTTGTCGCCGGCTCTTTGGGAAATGATGTCCATTAACGCCATAAAGTCATCTTCCGTCAGCCAGTCGCTGACGTTTGAAAGCGCAAACTTGTTATAATGGCCGCGGTCAGCCGTTTCAAGGATGTCGGTGTATGGCACTTTTATAAACTGAAGACGTTCTTGCTCAGTTTGCAACCGCTCCCTGCCCGCCGGACGGAGATACGAGGGCAGTGCTTCCTCAAACAGCACGCGGTTGAACAGTACAAACTGGAGCATCCAGTTTTCGCGGACCGACGTATTGGTGCAGAAATCTCTAAACTTGGCGTAGAACCTCAGCCCGATATTCTGTTGCCCCATATGTATCAGGCCCTGCTCGGGTATGCCGCCTCTCCGGTAAAGACGCCGGTGGAACATCAGCTTGAAGAGGTTTTTCAGCAAGCCCGTCCGCAGTTCATGGTCAAAATACTCCTTTTGTGCTTCAATTCCCTTTGTTTCAAATAGCCCCAGAATTTTACGATAGCCCCCCAACAGCCATCGCCCCAATGGGGCAAATCGGGCGATGTACGTTTCATATCGCCCCAAGTGGATAGGGCCATGCTCGAACGCCTGCGGATTATCCAGCCAAAAACTCATTTCTTGATCGGGCAGTGTATCCATAATCTGCTCAAACCAAGCCATCCTGTTCGATCGGTCTGAGGGGAGGTATCCCAGGAAACGGGCCGCATCTTCGGTTTGTAATGAAACCGAGGCTTTTAGCTTGAGATTTGAAAGAAATAGCTGCGATTCCGCTATATCAACAGCATCGATTGTAATTGATTCATGGCTGTTTACCAGCAACTCCAGCGGCACTTCTCCCGCGCTGGCGATACACAATATACGGTCACCAAGAACCGGCTTCAGCGCTCTCACCTCGCTACGGGGATCATCTTGGGAAACTCCAAAGTCATATAAATATGTTCGCTTTAGCATTTAGAATACCTCCTCAGAAAGACCATTTTAAAGTTAGTCCCGGAGTGGGAGGCCGCTTTAAATAGTTCGTTGTTATCGGTTCAGCAGTAATATCAAAGCGTACCCTTTTCCATTTCATTGCCTTTTTTGAGCTACCTATAGCCGCCCCAATTAAGGCGCCGGATACAGTTCCAACTGCTGCTCCTATCAGAAACGCTTCTGCCGGGGTAAATTCTATAATACACCATTCATCGGGATCGCAAGGTTCATTAGAAGCCATAGAAATAATTCCAATGGTCAATGCGCCTATGCCTCCACCAACGAGCGCACCGCGACCCGTTTGCCTGACTTCTTTACGTAATTCCAATTGCTCAACTGCATCAAGGGGAATCTCTGTCCAGGAATCTTTGGAAAACTCGTTTGTAACCCGGACCATTCCGGGAGTAATGCTGTCCACCTGTCCAGTAATTACACTATCTGAGATCGATGGCGCTGTTATCCTGATTTGATCCCCTTCACTTACCCCTTTAATCTGGGCCTAGGCAGCCTGCGGGATACCTGGTGAAAATACCACTAAGGCAATAGCTGCTATTATTGTTTTCATTTTCTCTCTTGATATCGATTATAGTGAATGCTATTCCGGTTCTGACTTCATCTCCTTGTTGACAAAAAAGGCCTCTGGGAAATTAACCGACCAGATTCCTCTTAGTTCCCCAAATTCAAATCCAGTGGCTTCGTCATTTGGATACAGTTTTTGAATGGTTGCGAGATCGTCTTCCTGTATATCCATGCCCGGTTTCCCGTGGCAACTCAGGCACAGTGCATTGGTAATCCTAATCGGCGCGTGATACACGGCTTGGTCTCCTGCAGCGTATACTAACGGCTTCAACTCGGCCTCCTGCTCTATCTGCTCCAGGTATTTGTTAATAGATGCCAGCTCCAGGGAGTCGGCGCGATTATCGGGATTCCTGGGACGATGAGAGGCTCGGCGCAGCTCCACACCAAAATTGGTCGCCAGGGAATCGGTCAGTGGCATCGCTTCAATATTGCAGAACTGCACCGCGTGCTCCACTCCGCCCTCCCCCATGGCCTGTTTCAAGTTGGAGCTTAAGGTTTGAAAGGCAGCCTGGGTTATTTTTTGCCCCTCCGCTATTACCGCTGTCGTATCAATTGCGGCATCCCTGGTTTCGGGTCGCTGTTCATTTTGCTGTCCGCAACCCATTAGTAATATAAGAATGAGTAATACAGGTGCTGGTACTCTCATAATGTAAATGTATGATGAATTAGGATTTATTACTGATTGAAGACCTATTTATTGGGTCAGAATCAGTTTCGTCTGCGCAATTCAACCTTATCCATAGCGCGGGAATTAATTCCCGCGTAAGTGAAAGGCACGTTTCAAAAAAGACAAAGACCTTCCGACCTTCGACTTCATTAATAGTGGCTAAATTTTGCTCCTCTTGCTATAGGAAATTGACGCGCCTGCTTGTAGGGCTGACTATTACGGATGATTTCTGTCATGAAGGGCATTTCATTCAGGGAAGGCAGGATTTGAGTACTTACTTATCTATTTTCTGACAGGCATCAACAGTCGCTCCTACAAGGATATCCCCACATGCCCGTCAGCCGATCCCTTTCATACCTCACGATTTGTCTTATGTATATTGAATTTAATATTTACAGAGAGCAAAATAAGAGAGACGCTTGGGGCGCGTGAGGTGTCCCAGGTTTTTGCACTCAACAATAATTGTTTCAACTATGGTCGTCGTATAGCGAGTCTTCGGCTAGAAATGAAAGAGATAAATTGTGAAATGTAAATAATGGCAGTTCGATATAGAGTACAAGAATGAAATTAGAACCGGGATGTACAGGTTAGAGGATCTGTTGGATGGTAATGTTTACCTGAGAAAGAATCCCGTTAATCCCCTAATCCAGCCCATCCTGATTCCAGGCGGAATGTAAAATTAGAAGGTCTTACATACAAGATAATCAGCCATCACCAAAGCCTTCTCGCGATGACAGGTATTATTTTGAGTAATCCTTACATCGAACTCAGGTTAAATAGTATAACAAGGGTTAGTCAAATATAACGTATGGGTCCGGAATTGTAGCAGTATTCATATAACAACAAAGAGAGGCGATATGCTACGAATTATATCATATATAATACTGGGGATTCTGCTCGCCCAATCTTGCGCAAAACTAAAAGGACCAAATCAACCAATAGAAAAGGCTCAACCCCGGGGCGAAATCCCTGTTGATAACTCCGGGCTTAACCAATATAGTAGCCAAGCCCAAATTGAAACCCAGTGTCTAAATAAGATTTCAGTGATCTATAACAAACCTATGTAGGACATATCATTAACGGATGTAAGAGAGAATCGATGGAATCACCTAGATTTTAAAATTAGGCAAGGAGAATCCCTACAAGGCTTTAATTATTTCCCTTTCAAAGCACATTAAGCTCATCTGTTATAATGGGACCCAAATTTAAACTAAACCAGTATTTATTGTTTTGGCATACCCAAAGTATTCATCAGGAGGGATGCTCTTAGGTATTTTTCCCAAAAATTTATAGAACAGTAAGAGATTTATAATTTGATACAGGGGATTAATGAATGGATGAGATAGAAAAAGTTTCGAAAGAAAAACAGACCGCTTTTAACAACCACTACCGCCACATTCATCGAACGTTTGATAAGTATTACGAGGGAAATAGCAGCAACCGAAATCAGCTATCACACATCTCGTATAACATATCAATGAAAGATCGTGTCGGCTTTCGGTAGTTGTCTTTAATAGTAAATCTTTCGCCAATTATGGAAGATGAAAACGTAGCACACAAATTAATATTGAAGCGTAGTAAGAAGAGTTGGTGGCTATAACACAAATTAAAAAGGATTTCTTTTTTTAAAATAAATTATAAGCAGGATTATGATAAACGAACAAAATAAGAGCATATCCAAAGAGCATATATCCCCCTACAATGATCAAGAGCTTGCCTATTTTCGCCAAATTATCCTCGATAAACGTACTGAAGCTACCCGGGAACTGGAGGCCCTTAAGAGAGCTCTACAGGAAGATATAGACAATATAAACACCAAGGTAACCAACACTTCCCACATGGCTGATGTTGGAACTGATGCCAGGGAACGGGAAAAAATATATATGTTGCACAACCGTACCCGGAAATTTATCAGTTACCTGGACCGCGCCCTCCAGCGGATCGACAATAAAACCTATGGGATTTGCAAAGCAACAGGTGAAAAAATATCGAAAGGCCGATTGGAAGCAGTGCCACATACCCAACTAAGCATTGAAGCCAAAAAGAAACAGCGGTGACAGTTGTAATCATTTACCTGACTACCTGCCACTGACTACTAATAACAGCTTTATTAACGTATTTAGCGGTTAGATTAGATGGCAAAGAATCAAGAAATACCCTCTGTGTCATCCCGGGCCCCGATCCGGGATCTCGTAGTGGCACTAAGCGCTGATCTGTTGAGATCCGATATCAAGATAGAGGCTCTGCGAGATCCTGAAACAAGTTCAGGATTGACACAAAGACTACTTTTAAGCGCTAAAGGCGTCTTCCCATTAAACACTAGTAAGAGGGCAAAGCGGAGCAAGTCCAACCAATGACCCCAAACGCTGATCCAGTGCATCTCGGAAATCCTTGCCACTGGCCCTTGGCGGATTATAGTGCACAACACAAGGTATAACAGTGATTTACTACGTACGGGCAATTTCGAACCTGTACTGACAGTAAAAACTAGAACCCGGATTTACAGGATTAGAGGATAAGCAGGATGCAGATTCAAGATAAATCCAGAAAATCCAAAAATCCTGCCCATCCTGATTCCTGGCGGAATGTATTTGCAGGAATCCAGTGCTGTGTAAATTAACATGTCTTTTATCCTGGGAAAGTTGATATTAATGTATAACTACTTGTTTGTTTCTGGAGAGATGGACAAAAAGCGAATACAAATTTAAAACCCGTATTTGTGGATCAGGAGACGAAAATATTATGGGACCTTTTTGCTGCCTTGGGCGTGGGCTTGCTTATTGGTATTGAGCGCGGTTGGACCGGCCGGGAAGAGGATGAAGGGGACCGAGTTGCAGGTATTCGAACCTTCAGCCTGGTCGGGCTACTGGGTGGACTTTCTGCGGTCATGACAAATTACGTGACTCCATGGATACTGGCAGCCATTCTGCTTGCCCTTTCCGCCCTGGTCATAACTTCGTATGCCGTTGAGACGGTAGTCCATAAAAACAAGGACCTGGGCATTACCACTGAAATTGCCCTCATATTGACGTTTCTACTTGGGGCGTGGGCCACGTTTGGTTATCGTATATATGCCCTTGGAGCCGCCGTGTTGGTCATGGGCCTGCTGAGCATAAAGCCGGTACTGCACCGATGGCTGCGTATGATTGAAGTTAAAGAGATCTACGCCGGCATTAAGCTGCTGCTTATTTCTGTTGTTTTCCTCCCACTTTTACCAAACAGGGGGTATGGGCCGTGGGAAGCACTAAATCCCTATTGGATTTGGTGGATGGTGGTACTGATATCCGGACTTTCATTTATAGGATACATTTTTATCAAGTACAAGGGCGAACGACTCGGTACGATATTGACATCTGTTACCGGCGGGTTGGCTTCTTCAACTGCGGTGACGCTCAGCCTTGCGCAATTTGCACGGGAACAGAAGCAGGTTGTCAGCAATATTTTTATTGCAGGGGTACTCATTGCTTCGTCAATCATGTTTATAAGGGTGGCTATTGAGGTCACTGTAGTAAACGCGGAACTGCTACACCCTCTCTGGATCCCCCTTACCACCATGTTGGTTCTGACTGTAGGAGGAGGTACCTGGCTGTGGAAGCGCCATCGTGATTCAACGAATGACCCCCTGAATCTGGAACTAGAAAATCCACTTCAACTTAAGACCGCCATACAGTTCGGGGTGCTGCTGGGGGTTATACTGCTGCTGGCAACAGCTATGGAAAAGTGGTACGGGGATGAAGGCATTTACCTGCTGGCCCTCTTTTCCGGCTTGATGGATGTGGATGCCATCACTCTTTCCTTATCTCGTATGGCGCAAAATGGTACGAGTCCACAAGTGGCCATAATAGGAATTGTAATAGCGGTTGTAAGCAATACATTCGTCAAAGCGGGTCTCTTTGTTTTTTGGGCTGGATTTCAAAAGAGCAAGCCCTTGATTTGGCTTGTCATTCTGGTAGCGGCTGGCGGCCTGGCGTCCCTGCTTATGATAACAGTCGGGTAACCTGTGCTAACGGTGGAGTAACAAACAAATCCTACTTTCGAGGGCTGGCCAGGTTGGATTGGCATGAGGTTGATTAAAAATTGGAACCGGGATGTACAGGATTTAAGGATGAACAGGATGAACATGTCTCTGCTATTGAACAAAGTAATCCCGCAAATCCTCTAATCCTGCCCATCCCTGATTCCAAGGATGAAGTGTGAAATAGGATGTGATATCACTGAAAAGATGGTCGGTTTGAAACTCCGTCCTCTAAAAGCATTCACAGGTAAACAAACTACAAAAGAAGAAGTGATTGGAGTAGCGTCAAAAGCGGCGAGGTGCAGCATAAGCATGAGGCTGAATAAGCGAATTGGAACCGGGATGTACAGGATTTAAGGATGAACAGGATGAACACGTCTCTGCTATTGAACAAAGTAATCCCGCAAATCCCCTAATCCCGCCCATCCTGATTCTAAGGATGAAATGTGAAAATAGGATGATATCCCATATAGGATAGTCAGCTGTGCCTACGGGAGAAAAATCTTTCTCGATAAGGCATAAAATATACTACACCAATCCAAGTACGGGGTTCAATTTATAAAACAGTAAGAGGCCCACCCTGTGGTGATGATGCTGTGTCATCGTGAATGTGTTACCCATTTGCTCGCACATTTTGGCCCCGGCAGCGGTATAATTCATCTATTTCGTTCGCACTTGTACCTTGAAATTTCAGGGTCTGCGCGTCATAACACCCGATTTATTTTTTTTGTAAGGATCCAGCTTCAGAGCGGTCTTATTATTGGTGTACAACCAAGAAAGAATATTCATTATTGAAGTAAGAGAATCTATCTGCACCAACTATTTTGTTATTGGTTACCGGGTACTTGTTATTGGGAATCGCTCATGTAGCCGACTACTTGCAGTTGACAACCAAGAAGCATATGCCAATTAACTAATAACAGCACTAGAGAGATCAAGAGTGATACGATCTCAGGTACAACAAACAATAACATTAAAACACTATTCCAAGTTATGCTAAACTACAGCTTATATGATAACCACTTTACTGAAGATGACCCCGATGACCGCCTTGCGCGTCCGGTGGATGTAGCCGGGAACTCCCGCGATGACCTGATCGAAGCGATCACCGGCCCGGGTTCCATCCTCAAACCCACCGAGACAGAGGCCGTCATTAACAACTACTGGGCCACCATTGCCGACTACGTACGGCGCGGGGAAACCTACAAAGATGACCATATTAGCATCCATTTCGGCATCAGCGGCACCTTTACCGGCGATGACGACCGGTTCGACCCGAACCGCCACTCGCTGATCGTCAGCGCCCGCCTTAAGGATGCCATCACCGGTGCCGCCGAAGAGGTGGAGCTTCGAAAAGTGGATTCCGACCGCGTGGCCCCCGAAATCGAGACAGTCTACGACTGGGGCAGCGAAACCAACGATGATATCCTTACTCCCGGCGACGTGCTGGAGCTCTCCGGCACCCACCTGAAGATCCACGACAACCTGGAGGAGGAGGGCGTGTTCTTCGTCAGCCAGTCCGATGATTCGGAGGCCAAGGCGGAACAGATCCGCACCAACGAGCCCAAAACGCTGACCATGCGCATCCCGGAAAGCCTGGCCGCCGGCCCCTACCGGATTGAGGTGCGCAATACCCATCATGACAGCGATACTTTGCGGACGGGGATTTTCAAACCCGTACTGACGGTTGAGTAACCAATCAGTCCTAACCTTATGAGCCCTGCGTGTACCCTTGCCGCAGGGCTCTTATTATTAGTAGCTGGTGTTCGCGAAGTCTCTGCCTACCCTACGCGAAGCCTTTGCGTACCCTGCGCGAGACCTTTGCGTAGACTACGCGGAGCCTATGCGTAGGGTAGGGGTAGCCCTTTAGAAGTCTGACCAAGTGTATGAGGTTGAATAAAAATTAGAACCGGGATGTACAGGATTAGAGGATGAACAGAATGGTTATTGCAAGTTACGTCAGAAGTAATCCCGTTAATCCTTTAATCCTGCCCATCCTGGTTCCGACGGTGAGTGAAATAGGATGATATCACCGAAAAACGTGAATTCCGAAAACTCTGATTCAAACGAAGAAATCATGAAATTGGATGACCTTACATACAAGATAATCGGTTGTGCCATGGATGTGCACAATCTGCTGGGTAATGGTTTCCAGGAGATTATTTATCAACGGTGCCTGGCCCTGGAGATGGATGAAGCCGATCTGCATTTTGGCAGAGAGGTGGAACAGCCCATCTACTATAAAGAACAGCGCGTTGGCACAAGAAGAGCAGATTTCGTGGTAGATGACAGGGTTTTGGTAGAATTAAAGGCAGTAATCAATTTAGAAGATGTGCATTTGGCGCAGGCCAAAAACTATGTAACGGCCTATGATTTCCCGGTGGGCCTGCTGATCAATTTCGGGGCAACAAGCCTGGAATTCAAAAAAATATTCAGGGCCTGATTCGTCGTGCAACACAACAGGTTAATGAACGAAGCGATTATATTCACCCTTAAACGGATTTAGTCTTTTCTTTTAGGGGAAGAGAATTGGAACCGGGATGTACAGGATTAGAGGATGAACAGGATGATCATGTCTCTGCTATTGAACAAAGTAATCCCGCAAATCCCCTAATCCTTCCCATCCTGATTCCAAGGATGAAGTGTGAAATTGGATGATATCCATACAGGATAATCGGCCATCATCAAGCCCCTCTTTCGCGATGACAGTTATTCTCCCTTGGGGAAAGGGGCAATACGTTGGATCACCAAAAAACGGGGTTATCAGGGAATTACCTATAAAGAACTGAAGCAGGAGACCGGGATGAGAGCTTATAATGCCTGCGCTGAAGGAAGCAGTGGAGATAAAGGTTGAATAAAAAATTGGAACCAGGATTTACAGGATTGGAGGACCTGCGGGATGGTAATGTTTATGTAAGAAGGAATCCCGCAAATCCTTTAATCCAGCCCATCCTGATTCAAATGGTGGTGTCCCCGATTATTGGCTAACTGTAGTACTTTTGATTACAGCCGTCTAGTTGCTGACCCTACAGCGCATTTTATCTTCTGATACTATCTTCTCATATTATCTTAATAATCGTAATAAACTAATAGAATAGCTTTAACATAGATTTTTATAGTATCTGCTTTATCAAAAGTAACGGCGCAACAATTTTCAATTGGATTATCATAGGGTCAACATAAATGAATCGCACTATAATATATCTATGGTCATACCTCACTTATCTTAACTTTTCCAAATGCCTTTAACTGCAATTTAAATAACGACCAAAACAACCCATGGCAATCAAATTTAACAATATTTTCTTTCCGACAGACTTTTCAAACAATGCTCAACGAGCGCTACCTCTTGCTGCAGAAATAGCTTCTCGTACAGATTCAAAACTAATCATGTTCCATGCAAGCCAAAGTGCCCTGGATTTTGCCCCTGATTTCGAACAGCAAAAGAAGAAGGCGATCAATAAAGCCAGTCAACAATTCGATAAACTTATAACCGATCTTAAAAAAGATGATCAATACAAGGATTTAGAGATATCAACAGTATTGCAGTCAGGACATCCCAATGTTGGACTACTTGCAAAAGCCACCGAATATAACGCTGACTTGATTGTAATGGGAACGAAAGGCGCCACCGGAAATCGAAGTGTAACTTTTGGTAGTGTTGCCTCCAGCATAATTAATAAATCGGATATTCCGGTACTTGCAGTGCCTCCGGGAGGTTCCCTTGATGACCTGAAGCATATCACATTTACCACCGACTACCATGAAGGGGACTTCAATGCGTTGAAACAGACCATCGATTTTGCAGAACTGTTCAAATCAAGTATTGATATAATACATGTAGCGGAACAGCGCAGCCTGCTGGCAGAAATAAAATTCAGGGGATTCAGGGACCTTGTCAAAGACCAGACCGATTATGAAAATATCTCTTTTGAGATTAAATATGATTACGATTTTTTCCCTGTGATGGCCGATTACTTTGTTGATAACCCAAATTCCCTGTTGGTGATGGTCAGATACCAAAAAACATTCTGGGAGAAAATGGTTGAAAAGGCTCACTCCAAAGAAATGGGCTTTTATACAAAAGTCCCGCTACTTGTTTTGATTGGAGAGTGAAGCTATGCCTACTAAAATCAAAAACATTCTGTTCCCAACAGATTTTTCGAAGAATGCCCGACAAGCGTTGCCATTAGCGGCAAAAATTGCCTCCCTTACCGGATCCAGACTAATCTTGTTCCACGCAATCCAGGTTGATCTGTATTTTGCACCTAATTTTAAACAGGACCAGGTGAAGGCGGTCAACAAAGCCGATCAACAACTCGATAGGCTTATAGGGGACCTCAAGAGCGATGAACAATACAAGGATATTGAAATATCAAGAGTATTGGAGTTAGAACAACCCACTGCTGCGATATTAGAAATATCCAGCGAATATAACATTGACCTGATAGTAATGGGTACGAAAGGCGCCGCCGAATATCGGGATGAAATTTTGGGCAGTGTTACTGCTACCGTAATAAATAAATCGGCAATTCCAGTACTTGCAGTACCTCCGGGCGGTTCCCTTGATGACCTGAAGCATATTACATATACCACCGACTACCATGAGGGGGACTTGCAGGCCCTACGAAAGACCATCGATTTTGCACAGCTGTTCAATGCAAGTATTGATGTAGTACATATAACGGAACAGCGCAGCCTGCTGGCTGAAATAAAATTCCGGGGGTTCAGGGACCTTGTCAAAGACCAGACTAATTATGAGAATATCTCTTTTGAGCTTAAATATGGTTCTGATTTCTTTCCAGTAATGGCTGATCATTTCAATGAAAAACCCCATTCCCTGCTCGTTATGGTCAGGTATAAAAAAAACTTCTGGGAGAAGCTGGTTGAAAAGGATCACTCCAGGGAGATGGCCTTCTATACCAAAGTCCCGCTGCTCGTTTTAGTTGGAGGTAAAAAGACAAAAAGTAAAGCTATAAAAGAAGGTAAGGGAGCAGAGTATCCTTCTAAAAAAGAACATTAACATGGCTCCCAATTCTTCAACAAAAAATGCAAGTAATAGATTGCATAAAAGAGAGTCTATAGCTTATGGCCGATCAAATAGAAGCCCCGATTGATGTTGATTTTAATATATCCGAGCAGCCCTGGTACACTCTTACCGCAGGAAAAGTATGTGAGATAGTCAAAACCACTTCTGAAACCGGATTGACTGAGGAGGAAGTCGAGAAGCGCATAAGCTTTTTTGGTCCCAATGAAATTGCCACGGAAGCCGGGTTGACCCGCTGGCAGATCCTCATTCATCAGTTTAAAGATCCGCTGATCTATATTTTGCTGGCAGCGGCTTTTGTGACCTTCGTGCTCCAGGATTACGTTGACTCAGGCGTAATTATGGCGGTGGTCCTGCTAAATGCTGTCATCGGCTATGTCCAGGAAAACAAAGCCCAAAGTGCTATACGGGCTCTCTCCCGATTGTCGGATCCCAAGGCACAGGTCATCCGCAAAGGCCGTGAGATTGAGATACCGAGCCGTGACTTGGTACCAGGAGATATTGTACTGCTCAGCTCAGGCGGACGGGTGGCTGCAGACATGCGCATCCTCATGTCAAAAGGGCTGGAAGTGGATGAGTCGGCACTAACCGGGGAATCCGAGGTGGTCAATAAACAAGTAGATCCGCTTCGAACGCCCAACCTCGTTCCCGCCGACCAGAAAAATATGGCCTTTGCCGGTACTATTGTCACACAAGGCCGGGCAAAAGCAGTCGTGGTACGCACTGCGGATTCAACGGAGCTGGGAAAGATAGCCTCCACCGTCAAGGAGATCGGTATCATAAAAACACCGTTGCAGGAGAAGGTTGACAGGCTGGGCAAGAATATCGGTAACCTTATTCTGGGGTTTGCATTGCTAATCGCTGTGATCGGGATCCTGTATAACATGGATCCCTCGGAGATTTTTATAACAGTTGTCGCCATGGCAGTCTCGGCCATTCCAGAGGGATTACCAGTGGTTCTTACGATAACCCTAGCCATCGGGGTACGCAGGATGGCCAATCGGCGGGCCATAATCCGATCTCTGCCTGCGGTTGAAACGTTGGGCAGTACCACAGTCATTGGCTCAGACAAAACGGGCACGCTGACCAAAAACCAGATGACAGTGCGGCAAATTTGGGCCGATGATACACTATTTGAGACAACAGAAGCAGGGTACCAGCTTGAAGGAACGATTAGCAAAGATGGTAGTGTGGTAACTCCTTCAACCGAAAGCGGGCTTTTCCAAACCCTCCTGGCGGGTACCCTGGCCAATGAGGCTAATGCAACGGCTGTTGAGAGGGGAGAACCGCAGGGCGATCCCACTGAAATTGCACTGCATGTGTCGGCCTATAAAGGAGGGATCCGCCTGTCTGATATCCGCCTGCAGAAAGAACAGTTGGATTACCTGCCATTTGAACCCGAGCGAAAATTTATGGTCACCTTGAACAAAAACGAAAATGGTCAGACCATTTTTATGAAAGGGGCCCCGGAAGCGGTTCTGGACCGGTGCAAATACCAGCTGAAGGATGGCCAGCTCGTACCTATTGATCCAAAAAAAGTTAAGACTGTTTCAAAACAGATGGCCGCCCAGGGGCTCCGGGTGCTGGCAATGGCCTACCGGAGTACGGAATCGGAATACCTCGATGACATGTCCGTTTTGGAAGAAGAGTTTGTGCTTACAGGCCTTCAAGGGATGGAAGATCCCGTACGGCCCGAAGTCGTAGAAGCGGTGCAAAGCGCACAGGAGTCCGGGATCCGGGTAATCATGATAACCGGGGATCATATTGATACGGCTATAGCAATCGGGCGGCAGCTTGGCCTGGATCCTGAAGGCCACGGAGCACTGGAAGGGAAGGTGCTGGACAGGCTCTCGGATGAAGAGCTCGATCTTCAGCTGTTGAATATCAATATCTTTGCCCGTGTTTCCCCCAAACACAAATACCGCATTGTTGACCGGCTGAAACAGTCGGACCATGTTGTGGCCGTAACCGGTGATGGGGTGAATGATGCCCCGGCACTACGGGCTGCTCACCTTGGGGTGGCGATGGGGAAAAGTGGTACGGACGTAGCCCGGGAGGCATCCGATATGGTCTTGTCTGACGACAACTTCGCTACCATCACGGCCGCTATTGAAGAGGGAAGAATTGTGTTTTCTAATATCCGAAAGGTGACCTTTTTCCTGCTTTCCACGGCAGTTGGCGAACTTATCGTAATATTGATTGCCGTTCTGATGAATTGGCCGCTCCCGTTTATCGCCGTTCAGATTCTTTGGATAAACTTGGTCACCAATGGACTGCAGGATATAGCCCTGGCTTTTGAACCCGGGGAACCGGGCATACTGAAACGCAAACCGCGTCCCCCGAAAGAAGGCATACTTACAGGCCGTTTAATGGAGCGCCTTGGTGGAGTGGGACTTGTGTTAGCTGCAGGTACACTAGGAACATTTTGGTGGATACACCAGCAAACCGGGGACCTGGATATGGCCCGAACAGCAGCGATGACCCAGATGGTGGTATTCCAGTTTTTCCACGTCCTTAACTGCCGTTCGCTGGACAGGAGTATATTCCATATCAATTTCTTCTCAAACAAATTTTTGTTTGTCAGCCTGGTAGCCGCTCTGCTTGCCCACTTGGCTGTGCTTCATGTTGGATTTTTGCAGACGATATTCCGCACCATGCCACTCAGCAGCGATCAGTGGATGTTAATTGTCGGGGTTGGTTTCTTAGTCATATTAGGTGGTGAAATTGACAAATTCATCAACCGCTGGCGAAAGAGTCACATTGGGTGAAAATTAGTAGCATGATATTTCCATTGAGATTATTTCAGAGAATGCAATGATCCTCGATGTAGGAAATCCATCTACAGCTAAAGCATGGATTCCCTCTGTAGCCTGTCCCCCGGGATTGAATATACTTTAGAACATGAGGTCAAATGAGAGAATCCAATGCCCGAGAAAGAGATCATAGCGCCACCCGTTCAGACTGTTTCGCCCAACCTGGCCAACTACGAGCAGGAGTATAAATCCTTCAAGTGGGAACAGGTCCTCAACGAATTATCGGGATTTCCTTGAAGAAAAGGCTTGAACATTGCCCATGAAGCAGTGGATCGGCATGCCATAGGTAAAAAGGGAGTGAAGGTGGCGTGGCGCTGGATCGCTGAAAACGGGACAGTCAGGGAGTTTACCTATAATGAACTGAAGCAGGAGACCAACCGCTTTGCAAACGTGCTGGTAAAACTGGGCATCCAGGAGGGAGATGTGGTGTGTACGCTGACGGGCCGCATCCCGGAACTGTATATCACGGCGCTGGGTACCCTAAAAAACGGTAGCGTGTACTGTCCTTTGTTTTCTATTTATGGACCTGAACCGATCTACCAGCGACTAAACAAAGGGAAAGCCAAGGTCTTGGTTACAACAGAAGCGCTGTACAGGAAAAAAGTAGCCGGGCTGCTGGATCGCCTGGAGCACCTGAAATATGTGCTCTTGACCGATGCAGAAAAAGAACAGAACGGCCGCATCCGCTCCCTGCCAAAACTGATGGGCCGGGCCAAGAGCAGCTTTAAAGTTGTTGCCACAGCACCCGATGACAGGGCGTTGCTGCATTTTACGAGTGGTACCACCGGCATGCCGAAAGGGGTTATCCATGTGCACCAGGCGGCCCTGACGCACTACATCACAGGCAAATATGTGCTGGATTTTCATCCCGACGACCGGTTCTGGTGCACCGCCGATCCCGGCTGGGTGACCGGCACCTCATACGGCATCCTGGCGCCCCTGATGCACGGCATCACCAACATTGTGGTAGAGGCCGAGTTTGACGCCCGGCTCTGGTACAAAATACTGGAAGAACAGAAGGTCACCGTATGGTACACCGCTCCCACAGCCATCCGGCGGCTCATGCGAATGGATATCGATGTACGAAAAGAGTACGATTTGAGCGCCCTGCGACTGATTCTCAGCGTGGGTGAGCCCCTAAATCCCGAAGCGGTACGGTGGGCGCAAAAAACGCTGGGCATGCCGATACTCGACAACTGGTGGCAGACCGAGACCGGGGGCATTATGATCGCCAACTATCCTTCCATGCCAGTTAAACCCGGGTCGATGGGCAAGCCCCTGCCCGGTATCGAGGCCGCCATCATCACACCCGACCATGAAGGATCTGAACCTGCTTTGATAAGCACGCCTGGTGAGTCCGGTCACCTGGCCCTGAAAGCGGGGTGGCCGTCGATGTTCAGGGGATACCTGGATGAGCATGAGCGATATGTGAAATGCTTTGCCAACAATTGGTATCTCACCGGTGACCTAGCCAGCAAGGATGAGGATGGGTACTTCTGGTTTGTGGGACGTGCCGACGATATCATCAAAACGACCGGGCATATGGTGGGCCCATTCGAGGTAGAAAATATTTTGATGGAGCACCCGGCCGTGGCAGAGGCGGCGGTGATTGGCAAACCGGACCAGATGATGGGAGAACTGGTGAAAGCATTCGTCACTCTGAAGAGCAATTTTGAAGCAACAGAAGAGCTCAATCTGGAGATAAAGGGCTTTGCACGGGAGCGACTGGGACCGGCCGTGGCCCCAAAAGAGATCGAGTTCACCGATGAGCTGCCGAAAACCCGGAGCGGAAAAATCATGCGCCGGCTGCTCAGAGACCAGGAAAGAGAAAAGGTTGAAAAATCATAAAAGTTAACTAGTACTTAGATTCATAAATCAGCGTAATTATCCGACAGCTTTCCCGGTTTGACGAATTTCTTTTTCCATTCAAAGGGTGCGGCCTGTTTATTGTGCGCTTTGGTAAACGCATCGATCGTCCGGCGGACCTGATCGGTCGAGGTAAAACTGTTGGTTTTCAGGGCTTTTCGCGTGAGGATACTGAACCAAATTTCCACCTGGTTCAGCCACGAGGCGTGGGTGGGGGTATAGT
>NZ_JAMQKA010000070.1:0-25307 GCF_031569985.1 Aliifodinibius sp. S!AR15-10 | reverse complement strand
ACCCGCATTCATAATGTGGTTATCGTGGGAGATCGCATGATCGGACTGACCCCCAAAAACAGATGCGTAATCGGTCAGCTTATTCCGGATATTATTGAAAATACTGGTATGAGAATGGAGGTCGAACTGTTGGAGGAAGTAAATAAATTGGGAAGTGTGGATTTAATTGAGCCCGTCCCCAATTCCGAAGATCTGTTCTTGGTAGCCATTAAAAATACGATATACCAGTTTAATATTTGGGGCGATATGACGCGTTTTGATGAACTGGAAGATGAGGTACAATGCATTAACTCCATCAATTTCAATCACACCTCGTCGGTCTTAGCAACCGACAGAGGACTATATGAAATAGACGTGCAGGAAATGCCGAATATGGTCAAAACCCAAAGCCTGCCTCGTCGCATATCAGCGAATCACCTTAGGGATGAGTTCGAAGTAGCACTCTATACCGAGGATCCTTATGTGCTTGGGATTCATCCTGCCGTAGGCATCTTTTCCAAGACCAAAGACAAAAAGCTATACTTCTTCTAAGTTCAAATAACTTTAATAAATGGGGATCGGTCAGTGCGATGTCTAACTAAGCCTCGACTAGAGTAGAGAGCCTTTCGTCCCTGCTCTTAGCTTGCGGGCCTAGAATAGATACTGCACAGCCCCCTCTAAATTTTTATTTTTGAAGTGGTGGGAATTTCCTTCCTGCTAATCCAAGGACTGTGTCCTTTCCCGAGACTTAACTAACGCTTCACTTCTAAAGTGCTAAGAAGCTTAATTTTTTCGTTGTATTTATCCCAGTATTTTTGGAATGATTGAGGATTTGTGGCGTCATTATAAAGAAAAACTTTTTCGATAATTCCATTTTCATCCCTCACAATATAATTCTCACTATCAGCAACTTTTAACAAAAACTCTTCATTCATGGATTTATACCTTGTTAAAAGAGGATAATTATCGAAAAATTCGTCGTTTAATTCTGATCTGTTAATTTCAAAAGAGCTAAAACCCAACAGTAAATATTCTCGATTATAAGCATACCAAAAATTTCTTTATTACCGTGTAATACCGTAGGGAAAATTTATTCTAAAGAAATCATTTAGTGCCATAAAAAAATCGATTTAGCTTAAAATTAATGATGCCACCTAACGACCTGGCGAATATGTTGTATGCAGTATGGTGTTAATTTAGAAAAAAAATTACTACAGAAATTGAGTAACCCAAAAAATTGCAAAAGTAAAGGGCGAGGCACAGCTTACTTAAATTGCGGGTTAGCTAGCTATTCGATATGGAACATTGGTCAAAGAAACTTTTCCCATTCTGTATTTTTAAACATTTCCTTTCCTGGAAAGTCCTTTGAGAATTCGTAATTCCAATTTCCACTGGCATCAGTTAAAGTATATCTGATACCTCCGAGCTGTGAAGGGTTAAATAATGCCGTTTTATCCTCTTTGCCCTCAACTCTCTTACCAATACAAAATATTTTACGAGCAATTACATAACTGACAATATCTGCAATTTCTAATAAAAAATTATAAGAAGGTTTAACAAAGTCGGGAGTCATGACTGGCAACCCTTTAGTTAAATAAGTCCATAATAATGTTAGTCTTCCACCATCGAATAAATTTTTTGCCCACCCATCATCACCAGTCTTTTCAAAATAAAAACGCGGTGCTAGACCATGATTAACACTTTGAGCAACAACTCGCATCAAGCATGAGTTATAGGCATTTTCTTTAAAATGCCTTCGTTCTTCTGCATTTAACTCGGCTTTTGCAGACATCCCAATTGCACTATAAATATTCAAATTTCTTTTTTCATTAAAGGTTTTTATAAGCTCGAGAAGACGATCTATTTCGGCCTTGACTTTATGAAAATCTAAGTGTTCTAGATGTTCGGTTTTTTTTCGAGTTGAACCACTTAAAATTTCTGTCATGTGAAAGATCCAGTCCTCAGGAGGTATAGAGGGAACTAAATTCTTCTTCCAATTTAGAAATTGATTCCTAAAACTTGATTGAAATAAATTACTACCAGAAAATGAAACAAAAGAATAGACAAAAACTTTTTTGTTATCTACAGTTCTGAGTGCCTCATCTCCGTAAATATCTAAGTCCGTTTTGTATTCAGCTTGGGGTAATTGGACTTCAACATCTGAATCACATTTCGGACATTTTATGTTAACCGCTTTTTGTCTAAGAAATCCTTTATCTTTTTCATAAAAAACGGAAACAGGAGGTCGCTTTTTTAGCCAATCAGGGCTAAATATGTGTCCTTCTGGACACTCAAATTTTTTTTGTAAAAACTCCTCAGGAACATTTTTGATTCTTACTTCAGTCTTATCGTACTCCTTTTTACTTGTAAATCGAGTAGCCTCTTTGTTTATCCAATGACCCAAATCAAGATCAAGATCTCTTATTAACTCATTTATATTATCGTAAGTCTTCACAAATGAACCTCTCCTCTAGAATAAAGCCAGCTAACAAACTTGCGACCGGAGTGTTGAACGATTTACAAAATGAAAGGTTAACTAATAAATGGCAGGTGGGCAAGAATTGGCGAGGCCTGTCCGCTTAATGCGCTGATTGGGTGTACAAAATTCTAATAACCTATTCAGAAATGAATAATAGGCATTGGAAAATTGTATTACACTGTGTAAAATAAGAGTAGAAATAAAAAGAGCCGCATCAGTGGCAATAAATGCATGATACGACTCTCGGGGTTGCCCGCCTGTCACGCGCCCTGTATCACATGATCAGGCAGCAACAAAATTTAAAGCTCTCCGGGATTACCGGAGGGCTTTTTTATTTCCTCGAATAAATATTACAAATAATTTAGCAGGAATCCTTACAGAAAAATTTTATAAATGTTGCCTTAGAATTGAATGCGCACGGAAGATACACACTTTGTGTAGTTACACAATTGTAAACCTCTGTGCGAGAAGTGAAGAGATAAGAAACTTTTGAGTGGTATACTTGTTAATTTACTGCTAGAGCAATTACTATACTTACGATTAACCGGAGCACAAATTAATGTTGAAATAGCAACTAACGAAAGATGAGTTTTAAAACCAAGAGTGGCAAAGAATAGGCGAAGTGAGTCCCCTTAATGCGCTTGATAGGGCTCACTTAATTCAAATGCTTGATAATATTAGGTACTCCATTTAAAAAATCACCTAATCCAAATCTTTAGTAATCCGATCAATAAGCACAAAATTTAGTAAGACCCTACAAATCTTGAAATACTCATAAAAGTCTTCTGAAGTGACAAAAGGGTCCCATTCAGAACCCCATTCTGGTTCAGCATGAACTAATGTAATCCTAGTATCATATCCTTCTCGTATAAATTCGAAAAGATTTTCTCCATAGGGAATTTCATTTTTGAAGACTTTTTTTATGAGCTCCAAATTTAAAATGGGACTAAAATATTCATATTTCTTTTGAATTAGATGGAGGCAGCCTTCAAGACAGAAGAAAGTATTAGTTATAGCTTCTTCTGCATTTATTGGGTTATCCCAATGCATTATAGCTTTTACAAAATAATTACTCGTTCTAAGGAGTAAATCATCTTGAATATCAAAACTATCAAATAATTTTAGAAATGTTTGAATAGATTCATGGTAGCCATCAAATTCATATTCATTGACATCGGAAAGTGGTTGCCTATGCCATGGTCTAACCCCAATTGGAGTAAATTTCCTTTGGATATCTAGTAGCTCCCTAAGGAAATATATTCTTAATGTATCTGGTATATTTTTCAAACAATCATTATCAACTTCCAATTTATTATGACCAGTAAAGTGGAAATGATATAAGCCAGATTCAGGGGCACAAATTACTGATGTTGCAAATCTCAACTCATTACGTGACAACCAATTAACAAGGGATTTATCAGCGAATAAGTCCTTTTTATTCTCGTTTTTAGTGACTAATACTGGAAACTGATTGTTTATTGTATATTTGCAACTACCGCCTTTCAATGTAACATTTGGGTAACGACCACCTGGAGCTAGAATACGAAAAGTTATACTATAGTTACTTCTTTGAATCTCTAGTGAATTATGGACTGACTTAAATGATTTCCGTAACTCCTCCCTATCTTTGGGTGTTAAATAACTGCTGTTGATGACCTCGATAAATAAATCCGAAATAATATTTGGATGTATAAAATAAGGTTTCAGCTCAGTAGGAGGGAGAGGTATTCCATGTAGTTCAATTAAATTGTAGAACAAAAATTCTAGATCTGATTCTTTGAGTCTTGTTTTATGCTCAAGTTTCTTTGAAATATTATCTAAGAATTTTTTGTATTCTCTTCTTCTAAACTCACTCATATGATGCAAGTATTTTAGTCATCTCTAATACATACTATAAAGGCCTTGCGCAGAATATATATTGTCTTTTTATAATGATTCACTGAATTCAAATTCTTGGTAACATTTTGGTTTCCCAGTTATTAAAAATTCATAGTTCCTCATTAAGTCATTATATAGCATATATAAATCAGTAACATAGTGAGGAACAAACATAGCTTTTCCAAAACGACTATCTGGATGTACTGCTTTTATTCTATCATCATAGAATTCTTCATAATATCTATCTAGACGATAAGGTTCTCCGAATTTTTCTAGTAAGTAATCTGAAACATCTTTGTTTGAAGGGTTCTGCATTCCATTTTGACGTAATCTTTCCTGTATGATATGCAACGTAGCTTCAAGAGAGATATATAATTCAAGACTAGCTGTGTCGAAGAACATTCTTCCAAATTGCCTGAGCATACCACATTTAATTAGATGTGAAAGCCCACGTATTAATAAATCATTTTCAGTATCAATTTTATCAAATAAGAATCTCCGATAATCTTTAGATAAACCAACATTTCCATATTTATAAGAAGCATCAATAAACTTGGCAGGCAAGAATTCCCGGTTATTTAAATAGTTTGATGTTTCTAGAGAAGATGATATTTCGGCTTTTATTTTCCCCGCTACCTTGATCAGAAATTCTTCCTTGGATAAATCTTGACCCGTATCCTCTAAGTAAAAAGGCCAACGAACTGGAAAAATAAATATCTTTCCATAATCCGGATGAACTCCAAGAATTAAAGAGCTAAAAAATGCTATTTCTTCTGGGAAACTCCATTGAAGTTCATAGTATCTTTCTCTAGATCTGACACGAGCTACAGTGAAGCAAATATCATCAGTTACGAATAGGGAAGCATTTTCTCCTTTCACATGGCTATTCTGTAAGCTACTACGAGTTGTTAGTGTTCTAACAACTATGAATTTATCTTCCTCATCTGGATTTTTTATGAACTCCATATTTGGAATTGAACAAGTGAGCCCTAACGACATCGCATAAGGTGCGCACGTAAAAATGTTGAGTTGATAAATAATGATTGGTGAGCTAAAAAGCCAAAAAGTGGCTGAGGCCTGCTCGCCGAAGCTTTGGTTTTGAAGCGTAGGAGAGCGAGGTGCGTCCCCTTAATGCGGTTATACCTTTTTTACAATTCTTCAATTACCTCGAAATCCACCCCATATTCATATGATGATTTTTTTGCACGTTTTACAGTAGCATTTGAGTTATTACTCTTTAGTTTACTTATCAATTCATTGACATCGTCATCATCTGCTTTAATACCAACCATTACCTCACCAATTGCTCCTGGTCCCAATTCACATGTAGTGTTAGGATGTTTCCAAAATATAAGGCGTATTTCATCTTCGTGTTGCCAATGATCTGACTTTGTATAGTGTACAAGCTCACTTTCTTTAACTTCTGTCTCAGAGTCATCTAAAGGCGTATCAATATTTACCTCAGGAATTTCTTCTGTATAAATAACATCATGAAGTAAAAGTAATTCTCCGTGTTCTTGTATCATAAACTTTTGGAACTTGGCTAAAGCTTCAGTTTTCAATCCGATACACATTCCTGAATGGTTATTGGAATAATAAGCCCACATAGGTAAAGAGGTAGGTTCTTTAACCAATGACAAAATGCCAAATTGCTCATACTGATGTTCAAGCATTTCTTCTGCAGCTAATGATGGATCTTCTTTGAACTTTTGGGCACGATCAAAAGCAATTGATTCCAATTCAATTCTTTTTTTTCGAGTTTCTTTAGCGAATCGTTGCTTTGTTTTCTTGTGAATATATTCTTTAAGCTCATCCTCTGGTAATTCAATCATCTTTGACTTTGGCAGAAAATAGGTTTCAAAAGGATCGTTGAACTTGCCTGGACTTGGAAAAAAGAGTTCACCTTTTGTCGCCATTGATATGCCATATCCATCTTTATCAAAGCTTTTGTATTTATATAGCAAAGGAGGTAGTTGATCTAAGTTTTCCCCGATTGGATTGTATTCACTCATAATGATGGATATTCAATTAATTGAAAAAGGTATAACATAATATTTATCTAACAAACGATTTTAATGCTTCTCCACATAAAATCGTAAGACCCCATCTTAGAGTCTTCTACTGGTAAGTTCTGGATTTTATGTAGCCGGCAAGCCACATAATCACTTCACATAAGAATCCAAGCTGCTAAAGGATCTTAGACTCGATAACCCGACTGTCATTACCCATTCATATTTATGATGTGAATTATAAATCAAATAATCAGCTAGAATTTTTATTATTCTGATCGTTTTCGTTGTTCTATCTCCCTTTGTTTCCTTAATAAATTTTTAGCTCTTAAATGTGTGTATCTGTTTGTCACATTACTTGATGAATGCCCGGCCATATATTGCGCCTCAGAGGTATTGAATCCATCTTCAATCCACTGGGTAATGCGTTCGTGTCTCATGCCATGTAAGGTACGAGAACTCGGTAATTTAGCTTCCTTTAGATAACGTTTAAATTCTCGATAAGCACGACTCCCAGTAACCGGCCATCCTTTTTTACTTCCACCTAAATAGATAAATACATAATCATCCGGCTTAACGGGATCTCTTTTTTCTAAGTACTGGACCATCTGTTCGCGCCAGTACGTTTTCATGGGAATTATTCGTTCCTTCCTGCCTTTGGTAATACCCAAATATATTGCGACCAGCTCCCCATCTTCATAGTATAAGTTTTCTCCTTTGAGGCCTGAATAGGGCAATTCGGGATCGTATCCCGCTTCATTTCTTCTTAGTCCCCCATAAAAGTAACAGCAAATTAGTGGCTTGAACCATTGTTGAGCAAAATAAGGCCTAAACTCCGGGAGCTTTTTCTTTCGCTCTACTTCCTTATCAAAGGCCTTAAATACCTGCATCAATTCTTCATCGGATATCATTTTGGGTATCACTGTGGACTTCTTGGGTGGCAAATTTTTCCTCAGAATTTTGAAATAATCTTCCTCTACGATATCTCTATCTTTTAGCGTATTCCAAAATACCCGTAATTGCCGGTAGTAGAAATGCCTGGTTGTGCTTTTTATACCTGGTTTGAATATTATTTTTTCAAAATGAAATAACCCTACTTGGCGGATCGGTAAATCTGCAATATCATTCAATTTGATAAAATGTTCTACCGCCTGCTCGTAGGCTCCTTGTTTGTGAACGCGTCGTTTGTCATCGTTACGAACGGTCTTATTGGACAAATGACTTTTCAGCTGGTAAAAATAATCGGCCGCTTCCCTGACGGTATAAACCGGAGCTGGTTGCTTTTTTCGGTTGAGATCTTCAAGTACTTTTTGAGGTTCGAAATACTCACTGTAAGGATCTATCTCTCCCCGTTCCTCAAGCTCCTCTAGCTGTTTCAAAGCCTCTTCGGCTTTGTTTTTATATCTAAGGCCAAGACTTTTTGTGACTCTATGTCTTTTCCCATTTAACGTTTTGGAAAATCTTATATAGTAATATTTACCTCTTTTCTTGAGCGATGCCATAATGTTGGGTTTTAAATTGTACCCCAATTGTACCCCAATTGTACCCAAAATTGTACCCCCTAAGGGGGAAAAGGGAGGAAATGGCTGTTCCTTTTTGTTCCCTTCCGTTCCTTTGTATTCCTTCGCTGTGCGCGGAAAAGAAATAAAAAAAGGCCATTAAAACACCTATGAGCAGGTTTTAATGGCCTTTAAAAGACTTGAGAAAAGAAGTGGGACCGGGCGGAATCGAACCGCCGACACCACGATTTTCAGTCGTGTGCTCTACCGACTGAGCTACAGTCCCTTTCAGTAAGAGTTGCCAAATATAAAATGTTTTCGCTTTTATAAAAAGTACGAATCCAATTTTTTAGTTACCCACAATGTGCAGGTCACGCAGTTTTATCTGCAGCGTACGACGCCCGTTCCAGTAATTCTCCTCAAGTGAGTAGGCGATGTGCAGGGCACCCGGCTTTGTATTTCTGAGCATCGGCAGATATTCGTGCATGTTGAACCCGATCACATCGAACACGCCCGAGCCGTTCTGGGAAACTTTCATCTTAAGGTGCCCGGATCCTACGATTGTGGGGACGCCCTCTACCTGTACGCCCTTGCTCACAAATACCGGGCGCATGTTCTCAGGCCCAAACGGTTTAAACTGGCTGAGCAACTTCCAAAACCGCATGTTGATGTCGCTTAAATCCAGCTCGCAATCCACTTCCAGCTCCGGTTCAAAGTCGCCGGAATCAAGGTTGCCGGAAGCAATTTTATTCAGACGGCTTTTGAACTCTTCCAGGTTTTCATCCTTTATCGTGAGGCCCGCCGCGTACTCATGGCCACCGTACTGCTCCAGCAGATCTTCGCACTCCTTTAGGGCATTATAAATGTTGAATCCCTTGATACTGCGCGCCGATCCCTTGATAAGTCCGTCCACCGTGCTCAGCATAATAGCAGGCCGGTAGTAGGTGTCCACCAAGCGTGAGGCCACAATACCGATGACACCCAGGTGCCAGTCGGGGTCGTGCAGCACCATCGAGGAGGTCTTCTCCAGGTTATAGTTACGGCTCACCATGTCCACCGCTTCTTCCATGGTCTGGTTGTCCTTGTTGCGCCGTTCAATATTGATCGCTTCAAGTTCATGGGCACGGGCCTTTGCTTCCGACTCCGTTTCCGAGATCATCAGCTTTACCGCTTTGGAGGCATCGCCCATACGGCCGGCTGCATTGATCCGCGGACCGATGGAAAACACGATGCTGGAGGTGGAGATGCTCCCGACCTCGATATTGACCAAGTCTAGCAGTGCCTGGATCCCAACACGGGGCTTTTCGTTGAGCATGCGGAGTCCTTCGCGCATAAGAATCCGGTTCTCATCCGTAATCGGCACAATGTCTGAGGCGATGGAGATAGCCACCAGGTCGAGGAATTTGTAGGCGATGCGGTCGTTCAGCCCCAGCTTTTTGATCGTTCCCTGGATCAGCTTGAAGCCTACGCCGGCGCCCGAAAGCCCATCAAAAGGATAGTTGCAATCGGGTCGCTTGGGGTCGAGCACTCCCACAGCCACAGGAATTTCATCACCTACGTTGTGGTGGTCGCAAATGATAAGGTCGATACCCTGTTCCGCCGCCATCCGGGCTTCTTCTACAGCCGTAATACCGCAATCAACCGAAACAATCAGCTTAGCACCGCGTTGCCTGGCATATTGAATGCCATCGGGACTGATGCCGTATCCATCCTTAAAACGGTGGGGGATGAAATATTCAACGTCGACACCGAAATCTTTAAGAAATATATAGAGTATGGACGTAGCAGTGGTTCCATCCACATCGTAATCGCCGTAAACCAGTATCTTTTCACCCGACCGTATAGCCCGGGCCAGCCGTTGACTGGCCTCCTGCATATCTTTCATTAAAAAGGGATCATGCAGCAGATCCAGGTCGGCCCGGAAAAATTTCTTTGCCTTGTCAAAGGAGTCTATTCCTCGGAGTGACAGCAGATAAGCAATTTTTTCCGGTATACCCAGTTCTTGTTGCAACCGGGATACAGTTTCCCCATTCTCAGGCTCATTGTAAACCCAGTGAAATGGCATAGTTGACCTTGTTTTTTTTCTTTTGTCATAACAGAGCTACCGGCGTTCAAACCGCGTAGTCAGGTTTCGAGAACGTATCTTATTTCACTAAAATGTTTGATGTTAAAATACAACTTAGCCGCAAAAAATCATTAATTCTTTTCTTGATTTGAAGTGTAAAATAATCCCAGAACAAAGCACCTGTTACAGTTCCAAGGCTACAAAATTTCAGTGATTTTACTTACCTTGTTGGAGCACCAATATTATTTATTGGTTTCCAGTGATAGCATTATTGCTAAAAATTGTGAATGATCGACACGTGAGTTGAATTAAAATCCATCCAGTGAACTGGACAGCTAATAACTCGTAAAAATGCTATGAACTCTACGACAGCGAGCCCGGAGATTGCCAAAAAAAGTGATGCCAACTTTTCTCTGTTTAACAAGCTGGAATCCTATGAGCACGAGCAGGTTGTAATCTGTTCCGAACCCGCAGCAGGCCTCAAGGCGATCATCGCCATCCACGATACCACGTTGGGCCCCGCACTCGGCGGTGTACGTATGTGGCCCTATAACAGTGAGGAGGAGGCAATGCACGATGTGCTGCGCCTTTCACGCGCCATGACGTACAAAGCGGCTATTTCGGGACTGAATTTCGGTGGTGGAAAAGCGGTAATTATTGGGGATCCACACAGCGATAAGTCCGAAAAACTGTTCCGTGCTTTTGGTCGGTATGTAGACAGCCTGGGTGGCCGCTACCTGACGGCAGAGGATGTCGGCATGGAGATGCAGGACATGGAATGGATCCATATGGAAACTAAATTTGTAACTGGAATACCCAGGGAACTGGGCGGCAGTGGCGACCCCTCCCCGGTAACTGCACGTGGAGTGTATATGGGGATGAAGGCGTGTGCTAATAAAGCCTATGGTCACGATTCGCTGGAAGGACTGACGATCGGCATCCAGGGCGCTGGACATGTTGCTTCATACCTGGCAGAATTGGTTCACAAGGAGGGTGCTGAGCTGTTGATTAGTGATATCTACCAAGAAAAAGCCAAAAAGCTGGCGGAAAAAGTGGATGCGAAGGTGGTCGGACCAGATGCTATTTATGAGCAGGATCTGGATATCTTCAGCCCGTGTGCTCTTGGCGCGGTGATTAATGACCAGACTATTGTTGAACTGAATTGCGATATCGTTGCAGGGGGCGCCAACAATGTGCTCGAAGATGAGGACAAACACGGGCAGTTGCTTGTGGATAAAGGCGTCATTTATGCCCCCGATTACGTGATCAATGCGGGAGGTATTATTAACATCTCCAGCGAACTGGAAGGATATAACGAAGAACGGGCGCTTGGCAAGGCCTCAAGAATTTATGATGTTATGTTAGATATTTTGGATTATGCTGAGAAACAGGATCTTCCACCTTTTAAAGCTGCTAACATCCTGGCAGAACAAAGGATTAAGGAGATCGGAAATCTGCAGTCTATCCGTGCTACCAACAGCCACCTATCCGGCAGGCTGGGAGAGATCTATTTCAATGACCGCAATTAATAGTGCGCCATTTGCGTTTCTAGTACGGTCCTGTGGCGGCTCAAATGATAGAGTCGCCTTTTTTGTTAATGAGATTCATTTTGAACCAACTATTTTTCTATGCTTTCTAAAGAACGCTTTGAAAATAAAGATCGCCTCATTAAAGGCATATCAGAAGAGGGACATTTCAAAGTCTCAGTCGTAAAAACAACCGATGTCGTCAAAACTGCCAAACAAAAGCATGAGCTTTCGCTGCTGAATACAGTGCTATTGGGACGTGCCCTAACCGGCATCATGCTGTTGGCTTCTGAACTAAAAGGTGAAGAGCGGATCCAGCTGCGCATCGACTGTGACGGACCTGTTGGACAGATTGTAACAGAAGCAAACCGTGTGGGAGAAATTCGCGGATACGTCCAGAACTCCGGCGTAGAACTGGATTACGCCCGGGATGAAATCCAGTTGAGTGACGGCATCGGTAAAGGTGTGCTCACGGTCAAGAAGACGCTCTACAACGAGGCAGAACCCAAAACAAGCACTATCGAAATCATCAAGGGCAATATTACCGATGACCTGGCATACTATATGTTCCAGTCGGAGCAAGTGCCTTCTGCGGTGATCCTGGATGTGGGCATTGATGACAAAGGAGAAGTGACCCAGGCGGGCGGAATACTGGTGCAACGGTTACCCGATGCACCTGAGGGTAAAATAGATGGGCTGCAGGAGAACCTGAAGAATTTTAAATCCCTGCACAAACTATTTTCAGAAGGAATGTACATCGACGATGTGATGACAAAAGCACTGGCCCCGTTCAAGGTGCGGGAGTTGGACAGGCAGCCAGTTGACTTCTTTTGCCGCTGCACGCGCGACCGTTTTGTGAACGCCCTGACGATGCTGGATTATGATGAGCTGAAAGAGATCAGTGATGAGGGACAGGAACTGGTGTGCCATTTTTGCAATGAACATTACCAGGTATCGCAGGATGAGATCGAGGAGATCGTATTGCAGGTCAAAGCCAAGATGAATTGACGGTGGCAATGGAGCATAGTTACCAACTCATAATTCAGAGACCTAAATTGTTGGGGCACGGTGCACCGTGCCCGTACAGTCAAACTTACGTAAGCCACCCGAAAAATTGTATTCTGTTCGTAGGACTTCGATCAGCATAAGGAAAAGAAGCTGTTTGATTTAGATAAGGAGTTTTGGTAGACAGATCTTCTAGGTCGGATTAAATATTTTTTATAAGTTTCGCCCCTTCAATCATCCGATTATCAAACGCTTGATCTACCCATGAGTGACCAGAAGCACGCTATAATTATTGGCGGCGGATTCGGTGGCATATCCGCGGCAAAAGAGCTCCGAAATTCAGGTATCAAAGTCACCATAATTGATAAAAATAATCACCATCTCTTTCAGCCTCTGCTTTACCAGGTGGCAACCGCGGCACTTTCACCCGGTGACATTGCAGTGCCGATCCGAGCAATCTTTGGCAAAAGCAGCAATGTCAGGGTCGTGCTTGGCGAGGTCACGGAAATCAACAAGCAGGAAAAATCCCTGAAGTTGAAAGATGAGCGCACGTTTGATTTTGACTACCTGGTCGTGGCCGCTGGTGCCCAGTACAACTACTTTGGGAATGATGATTGGGCTGAGAGTGCACCCGGTCTCAAATCCATTTCGGATGCCCTGCAGGTGAGAGAGCGAATTCTGTTATCTCTGGAGGAGGCCGAGCAGATTGACGATCCGAAACTTCGTGAGCCTTATCTCACCTATGTTATTATCGGCGGAGGTCCCACTGGGGTGGAGATGGCCGGCGCAATTGCGGAAATTGCCAAGCGAAACATGATGCGCGATTACAAAAATTTTAGTAAGAATGAATCGCGTATATTCCTGGTAGAGGCCGGGCCCCAAATCCTGAACGGTTTCCCTAAATCACTGGCTGAAAAAGCGCGAGAGTCGCTTGAGGATATGGGGGTCAGTGTGCTGTTGGATACACCCGTGACCGAAATTTCTGACAGTCGCGTGCAGTTCAAACAGGGGGCTATCGAGACGCCCAATATCATCTGGGCGGCCGGTGTGGCAGCTTCACCCCTTATGAGTTCACTGGATGAGCCCCAGGATCGCACCGGTCGGGTCATTGTAAACAAAGATCTCTCCATTTCCGACTACCCGGATATTTTTGTGATAGGGGATGCAGCGCATCTTGAGGAGGAAGATGGAAATCCTTTGCCCGGTCTTGCCCCGGTGGCGATGCAGGAGGGGCGGTATGTAGGCAAGATTATCCGCAACAACACACCCTCCAAAGATCGGAAACCATTTCATTATGTGGATAAGGGCACCATGGCTACCATTGGCCGGGCCAAGGCAGTAGCCGATGTTAAGGGAATGAAATTCAGTGGATTTATCGCATGGATTCTCTGGTCAGTCATCCACATTTTCTACCTGATTGGATTCCGCAACAGAATAAAGGTTTTCGTGGAGTGGATGTGGTATTACTTCTCGTTTAAGCGAGGTGTTCGTCTCATCACCAACCGGTTTTCAAAGTGATTTGTTATTTCCAGAGCATAAACTTTTTCACTAAGTCATCACAAAATATTGCAAGAAAGAGAGATTTTAGTGGCTCTTTGTGTGATGCAAGGGAAAATTGAAGTTAGTTTTATTTACATACATTGCTTTTATACATCACGTGAAAATTGCATGTTATGAAACGAACACAGATCTATCTCACCGAGGAAGAACAGGAGAATCTTGACCTCCTTTCAAAACAGAAAGGGACCTCAGAAGTGCGATTATTCGTGAAGCAGTGGATGAGTACATAACCAAGCATTCACAAGAACATCGTAAAAAGGCTATATTAAATGCAGCGGGGATTTGGAAAGATCGGGAAGACTTGCCTGATTTTGGAAAAATAAGAAAAGATGGAGATGAACGTCTTGAAAGAGTATGGAAAGATCGTAGTTGATACAGACGTAATCATTGACTTTTTACGAGGTACAGAACTTGGAGTAACATTTTTTAGAACTTATAATTTCGAGCCGGTCATTTCTTCTGTGACAATAACTGAGTTGTATGTCGGGATCAGGGATGATGAAACAACACAAATTGAGAAAATGCTACAATCATATGTAACTATTGAGGTATCAGGGGAGATTGCGCGAATGGGTGAAAAAATAAGAAATGAATTCTATAAAAGTCATGGCACCGGCGTAATAGATTCAATCATAGCTGCTACTGCCCTCAGTAATGATTTGCCCTTAGCCACATTGAATCAGAAACACTATCCCATGCTCAAAGATCTGATCTTGCCGTACAAAAAAGGATAGGAAGAGAACTTCATTATGTGGCAAAAGAACTACCGCAGCCACAGGTTTCCTCCGCATTTGGATTGTCGAAAGTGAAACCGCGGGCGTCTAGTCCATCCGGGTAATCGATAGAAATACCTTCCAGGTACATCAGGTGCTTTTTGTCGACGATGATTTCGATGTCGTGGCTTTCAAATACCGCATCATCATCAGTTTTAAAATCGAAGCCAAGCTTGTAGCTCAGTCCCGAGCAACCGCCACCCTCTACTGCCATTCGAAGGAACAACTCATCATCAAGGTCTTCGTCCTCCTTTATCTTCCTGACTTGTCGAGCTGCTCGCTCTGTAAGGGATACCTTGGTACCTTCAGTTGTGGTTTTTGACGTATCGATCCCCGAAAAGGCAGATTCCCCCGCCTGTTCATCCGAAGTATCGTCATCAACATCTATCAGATCCGAAATAACCGAATCTAAATCATCATCTTGTCCTGCTGGCATAACTATTCAACTAAAATTTCAGGTTTCACACTTCTGAGAAAACGTGAAGTAATCAACATTATCTTTCGTAAATAAATTCAACACCCCGGCACTCACCAGGTTGACCAAGATGCCGGACGCTTTACCTGACTGTACATCGATCAGGTGTGAAAACTTTTCAACCGTAATTTCACCATATTCATTCAGATAGCGAAATAATTTCTGTTCATTCGGGCCGTATTCAAACGTAACGCCTTCATCCGAATGCTTGTTTTGCATCACGGCAATCAGCTCTTTGCTGGCTACCTTGCTTTGGTCGTCCTTTCTTATGTAGACTGTCCGTCCCTTCTTGCCCACTACGTAAATGGGCTTGGTTTCGGCTTCTGGAACTTTAATTACCAACAGGTCCCGTTCACCAAAATGGACGACTTCAATGCCAATATCCACCGTGGGACTGCAAATCTCGTTGACGGCTTTATTCAATAGAAATTCCTCTTCGTGGTAGCCTTCAACTCCAATAAGTGCTTTGTCGTCATCTACGCCAACGAGCAGAGTACCACCTTTGGTGTTAGCAAAAGCCGCAATTTCCCGTGCAATCTTCTCGGCTGAAGGAATCGTACGCTTGAATTCCAGGAATTTCCCTTCGCCGGTTTGTGCCAGGTTCTTAACATCGAGATAGGACATCTGCGACTGCGTAGCCGCATTGGGATTTTCAAAGTACATAGCCACTCAATTAGATTAGCCTGTTGCCAAGGATAAATTAAGAAAGATTTTCAAAAAATCATGAACTAAATGCTGCCTGTAGATTCTACTGTTTGGTAACGGGATATCTTTTTAGATAGTACTTTTGGAAAATGTTCCTAGATTACAATCTCTTCTTTGGGATCCCGGGTCATAAGTTCGTAGAGCACGTCTTTGGGGTCTTCATCCTCAAAAAGAACTTGATAAACGGCATCAGTAATCGGCATTTCAATATTTAGCTTACGGCTCCAGTCATGCACAGAACGAGTGGTGCGGACCCCCTCCGCAATCATGCTCATGCTTTCCACAATCTCCTCCAGTTTTTGTCCCTGACCGATGTGATAGCCTACATACCGGTTCCGGCTGTGCTCACTGGTACAGGTCACAATCAGGTCACCCACCCCCGTCAGCCCGGAAAATGTATCCTGCGAGGCCCCCAGTTTCATGCCCAGTCGCTTAATTTCATGAAGGCCGCGGGTGATGAGCGCCGCCTTTGCGTTGTCGCCAAGTTCCGCACCGTCGATGATGCCGGCTGCAATGGCCATGATATTTTTAACTGATCCTCCCACCTCAACGCCAACAATGTCATAGTTCAGGTACACCCGAAACATCGGCGTCATGAAAGTTTCTTGTATGATCCCGGCCGTTCGTTTGGAATAGGAGGCGGAAACAACCGTGGTGGGCCGAAATTTACTGACCTCCTCGGCGTGGCTGGGACCCGAAATCACCCCGATGTGATCCTGTATGATTACGCCTTTAAGTACTTGGTCCAGCACCTGGGACATCGTCATAAAGGTATCATTCTCAATACCCTTGGCCACGCTGACCACAATTTCATCCCCGGATAGATTGGGTTTTACCCGTTTGGCAACCTCACGCATTGCATGAGAAGGGGTGGCAAAAACAATCATATCCCGGTTATGCAGGCACTCTTCAAGATCAGTGTAGCAGCGAATGGAATCGGGTAGCGTAACATCTGGCACATAGGTGGGATTGCGATGTCGATTATTTATAGCAGAAGCAATTTCGGATTCCCGGGCCCAGAGCTGTACTTCGTTGCCTGCCCGGGCTAATACGACGGAGAGCGCTGTTCCAAAACTACCGGCGCCAATTACTGAAACTTTCTTCACGATGTAGCCTGTCCTTTTTCATCTTTGTTTAACCAGCCGACTGCAGGTTTAAAGGAGCCAACCCGGTTCTCTTCACCTTTCAGCAGGCGCTTAATATTTCCGCGGTGTTTGATGATAATTCCAGCCCCGATGATTGCCCCAAAGATGAGGATGCTTCCATCAAGCGGCCATCCGAATACATATCGTAGTGCCACTAAAATGATCGGGTAGATAAACGCTGCCACAAGTGAGGCCAACGAAACATAGTGGCTGATCAGCATTACAACCAAGAAAACGCCGGCCGTAATACTAACCGAGATCGGTTCAATTCCGCTGAGCATGCCGGCCGCAGTAGCCATGCCTTTTCCTCCGTCAAAGTTGGAATAAATGGGGAACATGTGGCCCACAACAGCAACTACGCCACATAGAATCTGTAGGAAAGGGTCAACGCTCCAGTTGGGAATAATAGAGATCGGTCCCGAACCAATTTGGTAGGCAAGCTGACTGATCCAGAATGAACTTGCAAATCCTTTCATAAAGTCAATCAGCAGAACCACCACGCCCGGTTTCCATCCCAGCAGACGAAAGGTGTTGGTGGCCCCTGCATTACCGCTGCCAAAATTCCTGATATCAACGCCTTTGACGAGTTTACCGACCCAGATCGAAGATGGGATTGACCCCACCAAATAACTTAATATGACGACGACTCCAAGTGCTAACATACCATTACCTATAAATTAACAAGGATGTCAGGCTCTACACGGATTATATATAATCCTTCACCCCAACTATTTATTGTAGAAATTTCACCCAAAAATATTTTTTATACGTGGCGCTCTGCGTGATAGGAGGAACGAACCAGCGGACCACTTTCCACGTGTTCCAGTCCCATCTCTTCACCAATGCGCTTATACTCTTTAAACTGGTCGGGATGCACCCACTCTTCCACCGGGTGATGCATTTTGGTTGGCTGCATATATTGACCGATGGTGAGCACATCAACACCGTAATCCACACAATCCTGCATAAGCTCATTGACTTCTTCCGGCTTCTCACCCAGACCCACCATGATACCTGTTTTGGTCCTGAGTCCAGCATCTTTGGTACGCTGCAGAAGTTCCAGTGAGCGCTTGTATTTTGCTTGTGGACGTACCTCGCGGTATAAGCGCGGGACGGTTTCCAAGTTGTGACTCAACACATCTGGCGGGGTGTCAATTACGATTTGCAGTGCATCCCACACACCCCGGAAATCAGGAATCAGAGATTCTATCGTTACGCCCGGAATTTCATCGCGCAGCTGGCGATGGCATTCGGCAAAGATTGGTGCCCCGCCGTCTTCACGCTCATCGCGATTTACCGAGGTAATAACGACATGTTTCAGATCCATTTTCTTTGCGGCATCAGTCACACGGCGCGGTTCATCCCAGTCCAGCCCCTGCACCGGTCGACCCGTTTTTACCGCACAAAATGAGCATGAACGCGTGCAAACGTCACCTAAAATCATGAACGTAGCGGTACCATTGCCCCAGCATTCTCCAATGTTCGGGCAGCGGGCTTCAGCGCATACCGTATTCAGCGAGTTTTTCTGGATCGTATCGGCCACCTGTTTGAATTTCTCACCGGAGGGCAGTTTCACGCGCAGCCAATCGGGACGGCGCTGGGTGGTCTCTTCACGATCTATGACGTTCAGCTCTTTAATCATTGATTCAAACTATTGGTTAGTAACAGCCTTTTTTCTGTTCCAGTAAGATATGAAAATTGTTCTTCGAGTTCAGGCAATGTACCATCTTTAACAATTGTGGCTTCAAAGACGTTTTCGAAATGAGTCACAATGTTTTCTTTAACTTCAGTGGGGTCTACAGGCTTTTTGAGCAGTTTTTGGAGGCTTGTCACTTCTTTGTCAGCGATGCCGCATGGCACAATGTTTTGGAAGTAACTCAGGTCTGTATTCACATTAAAGGCAAATCCGTGCATGGTTACCCACCGCGAGCATTTGATGCCCATGGCACAAATCTTTTCATCGCCTACCCAAACGCCGGTTAAGCCTTCAATGCGGCCGGCCTCTATCCCGTAGTCCCTGCAGGTCCGGATAATCACTTCCTCCAAAAAGCGCAGGTACTTGTGGATGTCCGTGAAATAGCGATCCAGATCCAGGATAGGATACCCAACGATTTGTCCAGGTCCGTGATAGGTGATGTCGCCGCCCCGGTCAATCTCTACATACTCGGCATCAATATCGGAAAGCTCCGCCATTCCTTTAAGAAGATGAGCGGAATCTCCGCTTTTTCCGAGGGTGTATACGTGCGGATGCTCCACAAACAGCAGCACGTCATTGCTTTCGTCGCCGGGTTTGTAGAGTTTCTGCTTTCGGCGTTTCAGCTTTTCGTTCACCAGCCGCTGTTGAACGGCCGCCTGCAGGTCCCATGTGGGTTTGTAGGCGGCGTGACCGATATCATGTAATTCGATGGTTGGCATAACTAAGGGATTCTCACAGAGGCGCGAAGACGCATAGCAAAAAAGTAGTTATAAGTGATTTACAATTCGTTTAATTCCGTTCTTGACTAGCCTTTCCTTGAATTTTATCAACAACCAAAGTTTAAGACCAGTTATATTTTGGTGCGTAAACAGTTGTTTACAGTGAACTCCAGCTAGATCTATTACGGTTCGACCAGCACTTTATTTTCAATAATTAATCAGAACTAAGGCTGACTCAATCTCCAGAATACGGATAATTGCTCTTTTGTAGTTCATAGAACAAAATTTTTTCATAAACCGATTCCAAAAGATTGGATTCAGGCTGGGAATAAATTTGGTAGCATGCATTCACAATAATGCCCGAGAGACGATTTTCCGATTTGGATCAGTCCTCGGGCATTATTTCTTCAATTTTACTCTGCGTCTTAGCGCCTTTGCGAGAGCAATTTATTTTTGGGCAGGCTGCGTACCCAGGTGAACACCAACCTTATAGGCTTCCGCAACTGCTTCCATAACTGATTCAGAGAGCGTTGGATGCGGGTGTACACCGTGGATAATCTCATGGCCGGTTGTTTCAAGATCTCGTGCTACTACCGCCTCAGCGATCAGTTCTGTTACGTTGGCACCGATCATGTGACATCCGAGCCATTCACCGTACTTCTCATCGAAAACGACTTTTACGAAGCCCTCTTCATGTCCATATGCCGTAGCTTTACCGCTGGCGGAGAAGGGGAATTTGCCCACTTTTACGTCATAGCCTTCTTCCTTGGCCTGCTCTTCAGTGTATCCGACGGAAGCAATCTGGGGCTCACAGTAGGTACAGCCCGGGATGTTGTTGTAATTCATTGGGTGCGTTTCTTCTCCGGCCAGATTTTCAACGCAGAGAATACCTTCATGCGTCGCTTTGTGCGCCAACCACGGAGGTCCGGCAACATCACCGATGGCATAGATGTTATCAACGGATGTCTGATAGGTCTCCTTGTCAACCTCAACAGCACCACGCTCATATTTGACGCCGATCTCATCAAGTCCAATGCCTTCCACGTTCCCGGTTACTCCAACAGCAGAGAGAACGAGATCAGCTTCAACTTTCTCTTCGCCTTTCGGGGTTTTAATGGTTACTTCAACACCGTCGCCTTTTTCATTGACCTCTTCCACGGTGCTGCCGGTCATGATATTCATGCCCTTTTTCTTGTAGATCTTGCCGAGCTCTTTCCCGATATCCTTGTCTTCTACAGGAACGAGCGTATCTTCCAGCTCCACAATGGTCACTTCCGTACCGATGGTGTGGTAGAAATAGGCAAATTCAACGCCGATGGCTCCGGCCCCGATAATGACCAGCTTCTCCGGCTGTTCTTCCAACTGCATTGCCTTCTCAGAATCGATCACCAGCTCTCCGTCGATCGGGATGTTGGGAAGTTCACGCGGACGGGCACCAGTGGCTATGATAAACTTGTCTGCTTTAATCTGCTCCAGTGTTTCGTCATCTTCGTCAACGACTTTCACCTGCTCTTTCGATTCAAAGACGCCCTTGCCTTCAAACACTTCAATCTTGTTGGCCTTCATCAGGAACTGAACGCCCTTGCTCATTTTATTGGCTACATTACGGCTACGTTCAATGATGCCACCGAAATCAGCCGAATAATCTTTCACTTCCACGCCGTAATCTTCAGCATGTTCAATATTTTCAAATACTTCAGCGGAGCGCAGCAGGGCCTTGGTCGGAATACAGCCGATATTCAGGCAAACGCCGCCCAAATGGCGTTTTTCAATAATTGCTGTTTTAAATCCTAGTTGCGCAGCGCGGATAGCAGCTACATAGCCACCGGGACCCGAACCGATTACACAGAGATCAAATTCTTTAGCCATAATACTCTAAATCAAAATTTAATAGTTGTTTAATACTGATACTCTAAAAAGAAAGAGAGTTATCGTGCTGATGTATAGACAGCTTTAAAAAAGGGATAGGAATATAATGTTTTTAGGGGAGAGTTATAAGTACCAGCTGATCTCGTGTTGATAATGCTTCAAAGAGGACTTTTCGAACCTGGCTGATGCCCCAAAATACGGCCAACTCACAGGTATACTAATACAACTCCTTGCTCATGAACAGCATACCGGGATCACCATTTTCAAAACCAAAGCGTTCGTAGAGATCGAAAGCAGGATTGTCCTCCCGTACTTCAAGGGTGATCCGGCAGCATTCCATTTTTTTTGCCTTCTTCTGTACTGCTTCCAGCAACTGTTCACCGATTCCGACTCCACGATATTTAGGCATTACGGCCAGGTCGTGAATATTGATGAGCCTGCGACCCTCAAACGTTGAAAATCCGACAAAACAGTTGGCAATACCCACGGCCCGTTTGTCCTTGACTGCCAAAAGTGTAAACGCATTGGGGAGGTCGCGCAATTTCTCGATCAGCCTGATTCTTGTAGCATTCGGCAGCGGTTCGTCCATGCCCATTTCATCACGGGCGTACATATCCGTGAGCCTGATTACCGCTGAAGCATGGCGGTCATTATCGTAATCTATCTCTATGATTTTTAAATCTACCACGCTGTACCCCCGTTATTTATGTCTTTGTTGTAAAACTGGTAAATTTGTTACGCCTGATTTTGGAAAGCGGTATGCTTTATGCATGAAACTACAAAATATATATTAAAATATGCCTAATGTTGACTAATGTTTTCTCTTCAATAATGATAATATGAAATTTGAAATTATTGATACCCGATTTGCATTAGTAGATTACGGAACAATCGATGATGAGATTGTTATAAAGACACAATTAAAAAAACATTAATAAATCTTGCACCTCTATATGAAAATATTGCGACGGATTACCCCTTTTGTTCTTGTAATTATTTCGCTTTTAGTAGTCTCGTGTAGCGATAGCGCGATGGGACCCGATGGTGACAACGGGAACTCAGACAACGGAGATTCAGAATCCTACTCTCATACCCGGAATCCGGGAACCTCAGCCAACGATTTTCTGGCAGATTCAAATTATACCGAACTAACGGTTGAAATCGATTTTATGGAAGGCTATGATCCAAATGAGGAAGCCCTGGCCAGCCTCAAAACCTTCCTGGAAGAACGCCTCAACAAGACCAGTGTTACCATCCTGGAACCCACGCAAATTTCATCTGGCGGACAAGACCATTATTCAGCCAGCGAAGTCCGGGATCTTGAGGACCAGCACCGGGATAACTTCACTGAAGGAGAAAAACTTGCCGCGTACATGATTATCGTCGATGGTAAGTATGAACAGGATAATGTACTGGGCATCGCTTACTACAACACCTCAAATGCATTTTTTGGTGTAGCTTATGACGAGGTAAGCGGGGGAGTTGGCCAGCCTTCGCGCTATAAAACCGAAGCCACCTCTTTCCGGCATGAGTTTGGTCACTTGTTTGGCTTGGTAGGCATTCCCAATTCCGGCACCGAGATGCAAGAAAACCACAAAGATCCGGATCCCGATCATGGAAATCACTGCGATGACGACACCTGCCTGATGTACTACGCTATGGAAAGTACGGATGTTTTTGGTAGCTTTTTTGGCGGAGAAATACCGTCGCTGGATCAAAACTGCATTGACGATCTGCAAGCCAACGGGGGTAAGTGATTAAAAATCAGGAATGAAAAATTGGAATGGGGCTTCTCATTCCTAATTCTAAAATTTTAATTCTTAATTGCCTTAGTTCTGCTTGAACTTGAAGAGGTTCTCTTCGCCAACTTTTTCTTCGGCTTGGTTGAGGGCATACCCACTGTCAAAAAGGACGATGGGGTGCCCCTCCATATCTTTTGTGACATGCGTGGAATAGCTGGATTCCAGCCTGTCCATGACTTCCTGGTCGCCGGAAAGCCAACGAGCCGCATGATAGCTCACGTTGCTCATATTTAGCTCCACATCATACTCGGAGGACATGCGGTGCTTTACTACATCAAACTGGAGTGCACCAACGGTACCCAACAGTAGTTCGTTGCCAACGCCGCCTGGAACCTCAAACACGTGAACGACCCCCTCTTCTGCCAACTGCTTTAGTCCTTCACGCAGCTGCTTTCGTTTGAACGGATCCTTGGTTGCCACCTTCATGAAATGTTCGGGCGTAAAAAGCGGGATGACGTTGAATTTCACAGGCGTATCGCTGTAGATCGTGGTGCCGATCCGGAAAGAACCCGGGTTGAAAAGCGAAACCACGTCGCCGGGATACGCTTCTTCCAGGATATGGCGCTCATCACCCATCAGAGTATGGGGGGTCGACATGCGCACCTTTTTCCCGTTGTCGGCCTGCGTCACTTCCAGGTCGCGCTCGAATTTACCGGAGGTAATGCGAACAAATGCGGCACAGTCCCGGTGGTTGGGATTCATGTTGGCCTGCAGCTTGAATACGAAGCCAGAAAAGTTATCCCCGATAACCCGCTGTTTGCCCTCTTCATCGGTGTAAGATTGTGGCGGGTTGGCCAGGTCGGAGAAGTAGTTCAGGAATACATCCAGCCCAAAGTTGTTCAGTGCCGAGCCAAAGAAGGTAGGTGTACACTTTCCGTTCAGGTACTGCTCGCGATCCATAGATTCAAAAATATCCTCCACGAGCAGGGCTTCTTCATAAAACTCGTCCTTCATCGACTGGGAGATCGAGCACTTCTCGAGTCCCTCTTCCAGCCCGTATACCTCGGTCTCCGCTTTCTGCGCACCGTGCTTCTCTTTGCGGTAGAGGTACAGCTGCTTGCCGATCAGGTCGTAAATGCCCTGGAAATCTTTTCCATAGCCGAGCGGCCACGATGCCGGAATCGGTTCGATTCCCAGCTGGTTTTCCACATTGCTGATGATCTCGAGCGGCTTCAGCCCTGGTCGGTCACACTTGTTTACAAATGTGATAATCGGGATCTCGCGCATCTTACAAACCTCAAACAGCTTCTCGGTCTGTTCCTCCACACCTTTTGCCACGTCGATCACCATCAGGGCGGTGTCGGCAGCAACCAGTGTTCGCAGGGTATCTTCCGAGAAGTCCTTGTGACCCGGCGTATCCAGCAGGTTGTACTTGATGTCGTTTTGCTCGAAACGCAGCACGGAGGAGGTCACGGATATCCCTCGCTCTTTCTCGATCGCCATCCAGTCGGAGGCGGCATAGCGACTGGCTTTGCGCTGTCGGATGGAGCCGGCCTCGTGGATGGCCCCTCCGTAGAGCAAGAGCTTTTCAGTGAGCGTAGTTTTACCCGCATCAGGGTGAGAGATGATCGCGAAAGTTCGCCGGCGCTGGGCTTCCTTCTCGATCCTGGTTTTTTCTTTTGAAGCTGTATCGGTATCGGCCATGGTAAGCGTGTAGAAATTCCTCAAATTAAAAAGCGTTAAAGATAAGGTTTTTTGATGGGAGTTTCACTACAATCGCAATGTTGAATGTTAAAGGTTGATCTGAAAGCACGAGAAATCGTTGAGACGTAATTGCATGCGCCCGGGTTTTAGGAGACAGATTCGATCTGTCTCTACAGGAAATTGACAATTGGAAAAATAGAATTGGTTTGTAAGGACACGGTGCACCGTGCCCCAACAGGCTTCTATCCCAATGATAGAGTACCCGCAACAATTGATTTCAAAACACTGTTGTCCGTTAAAAACTTTTGAGATTGCCCTGTTTCTCATTCCTACTGTTCATTTTTTCATTGAAGAAAAAACGAACCTTTAGATTCCCGTTAGTAAAACGTTCTATATTGAAGGGACAAGTAACAGACTGGAGCTGTCGGGGTGACCTAGAAAACGAACCAGCTTAAAGAGCTATTTTTGGTATACGTCCC
>NZ_JAMQKA010000006.1:0-172952 GCF_031569985.1 Aliifodinibius sp. S!AR15-10 | reverse complement strand
AAGTAAGGAGTTGATCTTTGACTTGTTGAGAGAGGTCGGGAAAGGTGAGTTTATCCATGATGTTTTATTCGAAAAATACAAAAACCCAATCACATTTACCCCTTTTATTTAGTGGTAATGACACTAGATCCCCAAGGGAGATTACTCTCTCTTGAGATGATCCCCATGGAAATCAAGCGATTCTGCTTAAACAATCTTGATAGCAGTGATAAGCGATGGATCACAAATCGCTTGAACCGAGAATGCAACAAGTTTGGTACTTCCGTTACGCAAAGTGATGAAGGTTATCTGGAACTTCGTTGGTAGTTTATTCGGATCTACGGTTAGGATGGCGTCAAATGCAGCGGAGGTGAAGCACAGGAATGGGGTGAACAACAAATTGGAACAGGGATTTACTGGATTAGAGGATGAACAGGATGTCATGTTGCTGTAAGAAGTAATCCCGTTTAATCCTCTAATCCAGCCTATCCTGATTCAAATCGCGAAATGAAATCAGGATGACTTTACGTACAAGAAAATCGGTTCATGTCGACCTCATTGTTGAGCCAACAAGGATCCTTCTCGCGATGCTTTCAATAGTCCTGATGTCGAACTGAGATTGAATTCTTCCATTCCCTTACTCTAAGACCTGGGAAACACCAGTCAACCTAATCGCAGACTCATCCGACATGGAGTTAAAATAATCGACAAAGCGGTTGGTCTCCGGCGCGTCGTAAGGGGTCAGGTTCGTAGCCCAGCGGAACCCGATCGGCTGGTACCAGAGTTCGGCCGTAACTTTTAGCGGACCTTCCACGCCGACAACATCAACATGGTATGTTACCCGGTCACTCCCCCCAATAAAATCCGGGTCATCAACAGCCGGACCATGAACTTCAATCTTTTCTTCAGCGGTGGTTTTATCGAAACCGTCCGGCAGAATACGGTTGTCTTTGATAAATCGCACAGCGGTTAGCAAACCGGTCGTTACGTTGTCATCCGGACCAACCATAATTGTCTCATAGATCTGAACCTTGCCCGGCTCGGTAATCTCGCTGTAATGAGGCTCATAACGGGTGGCATCTTCATCATTATCGTTACCAATGATAGATCCGTCGGGTCGTAAGGCTCCCGATTCAAACACTATGTTTTCTTGCTGGTCTTCTACCTTGAAATAAATCCAGGTACGGCGTGAGGGGTACGCCGTTGGGAGTTTATGTCCGGCCAGGTTGTTAATGTGGAGCTCTGCCCTGAGTTCACTCCCCGACACCTCAATGTTGACGAATTCCAGGTGGGCCGATTTGCTTTGTAGGTGGTCAACTGTGCGATTGACGGCATTTTCCATCTCGTTTGGCAGTGCTTTTACCCCCAGTTCTCCGCGATAGCGATTAAGCATCTTGAGCATAAAGAAATTGCCGCCCTGGTAGGTGTGCCGAGAGACTTCTTTCCTCGGTATACCCATTACCGAAGAAATGGCGACCTCTTGCTCCACCACCGGCATGTGACAGGATTGGCAGCTCTTTTTATCCACAAAGCTGCTGTGCTTCCACTCTTGGTATGGGACCTGCTCGGGCAGTTCGCCGATCACTTCTCCATTGGGGCCCAGCGATTCCGTTATCAGCGTGTGGCAGGTGGCGCACATCTCGGATAACTGAATATGTTTGGATTCAGCCTGTAGAAAGCCTGACGAAGAATGCATAATATTGGAGCGTCCGGCATCTATGGGATACGGCCCAAAAATTTCACGCTGACGATCGGTTTCAAGGTATCAATGGCAAACCGACCCACAAAACTTTCGTAGGTACCCGGCTTTTCTTCGGTGATTTGATGGCAGGTTGTGCAGGAAACGCCATCCGCAGCCAGCATATTTTATCGGCTCACAGCTTCATTCACGGGCAGATTGGCAAACACCTGCGCCGTACGCCCATTATACACAGCCTCGTAATGCGCCATCGGCATGTGGCAGGTGGAGCATTCACTTTCAATGTGGGCTTGGGATTCCGGATGGTCCATCACTTCCCGTCGGACGGCGGCATGCCAGTAGGGATCTCGCGCAGAGTTGGCCATCATCGTGGCACGCCAGTCGGTGCCAAAGGAAATATCTTCTCCCGAAGGAGTGGGCAGACCGTTGTGACAACTCATGCACGCTTTGGCGGATTCAAACAGCATGTGATGAGGTTCCCCTTTCCAGGATTCTGTTGTACTGGAATCAGGTTGCATCACGCTGTATATGCTTCCGCTTAGTAGTACGAATGCATGAATACAGCTCTGCCTACTCCGTTAGCTAATGGTTCCAATGCCAATATTGGATATCATCAATGAATGAAAAAGAATAGAAATAGAGTAATGCGCTATTGTAGGTATCTATCCATCAATATTTTATTTGGTATACAGTCCGTTACGGCTGTAAGGTGCAGTTTCATCCAGTACAAAAAAGACGATATTCGAATCCTCATTACCCGTCAGCGTCAATCGTTCATCTTTGATTATTATGGAATCTCCTTCCTCTAAGATTTCACCATTGTCTTCAATCGTTACACTTCCGCTAAACAGGTACATAAAACCAACAAGCTCATTCAGTTCCAGACTTTGGATGCTGTTTCCTTCTTGCAGGTGCAAGTCATGGAATAATACTTCGCTTCTAAATAACATCGGAGCTCCCGAGCGGTCATGGCCAGCAAGCAGTCGCCATTCGTTCAGGCTGTAACCTACATCGAGGTCATGAAACTGCACCTTCGGCTCCAGGTCATCGGCTTTGGGACGGATGAAAATTTGCAGCATCTCCACGGTTTCGTTGCCCTCTTGCACACCTTCTTCGTGATGAATGCCACTTCCAGCATTCATCAACATCAAGTGCTTGTTATGAATAGGAACATCGTTCTGATCACTGTCTTTATGATGCATGGTGCCTTTGCGCAGATACGAAAGAATCTCCTCGTTCTGGTGCAAGTGCATCGGTACCAGTGCCCCGGCTTCCAGCGTGGCGTGCTCCAGCCGTCCAATTTGGGCAATACCGTGATCTTGGGTATCCGGAGCAGTTCGGCCCAAGGGTAGGAACCGGGAAGTGAAGGGTCCCCGGCTCACCTTATGTCGTTTATTAGATCTGGAGATATGTATCATTACGACTCCTTTTAAGAAGTTGAGGCAATTAGTTGCTTTACAAAAGTAGGCTCAATCTCTTCATCCAGTTTATTGTATGTAACGTACGAGGCCGCTAATATCCCTAAAAATACAAGCGGAGTAAGAGTAGCAGATGTGGGATCCCCCAACGCGGCATGGGCGATACTGCCGGAAATCATGTTGATGGTAAATCCAGCGTAAACCCATTCTTTAAGACGTCCTGTGAAGGGAGCAAGTAGTAACAGCACGCCGATTATTTTGGCTATGCCCAACTCAATTCGAAAGTAATCAGGAAATCCCAGGTGTTCGAAGGTTTGAGCCATTTGTGGACTGGTAAAATACATGGTCGCGCTGAACAGCATCATGGCACTGAAGATTCCGGTTGTAATCCAGTAGGTTATTTTTGTCTTCTTCATTGGTGATAAAAGTAATTTATGGTTAATTATGTTTTAGTTATTGATAGTGTTTATGTAGTAAACTTGTTTTATTCCAACTCTTTGAGCAGACCATGCACATCCAGCGGCTGGGTTATCATCTTTACTGAGCCGTCTTCGGCATATTCCCATTCATCGCGGGGACGATCACGGTACAGTTCCACGCCGTTGCCGTCGGGATCGGTCAAATAGATCGCTTCAGAAACGCCGTGGTCGCTGGCCCCATCTATGGGGTATCCTTTATCAATCAGGCGCTGCAGGATTTCAGCTAGATCTTTGCGAGTGGGATATAAAATGGCGGTGTGGTACAGTCCTGCACCGTTTCGTGGTGCGGACGGACCTCCTTTGCTGTGCCATGTATTGAGCCCAATGTGATGGTGATATCCGCCAGCCGAAAGAAAGGCCGCGTTCTTGCCATACATGGTGGTTAGCTCAAAGCCAAGCAGGTCGCGATAAAATTCAAGGGCGCGAGCCAGATCAGACACTTTCAAATGCACGTGTCCGATCTGGGCCTGGACCGGTATGTTGTAATTATTTTCCATGGTAGTCAGTTATTTATATTGAGATTTTTTGTTGGGTATCTACAAGATCCCGAATGGGGTATCGGGACCTTATACATCTCCAAAAATGGGTTAGTTCTTAGGCATAAATTCACCGTCAGCCTTAATACGAACCTCATTGCTAATCATAGGCGGTGGAAACCCGTTGCCGAGATCAAACTCAGAGCGATCAATGGTTCCGGTGATTTGAATGCCGGCTTTAGGCGTACCTTGGGTCATCTCATTCTGAACCGTTCCGTGATAGACCATGGTTACGGTAACAGGTTTGGTTACGCCGTGGAGCGTTAGGTCGCCGGACAGTTCATACTTGTTATTACCCACTTCTTTGATATCCGTACTTTTAAAACTCATCGTCGGATATTTTTCCACATTAAAGAAGTCGGGGCTCTTCAAGTGATTATTGCGCTTTTGGACGCGCGTATCGATAGAAACTGTTTGCACAGTAAGTTCTACCTGTGCGTCACTGAAGTTCTCCTCAGATGCGTTGATCGTAACATCGTAGTCTCCAAAATATCCCGGCACATCAGCGATACCCAGATGGATGACCGTAAAGCCGAGCTTTGAGTGCGCCGGATCCTCCACCCAGGTATCTTGCGAAAAAACGCTTAGGGGAAGGATTAAAAGTGACAGAATAAAGGTTAATTTTTTCATCGTGTTAAGTGCTTAATGGTTTGTGTTGATGTTCATTAGTTGTGCAATATCTTCCAGCCGGCCAGCCAGTTATACTCATTTTTGATTGTAAGCTGCATGAGCAATAGCTGCATACGTTCCAGTGTGCCGCTTACCGACAAGTCGCCGGCATTAATCGGGTTGAATCCCGCTGTCTCTACTAGTTCGGTGACCGTCTGTAATGCTACCTCGTCGTCACCGGCAATAAAAGCATCCACCTGTTTTCCATCGATGATCGGCTGTTCAAAGTCAGCTGCAAACGTAGTGTTGAATGCTTTTACTACCTTGGAATTTGGCAGCCACTGCTGTAATTCTTCGGCTGCACTGGTGCTGGGATCAGTTATCAACTCGCCGAAATCTTCATCAATGGGATTGGCAATACTGACCACAATTTTCTGAGTAGCGACATCGCGTATTTTGTCGGCCAGTTCTTTTTCGGCTCCATGAGGGACAGCTAAAATGATTATATCGGCCTCCCAGCTGGATTCATGAGGACAATTCATTAGTTCTAAATCAGCCTTCGGATGGGTTTTAAGGATTTCCTCATGTAATGAGCCCAACTGTTCTGGTTCTCTGTCGAAAAGCAACAGCCGGTAGTTGCCCCCGGCACTGCTTGTGGCAATGGCGGAGCCCATATTTCCACCGGCTCCGATGATGGCGATTGTTTGTTTGGTAATAGGCATAATGGTTGTTCTGTTTGCAGGTTGTCTTTTTTTGTTACTGCAAACTTAGCCCACCGGCGCTCCCTTGTCATTGATATCTGTTAGGAAAAACTCTTGATATATATCAAGAGTATAACCGCTATTATTTGACCTACAGGTTGTATAACATGTGATGAATAACATTTTCAAGGTCAACACGACACCTGGCTACTATGGACATTCAACACCGAGAAGGACAAAGCAAAGGATCATTTTTTATTGAGGAGGCTGGGGAAGTATTAGCGGAAATCACCTATTCAAAAGCCGGAGAAACCAAAATAATTATTGATCATACTGAGGTATCCAAAGAACTGAGAGGGGAAAATGTTGGCAAAATATTGGTTGAGCATACGATAGAATATGCTAGAAAAAATGGATTAAAAGTCATCCCACTCTGTCCCTTTGCCAAATCTGTTATTGAAAGAGACGTCTCGTTACAGGATGTGCTAAACTAAGGTGACTTTTACAGAGATATCCAACCCATTAACCACTAAAATTACTGCGAACTCTGCTGAGAGTTTCTGGACTCATCCCCAGATAGGAAGCTACCAAATTCAGCGGAACACGATTCATAAATTCGGGATTGTGTTCTATCAGACGGGCATACTTTTCTTCTGCGGTGAGGCCTAGGGCATTTTCAACACGTTGCTGCAGGGCCACATAGGCATTCTGTACAATGATGCGATGATATCGTTCATAGGCAGGGACTTCTTCTAGAAGTTTTTCGTGGTTCTTCCGGTCGAGCATTAATAATTCACTGTCTTCAAGCACTTCGATATTGAATGTGGATGGGTTATTAGTGAAAAAACTTTGCAGGTCCGCAATCCACCAGCCGTCAAAGGCAAAACGCAGCACATGCTGGTTGCCTTTCGAGTCTACGGAGTAGGAGCACAAAGCTCCTTTCTCAACAAATGCAAGCTCGCGGCAAACATCGCCCTCCTGAAGCAAGAATTGCCGTTTTAGCATCCGCTTGGGACGAAAATTGTTTTTACACAACTCCCACTGCTCATCGGACAGCGAGACATGCTCCAGGATACTTTCTTTCAGGTGCTTAAACATTAGTTTTTAACTTTAATATTATCATATCATTGCTGAAAATGTACATGGAAAATTAGGAATTAAAAAAGCGGATATCCTGTGACAGGATACCCGCTTAGATACGGATCGGATGTTAGCCTTCGGAGTTAATTTTCGATGAACTGAACGTTCAGCTGCAGCTTTATTTTATCACCGACGACCACATTTCCGGCTTCGGTCACGGCATCCCAGGTTAGGCCAAATTCTTTTCGATTTATAGAGCCGGTTATTTCAAACCCAGCTTTTGTCTGTCCATAAGGATCTCCGACCGTACCGCCATGTAACACGTCAAGTTCGATCTCTTTAGTGATGTCACGGATCGTTAGTTCGCCGGTTACCTTGTATTCCCCTTCGCCGACCTTTTCAAAATTGGTCGATTCAAACTTTAACTGAGGATACTCCTCCGCATTAAAGAAATCATCGGATTTCAGGTGCTGGTCGCGATCTTCATTATTGGTTGAAATGCTATCGATATCAGCGGTAAACGTTGCCTTGGCATTTTCAAAATTGTCACCATCTGCTTCGATTTTTCCTTCGTAGGAACCAAAGCTTCCGGTAACAGTCGAAATCACCAAATGCTTTACTTTAAATTGTACTTCCGAGTGTGTTGGATCAATTTTCCATAAGGTTTTAGTTGCAGTAGTCATTATTCTATTGGTTTTATGTTAAGCGATTAATGTATGCCTAACATATGGTGTGGGTCCGTTCCCTCCATTGATAATGGACAGGAAATAGTCTTGATATATGTCAATTGTAGAAAGGCGAATCGTATTTTGAGCTCATAGATTTGCTGTAATCAGATAACGTCACTTTCCCTTATCGAAAATGGAAAGAATTGTTCTGGTAGCTAACTGACAAGAGGGAACTCAACATTTAATCAATAATCTAATGAGTCTTTAGATAAACCGGAACTAAATTTGGGCAGCCTTAAATGGAAATGATATGCAGCAATCCTAATTCCGATAACAGTCAGAATTGCAAAGATTTGGGCCCAAAACTCTTGAATTTGGGTCAGTAATGCTACATATAATAATCCCCCAAAAACTGATGCTGTAGCATATAACTCTTTGTGAAAAATTAAAGGTCGGGATCCAGAGAGGACATCACGTATCACTCCACCAAAGCAACCGGTAATTGTACCCAGTGTGATAGAAATGCCGATACCCATGTCCGCATTGAGTCCCACTTGAATACCCATAACGGTAAAGAGTCCTAAGCCTGCGGCATCGAAAAAAAGTATCCAGCTCTGGATCTCTTTAAACCACTTGTGAAAAATAACCGTCAGTATGAATCCACCTATGGCTGACCAAATAGCAATAGAATTTGTAAGCCAGCTTACCGGTAGGTTACCGATCAGTAAATCCCGGATCGTACCTCCGCCAATAGCTGTAACAAAAGCTAGTACAAGAACCCCGAATAGATCATATCTACTTTTTATTGCCGCTATTGCACCAGAAACGGCGAAGGCAAAAGTCCCTATAATTTCAATTAGGGTTATAAATTCAAAACCATGGCGTATTATTTCATCAAGAGCCATGCAATACAATTGTTTTTGTAGAGGATGATTGGGAGATGTTTTTAGTCATAAGGATATCTTCGTAACTGGAATAATTATCAGATTGAAACAGATCAACCTTGATTTTCAAACCTTTCTCTGTAGGTCGAAGGATTGGCATTCATTACAGTTTTAAACTGTTTATTAAAATTAGAAATAGTGTTAAAACCACATCTATAACTAATTTCGGTTACGTTAAGATTGGTCTCCATTAATAATCTACAAGCCTGCCCGATACGATATTGTTTTATATAGGTGAAAAAGGTTTTACCTGTTACCTTTTTAAAATGCCGGCAAAAAGCAGCTTTTGTCAGGCCGATTATCTCGATAACATCGTCAAGGGAAATGTCTTCCTGGTAGTGGTCCATAACATACTGGCATGCTTTGTTAATTCTTTGGTAATCTTTTTTACTAAAGGTTGACGTATAGCCGGGGCTGGCAAGCGTCTTGGATTCGAATTGAGATGATAAATGATTAAGTATTGATAAAATATCAAGAATGCAATCGGCTGGATTGAGTTCAAACATATGTAGTATACGTTCAGAAATTTGCTTGGTATCTCCGTAGAACTCAATTCCTGATTTTGATAGTTTTATCAATTCATGGATTGGTTTAAATTCAGGAATGTCTAAAAACTGACCGCTGAAGAAATCACTATTCAAATGTATTACCAGAGATCCTGACTGTTCTTTAAAAGGAAAGTCTTGATCACAACTAAAAAGATGTGGCAAATCAGAACCCAGAAAAAGTAGATCACCCTTCTGCAGATCTGAGACATGATCTCCAATAATTTTTTCACCTCTTCCTTCAAAAATATAGATCAGTTCATATTCTTTGTGGAAATGCCACATTCCGTCAAATGATTGCCCGACAGTATTCTTCAGTTTAAAAGAGTGGTGAGCATCGACATTTTTTTTAAAAATAGGGTCCATACTTCCAATATTTTGATAATTATTAGAAGTGATTAGTTGTGTTGAATCAATATGATACCACAATTTAATATAACAAAGGCCAATTTCAAGATGAGATCAATATAGTGGTAGTAAAAGCCAATATTTGAACAGTATAAGCAAGTATTTACTCTAATATGTGTCAGTATTAACTGAATAGGCGAGAATAAAAGATCAATTTAGAGGTACAGGTATAAAGAGTATTTTGAGGATCTTTAAAAAAGGGATGAGGATAGATCTTAAATATTTAACCATTGAAACTGCTCTAAAAAATGGTCAAACCAATTGGCAACATAAGACTACCATTCGCCATAATAGAAAAAGTATAACCCAATGCATACATATAGTATAACACGGTTCTTATTTCTTATTTTAATTGTCGCACAATTTTCATGTAATGGTTATCAGAAACAAGTAGACTCTGAGCGTCCAAATATTGTCTTCATCATGACTGATGACCATTCCTACCAGACTTTGAGTGCGTATGATGACCGATTTATCGAGACGCCCAACCTTGACCGCATTGCGGAGGATGGGGTCCAGTTTGTCAACAGCTTTGTGGCCAACTCCATCTGTGCGCCCAGTCGTGCCACGCTGCTGACCGGAAAGCATTCCCATATAAACGGCCAGATCAATAACCAGCGGGCCTTTGACGGCAGCCAGCAAACCTTTCCCAAATTACTGCAAAAGGCGGGGTACCAGACCGCACTGATCGGGAAATGGCACCTGCGAAGCACGCCCACTGGTTACGATTATTACGATCGCCTAATCGGGCAAGGGGATTACTATAATTCTGATTTTATTACCAATGGTGATACGGCGCGGGCGCACGGTTATGTAACGGATGTGATTACGGATAAAAGTATACAGTGGCTGGAAAATCGAAATCCGGACAAGCCGTTTGCACTGCAAGTTCATCACAAGGCATCTCACCGCGTCTGGATGCCCGATACCTCTACCCTCGGTGCGTTCCAAGATACCAATATCCCGGTCCCGGAAACTTTTTTTGACGATTTTAAAGGCAAACAGTACCTGAAAACGGGATTTGGGGAGCAGCCGCAGCGAGTTCCAATGCGCATCGCGGCGGCAGAGTCGAGAATGAGCATTGCCGCAGATGACATGGATCTGGTGTATGACCTTAAGATGCTGGATGAGGAGGGCGAAATTCAGACGAAGTATCGCAGCATGTATGCCAACGGCAGTTACGTGCGTCTAGATGAGCAGCAGAAGGCAGCCTGGGATGCCCACTACGATCCGATTATCCGGGCGTTTAAGCAGAAGCGGGACCAGATGAGCGACCGCGAGCTGGCCATCTGGAAATACACCCGCTACATGCAGGATTACCTGGCTACGATCCACACCCTCGATAATAATGTGGGGCGGCTGCTGGACTACTTAAAGGCGGAAGGGTTGTATGAGAATACGTTGGTGGTATACACCTCGGACCAGGGGTTTTATATGGGGGAATATGGCTGGTTTGACAAGCGCTTTATGTATGAGCAGTCGATGCGCACGCCACTGCTGATGAAGTTTCCCAAAGGTATTAAGACCCGTGAAAAGGTGGACGAGTTGGTGCAAAACATTGACTGGGCTCCAACGCTTTTGGACTTGGCGGGCGTTGAGGTTCCGGCCGATATGCAGGGAAAATCGCTACTGCCTTTGGTGAAGGGTGAGCAGAGTTCTTGGCGCGATGCACTTTACTATCACTACTACGAGTTTCCCAATGAACATATGGTCAAAAAACACTACGGTATTCGCACCGAGCGCTACAAGCTGATTCATTTTTACGATGACATCGATACCTGGGAACTGTACGACCTGCAAGAGGACCCGATGGAGCTCAATAACTTGTACGGTCAGCCAGAGTATGCCCAGCTTACCCATAACCTGAAAGAGCAACTACAAGATTTGCGAATTAAATACCAGGATAAAACTGGGGTACCGATTGAATTTGATGATCAACAGTAGGCTTAATCCATCAAAATGGGATCAAAGTACAAACCCTACTGAGATTAGCACAAAATACAAAGGTCTGTTAAGGACGACCGAGACAACCATGGCCATGTGAAAAGTTTTCTTTTTATACTTCTACAGATGGGCAGCATGCTTTATGTTGAGGATCGTCTTCTCGTAGATAATGATATCCGCATGCAGAAATTGTACAGTCAGTACAAGTGAGCTCTGGAAGAATCTGAAAAGCTGAATTTTTTTGAGTTGGGCGGCGGGTACGTACTGAATCTGTTTTTTTGAAGGGCCCAGATTATCGAAACAGCGGATAACGGGTGAAATCCTGTTTCGATCTATAAAATAGCTCTAGGTACCCATTCCTGTATTTCAATTTCTCAATCGGTCGTGCCAAAGAAATCAATATAAAGGTATCAATCGAAAAGATTGGGAGAGCTATTAATCTAGCTGTTTGCTATGATTCTTCTCCTATGGAAGGATTGAATTGTAAGATATTCGTAAGATCTCCAGCGATGAAAAGGATTCTATTAGTAACTGAATTTTTTAACCTATAACGTAATATTTGAATTAAGTAAAACTGGTTATGATGCAAAAAGAAAAGGCAGAGACCTTGGAATCAGGTAACAATTTTTATGACAAACGTGAACAGGTTACATATCAGGAGCGGATTCCGACCTATATATATGAGGAGGCCGATCAGGCTTCCAGGGAAGTGGCAGCCGAGATTGCGGAGCTTATTCGCACCCGCAACGAGCAAGGTAAATCCACGGTCTTGGGACTGGCTACCGGATCTACCCCGACCAACGTCTATGAAGAGTTGGTACGGCTGCACCGGGAAGAGGGTCTCAGTTTTGCTAACGTCATCACCTTTAACCTCGATGAGTACTATCCGATGCAACCGGATTCGCTGCAAAGCTACGTCCGGTTCATGAACGAGCACCTGTTTGATCACATTGATATTCCAGAAGACCAGGTGCATATACCTGATGGAACTGTTGAGGAAGAAAATATAGCTGAATATTGCAAACAGTATGAGGAAAAGATTGTCAAAGCTGGAGGGCTTGATATTCAACTACTTGGTATTGGTCGGACCGGCCATATCGGATTTAATGAGCCAGGCTCGCGGCCTGATTCCCGCACCCGGCTAATTACGTTGGATAAGATAACCCGGCGCGATGCAGCCAGTGATTTTTTTGGGGAAGAGCATGTCCCCCGGCGGGCCATTACCATGGGCATTGGTACAATCATGAATGCCGATAAGATCGTGATGATGGCCTGGGGAGAAGGAAAAGCCCCAATCATCCGTGAGGCGGTGGAAGGGCCGATTAAGGAGCAGGTGCCGGCGACCTACCTGCAGGAGCATGACAACACCGCGGTGATCCTGGATGAGGCCGCAGCAGCCGAGCTGACCCGCGAAAAGACCCCGTGGGTGGTGGGTGACTGCGACTGGGATGACAAGTTGATTCGCCGCGCGGTGGTCTGGTTATGCCAGAAGGTAGACAAGCCGATCCTGAAGTTAACTGATGAGGATTATAACGAACATGGTATGGGAGAGCTGATTACTCAATATGGCCCGGCGTACAATATTAATCTGAAGGTATTTAATGAACTTCAACATACTATTACGGGATGGCCGGGCGGTAAACCGAATGCCGATGACACCAACCGACCGGAACGGGAAACACCCTTTCCCAAGCGTGCCCTGATCTTTAGCCCACACCCGGACGATGATGTGATTTCCATGGGTGGAACCCTTATACGATTGGCCGAGCACGGGCACGAGGTGCATGTGGCCTACCAGGTGTCGGGAAACATCGCCGTATTTGATGACGACGTTGTACGCTTTGCCGATTTTGTCTCCGATTACCAGGGGCTATTTGGAATGAATCAAGCGCCTGCAGAATCGATGCTGGAGGAGATACAAGAGTTTATTAAAAACAAAGAGCCTGGACAGGTGGATTCTGAGGAGATCCAACAAATTAAAGGGCTGATCCGGCGCGGAGAGGCCAAGGCAGCGGCCCGGTACTGCGGGGTGCCGGAAGATAAGTTACACTTCCTGGACATGCCATTTTACGAGACTGGTCGGGTCAAGAAAAAGCCGCTCTCCAGAGAAGATGTCGATATTGTCGTGGAGCTGCTTCGGCAGGTCAAACCCCACCAAATTTATGCGGCAGGAGACTTGTCCGACCCGCACGGAACCCATCGGGTCTGCCTGAAGGCGATTTTCAACGCCCTGCAGGAATGCCAAGATGACGCCTGGATTGATGACTGCTACGTCTGGCTGTACCGTGGGGCCTGGCAGGAGTGGGATGTCAACGACATTGAGATGGCCGTGCCACTGAGCCCGCAGGAGCTGGCTAAAAAGCGGAAAGCGATTTTTAAGCACCAATCCCAGAAAGATCGCCCGCTGTTCCCCGGAGCGGATGACCGGGAGTTCTGGCAGCGCTCAGAAGCGCGTAATCGAAATACCGCCAAGCTTTACGATCAGCTGGGGCTGGCTGAATATGAAGCCATCGAGGCCTTCGTTCGGTACAAGCTGTGACCCCAAATGGGTATACTTTACCTCCAGGATTGCCTGAATACTGGAGGTTTTTATGTTTATTTTCGAGGGTCGGATCAAAATCTGTTAATTATATTTGGAAATTCTTTAACGGGATCAATTTTTATAAAAAATGAGACTTTACAATTTTAGAAACATAATACCCCATTGAAGAGGAAAAAATAAAAGTCCTGCGTAGGGTGTGGGGAAAAATCCAGTAATCAAACTCAGTATGGGTTTGAGGTTGTGTATATAAAATATCGTACTAAACAACTTACAAGACTATTGAGATGAAGAACTTATCATACTTTTTAGTATTAATTTTTTTAATTGCGGGATGCAGTCAATCAAACAATGACCGGCAGCAAGAGGATCTTCCCCGTATTGCCATCGCAGGACTGGCTATTGAATCTAGTACATTTTCGCCTGCTGTCACCCATAAAGAAGCTTTTCATGCCAGGACAGGGGATGATGTGTTCTCGTTTTACCCCTTTTTATCCCCTGATTCGCTGAATCGAAAGCGCGCCCACTGGATTCCCACCCTGCGTGGGCATGCCCTGCCCGGAGGCATTGTGAGCAGGGAAGCGTACGAGTCATTGGTAACGAAAACGCTCGACATGCTCAGGGAAAACGGCCCTTACGACGGCCTGTTCTTTGATATTCATGGGGCCATGAGTGTGGTCGGTCTCGACGATCCGGAAGGAGATTTTATCGTCAGAGTTCGGGAAGTTGTGGGGGAAGAAACCATTATCTCTACTTCGATGGATCTGCATGGCAATGTATCAAGGCGTCTGGCACAAAATACAGATCTGATCACTTGCTACAGGATGGCTCCGCATGAAGATGCCCTGGAAACGAAACAACGGGCAGTAGAGAATCTGCTGGACAGGATCGAAAGCGGCAAGGGCAAACCCGAATATAAAGCATGGATTCCGGTACCGATATTATTGCCCGGTGAAAAAACGAGTACAAGAGTAGATCCTGCAAAGAGTTTATACGCCAAAGTCGGTCCGGCAGCCAACCAGGAAGGTATTATTGATGCCGCAATTTGGGTCGGATATCCCTGGGCAGATGAACCACGCAATCATGCAGTAGTGATGGTGACCGGCGATGATAAGCAGAAAGTTACAGCGACTGCTGAAGAGCTTGCAACCAGCTTTTGGGAGGTGCGGAACGAATTTGATTTCATCGCCCCTACGGCTTCTCTGGAGGCAAGTCTTAATAAAGCCATTGCCAGCAACAAACAGCCGTTCTTTATTAGCGATATGGGAGACAATCCCACCGCTGGCGGCGCCGGGGATGTCACATGGACGCTCAGAAGAATCCTGGAACGCCCCGAGTTTAAGCTGGAAGATGGTCCTTCTCTTATTTACGCCTCTATACCGGGACCGGAATTGGTTGAGCAAGCCGTGGAAGTGGGCGTGGGGGGCAAGGTAAGTGCGTATGCCGGCGCGCAGGTTGATGACCGGTATTCTCCACCCATCAAGCTTTCAGGAACGGTGACGGCGATTGAGCACGGAGACCGGGATGCCGATACAGAAGTAGTAGTGAAGATTGGAAGTGTGAACGTCATTGTTACAAAGAAGCGCAAGCCGTATCACCACGAGAAGGATTTCACGCAACTGGGACTGAATCCCCGGGAAACGGACATCGTAGTCGTAAAAATTGGGTACCTCGTGCCGGAGCTGTACGAGATGCAACAAGACTGGATCATGGCACTGACCCCAGGCGGTGTGGACCAAGACCTGGAGCGACTGAATTATGAGCACATCCAGCGCCCCATGTTTCCTTTTGATGAGGATATGGAAGATCCAAATCTTAAAGCCAGGTTAATACCGGCCTCTGACAACATCTGAGAAGAATTAAAGGGAGTAATTAGGCCGAGTATTATAAAGGATCTCAAATAGAGTCTTCGAATTCTACTGGTTATGAAACTCTACAAGCCGGTCCATCGGGCTTTTGATAAAAACACCGGGCGTTAGCAGATGTTTAGTTAGTAGCTCCTTCAGTATCGCCTGGTAGGCACAGCCCAGGGATCCTATAAAGTTGACTTTATAGGAGCGGGCATCTTGGTATTGTAAGACTATCCGCGATATGAAGTTTTCAAATCCATTACAGAGCATTTCCCGTATAAAATGGTGATCATTATGCTCACCGAGAAATGAGCTGTAGAAGGCCACAAATCGACTCGATTGATCATTGTTGTAGATTCCATCGAAAATACTATCCAAATCCATATCGTAGTACCACTCCAGTTTGCGTGCGAGGTCACTTGGTATTTCGTTTCTATAGTAATGATTGATCAACTTTTGACCGAAATAACCTGCACTGCCTTCATCCCCAAGTATAAATCCCAGCGAGGGTATTTGTTGTACGATACGGGTACCGTCGTAGCGACAGGAATTAGAACCTGTTCCCAGGATACATACAATGCCCGGCTTGTCAAAACAGCAGGCGCGTGCAGCTCCCAGAAGATCTTCATGGACGCTGGCCTCAGCACCAGGAAAGACACGTTTTAAAATATTTGTCATGCTCGTAATTTTTGGCTCAGAGTCGCACCCTGATCCATAAAACAGGATGTGGTTAACATTTTTTCCCTCGAGATCTGGCTTTAAATCATTTTTTAGTACTTTTTCAATACTTTTTGAGGAGTGGAAATAGGGGTTAAGTCCCTCAGTTTTGTATTGTTTAACGGAATGATTTGATATAAGTGCCCAGTCGGTTTTTGTAGAACCACTATCTGCTATTAATAAACTCATTGATTATTATTCGTTTCTAAATTTAAACAACCATTTAATCTGTATTTCGATGAGATTCAAATATATTGGTATTATTTACGCTGTTGTTATTGTCGGTATTGTTGCAGCCAGCAGTCAGGCCCAATCTGTTGAACAAAAGCCAGATTTCGGGGCCTACTATTATCATAAGAAAAGTCTCTTTGAAGCCCTTCCAAATACAAGTAATGAAATTATATTGTTGGGAGACAGCATTACCGATGGCAATGAGTGGTCTGAGCTTTTTGGGAGCTCCAGGCTTAAAAATCGCGGGATTTCCGGCGATGTGACTGAAGGGATACTGTATCGCCTGTCGGAGGTAACCGAATCCAACCCTGCTCAAGTTTTTATTATGATCGGAGTAAATGATCTGGCCCGTGGAATTCCTGTTGATACTGTTCTTTCCAACTATGGGAAGATCATTGACCAGATTCGGGAGGAGAGCCCGGACACTGAAATTTATATTCAAAGTATTTTGCCGGTGAATGATGAGTTTCCCCAGTTCTCTTCTCATACGGACAAGACTTCTCAGATCAAACAGGCCAACGTTGGTTTGACGGAGCTGGCGAAAAAGACCGGCGCTACCTTCATTAATCTTTTTGATGATTTTAGCACGGCCGAAGCAAAGCTCAATCCAAACTATACGGAAGACGGTCTTCATTTGAATGGACAGGGTTATGTAGTATGGAAATCAGTTATTGGATCATATATGGATCTGTGATAGTTGGCTCATCTATCTTGCTGGTCTAGTGCTTCAAATGTTTGCCAGCATTCATACATGGCACGGGGGACATGAAAACATCCTTTCCATTTACTCCCTTTGAGAGAAGTATACCGCTCTCCCCGCCGATTTAAATATCCAAACCATTCGCCATGCTCTTCATCTGAGAAATGGGACCAACTGTAATCATGAATTTTTTCATACCACTCCATACACTCCTCGCGACCAGTAAAGAGATATCCCTTCGAAAGGGATATAAGTGTCTCCAGATGTACCCACCATAGTTTTTGTGTCCATTCCAGCTGTAGAGGAGGATGCCCATCAGAGTCCAGGAAATAATAAATTCCGCCATACTGTTGATCCCATCCAAGCTCAAGTAGGTCCAGAGTGATATCTACTGCCCGTTCAATTAGTTCTTGGTCGCTACGGCGTCTGGCAATCTCCATGATAAACCACATCGCTTCAATACCGTGTCCCGGATTGACAAGTCGGCCTTCATAGCTATCCGAGAACGTACCATCTTCTAGTACATACTCATGCATAACCTTTCGTTCTGGATCCCAAAAAACCTCCATCACTTCTTGGGTACATCGTTCAAATGATTGCTCTACCTGTTCGGACTCCAGGATGTCTTCCATTTCAAGATTGAGCACACTCAACATCATCGGCAGGGCAAAGCCTTTCAAGGGACGGGTTCCGGGGACAGACTTCTCATATTTTCCTTTTGGGTTATCCTGTCGGTCGTGAATATTGCGGTACGTTTGAACAGCGATATTCCGGGCTTCTTCATCCCCCGTGGCCTGGCTATATTCATGAAACCCAAGTGCGGCGAAACAGTCGGAAAATATGTTATAGGGTTGAACTAAAGGTTCTCCCTGCCGATTACATGAAAAATACCAGTTTCCCTTTTCGTCACATCCATTTTGTTTTAAAAACCGGTATCCTTTTTTTGCAACTTCAAGCCAATTTGGGCGCCGTTCTACATGATTATAGAGCTTGGAAAACGTCCAAACCTGCCGTGCTTGCAGCCAAGTGAATTTGTCGGTGTCATATACACTCCCATCACGATCTAGACAAGTAAAGTAGCCTCCATATTCATTATCAATAGAATAATTTTCCCAGAAAGGGATCACGTTATCTAGGAGTGTATGGCGGTACAATTCTGCTAATTTTTTGGGAGATTGGTTCATTATCCAGCCTCATATTTTATTCAGGAGTGTAAATTTCTATGATTTTGCTACCAGGGTTCGATAGGTAAGATTTTTCAGTTTCTTACCGTGATCGGGAAGCACCAGGCTGACAAGGTATCCCACGATTACACATACTGGTATGCCGATGAGTGGATATATGTAAAAATGTATGGGGGTATAAAATTTCACAATATATAGCATTACCAAACTTAAAGCCGCACCAATAAGTGCACCTGTTCCGTGGGTTCGCTGAGTAAATATTCCAAGTATAAATATTCCTGCTAATGCACTACTCAGCAATCCAATGATTTCCTGAAAGAAGAAATAAAGTGATTGAATAGGCAGTGTGGCCAACAGGCAGGCAATGAGCGTTCCCAGGGCCCCCACTATCACGGTGACCAAACGGGCTAAATACAGTCGGTTTTTTTCTTTAGAGGTCGGCACAAATTGTTTATAAAAATCAACTGTAACCACTGTTGCGACGCTGTGCATACTACTGTCCAAACTTGACATAGAAGCGGAAAAAATCCCTGCTATCAAAAGACCTGCAAAGCCAACAGGCAATTGTTGACCTATAAAAAGTGGAAAAACCTGATCGTTCTGCATCCCTACTGAAAGGAATTCCGGATTCAGTTTGTAGAAGACATAAAAGCAGGTACCCAAAGCAAAGAAGAGAAAGCCGGTAGGGATGGATATAATACCGTTGGTCCAAATACTGTCAGCGGCTGACTTCTCATCCTCAGTTGTTAGATAGCGTTGAATAACGGCGGTGGTATAGGGACCAAATTGCAGGGCAAAAGAGCCAAGGAAAATGGACCAAGTGGCCAATGAGGTAAAGCTTAAATCAAAATCAAAAAATTGTAGCTTGTCACTTGCGATGGCCGTTGTATATACAACATCTAACCCGCCTACATAATCGATAATAAAGTAGAGGCTGTATATAATGCCACTTATTAGTATAAATACCTGCAGAACGTCGCTCCAAATTACCGCTTCAATGCCACCGAGAGTCGTATAAATAATGGCAAGCACTCCCATCAGAATGATAGCCGCATAGATATTCATGTCCAGGATTGCGGTAAGGGTTAGTGCTGGCAAGAAAACAACGACACTCATTCTACCCAGTTGAAAGAGGATAAATGAGATACTTCCAAATAACCTTACCCCCAGGTGAAACCGCTTTTCAAGGTATTCGTAGGCAGAAGTTACCTTTAACCGCCGGAAAAATGGCAAATAAAAGTAGATAACCACCGGTGCCATCAAGAAAATAGTAAAATAGGCTATGAAGACGATCCAGTTATCCGCAAATGACAATACAGGCGTTGATATAAAGGTAATTGCACTCAGTTGAGTTGCATATATGCTGATTCCTGCCGCCCACCAGGGGATGCGGTTGCCAGCCAGAAAATAATCGTCAGTGGCATCCTCTCGCCGTGAAAAATAGACACCCATTCCTACGAGAATCAGTCCATATAATGCAAGCGCCGAATAATTAATCCATCCAAATGTTGGTGTCCTGGCCTCGATATTGCCTTTCCAGACACCAGCCGTACGAATTCCGGGCCGAATTTCACCACTTACGATGAGAATGTCCTCATCGAATTTTACGGCCTGTGTGGTAACCGGTGCCGGCACTGGCAGCTCACCGATTTTATCGTACGTGTCAGTAATGGTATGATAGGAGAGTATATCTTTGGAGAAGGGGGCCTTTTCTTCCAAGTTGTTTTGAATCTGCCTGCCAAGTCGATCAATTTGTTGCTGAATAACCTGTTCTGTTGACTGGTTATTTGCAGATGGTAACTGGTTATTAAGACTGTCAACTTTAGACATTTTCTTAAGTCGCTCCATCAACAGATCTCCCGGATCTCCTCCGAAGATCAGAATGTGGGCATCACCAGAAGCAACAGCGCTGCCTCCCATAACAGATTGACCTCCGCCGGAAAGATTATGGGCTACGGGAGCAAGTGTATTCCACTCTTTCGTTTTTGTATTAAATCGGTAGGCGTCTTTCAGCACTTCTATAGAGCCATCCGATTGTACATTTCGACCACTAAACAGGAAAAAGTAGGGGGAATCTCCCTTGTGTTGAGCAGCTGCTATAGGATGGACCCGGGCGGGGCCAGGCCATGCAGGAAGCTGTTTCCACTGAAATTGTCCGGTATTCTCTTGAGAAAGATCTAACTCCCAAAAACTTTTTGTTGCCCTGGCTGAATCTAAGGAATGCTGTCCTCCCGCTACATAGATTTTGTTCCCAATGCGGGCAGCTTCCATAAAGGCAAGTGGTTTTGGAAGCGATGGTAGTTCCTCGAGGTTTATCGACTTTTCTTCTGGTTGCCATCGTAATCGTAATACCTTGCGTGATACCTTATTCCCCTCGGTCCCCCCAATAAGAATTAGTCCGTCACCGTCTTGGATCGTTGCCCCGTAAGCCAGTGGTGCTGGCAGGGTCAGGTCAAGATTTGAAATCCAACGGTAACCGGAAGAGTCCTTTTTTAGGACATATATATCATCATGGAACACCTTAGTCCCACCTTCCCACGGCATCCTATCCGGGAAATTTGCCCCTCCGGCAACGATGATAGCATCGCCGGCTCGTCCGACAAACGCACCTGCAACACCAGCTGAATTTGGTAGGTCGGGTAACCCTTCCCAACTGACAATGTCTTTTGCTTTCTGTCCTTCTGGTAGCTGCTGTCCTTCTACATTTAGTGGGAGAGTAAAGAGCAGTAACAGGATGCCAATTGACAGAGAGAGTCTGTTAGTGTGGGGAGAAGATACTGCAATCTTTTCTTGGAGTCGTACAAGGTCTTGGAAATAAAAATACATCGAACCAAAGTCTTAAATGTTTTAATAAAGAAACAAAATGAAACCGCTTGGGAGCTGTTTCATTACGAAACTTTGGCTTGGAAGGCTACCCTAGATTAATAAATGTAAAGGTAAGCTCAAAAAATAAATTTCACTTTTCATTTCTATTTCATCCTCCTGATACCGATAGAATTGGTCACTCACCTCTCAAACCACTAAAAATTTGCCTGAAAACTCGGGATCACGTGAAAGAAATCAATATAGAGGTAGTGAACGTAAATTTTGAAGTAGATATCACTGTCAAACTTAAGCATCATTTGATTCGATGCTGGCTTGGAAGGCGAGTAAATAGTTAGAAAACGAAACCAAACTAAAACATAGCAAGGCATTAAGCAACAACTCTAACGTATAAAAATGGAAAAGGTCGTAATGACCTCTAATTAAAAAAGGTGATGTTATGAATATTAAGTTACGTTCAGTACAGCTGCTTTTTATGGGCCTGGTACTTTGTTGGCAGGTGCACGGTATAAAAGCTCAAGACAACGGACATACCGTTACGGGAACTGTAACCGTTGAGGAATCTGGCGAGACGCTACCTGGCGTGAATGTAGTGATTAAAGGAACCACCCAGGGGACGGCAACAGATCGAAATGGGCAATATGAAATTGCGGTATCTGAAAATGATACCCTGGTTTATAGTGCCATTGGATTTGCCTCCCGGGAAATTCCTGTAATGGGACGTGCAGTCATCGATGTCGCGATGGTATCAAGCACAGCCCAATTAGATGAGATGGTTGTAATCGGCTACGGGGAGCAATCCAGGGCCACGCTGACGACATCAGTGACGAAAATGGATACTTCGGTATTAAACAACGTCCCATTTACTAATGTCGCCTCAGCCCTACAGGGCAGTGTTTCGGGACTGAGGGTGCAAACTACAACAGGACAACCTGGAGCCTCTCCCCAAATTGTACTTCGAGGGGGCACCTCAATTAGCAATCCGGATGGCGCTACGCCACTCTATATCGTTGATGGGGTTAAAAGAAATAATTTGAATGACCTCAATCCCAATAATATTGAGAGTATCCAGGTTTTGAAGGATGCAGCATCAACCGCAATCTATGGCGCCCGGGCTTCTAATGGTGTGGTAATTGTAGAAACCAAGTCGGGCCAGCGTGGGAAAACGCAAATTAATTACCAGTCCAGTATGCAAATGTCACAATTGGGGGATTTTTATGACCTCGGCACGGCCCGTGAATATATTAAATACGCTCGATTGGGTATGGCAGCCACGGGAGAAAAGCATCCGGGTTTTACAAGTAGACTTGATTTGCCAATTGGTTTTGGAACCGGTAACGATTTGACCAAGAATACGGCCTTTACTCCACAATACCTTACACCTCAAAATGAGCACAAGCTTGACGAAGGTTGGGAGAGTATGCCTGATCCCCTGGATCCTTCCAAGACTATTATCTACAAAGGTACCAACTGGCAGGATAAGCTGTTTCGTACTGGGTTGACAACGAACCATTATCTTTCTGCTTCCGGAGGTTCTGAAAACGCAACCTATCGTGTCGGTCTTGGGTACCTGGATAGTGAAGGAGCCGCTATTGAGACAGGATATCAACGGTTAAGCGTCGATGTAAGTGGGGACGTTCAAGTCCGTGATAACTTGAATGTCAGTGGAAATGTGAATTTTACCAACTCCAGTGATAACCAGGTATTTAACACCAACTGGATATTCCAGCGAGCGTTGGGACTGCCACCCACAGCTAAATTTGAATATGAAGATGGTACATTGGCACCAGGCCAAAACCGTTCAATCGGAAACCCAGTTTACCACCTCAATCAAAGTCTGGCTGAAAATAATCTGAATAGAATTACCCTTGGCGTAAATGCAACGTGGGAGATAATTGATAATTTGACCTTTGAACCCTCTGCTTCATTGTATGCTATTCAGGGAATAGATAATTCGTTTCAAAAATCCTACTTCTTTTCGGCAAATCAGTTTATCGACTCAAGGGATGCTTCGGCCTCCCACAATCTGTTCTGGCAGCGAGAAGTCGATGGAGTATTCACCTATACCAATACGTTTGGTGGAGATCATAATTATTCAGCCAAGGCTGGGTTCTCATACTTCGACCGTAAAAACTATAACCTGTTTGCAGCGGGACGAGGAGCAGCAACCGATAACATTCCTACACTGAATGCTGCCTCAGAAGAAACAGCTGTCTCAAGCAGTACCTCGCACCAGGTTATTGCTGGTTATTTTGGCCGGGTTAGTTATGACTACAAGCAAAAATACCTATTTTCTGCTTCGGCCAGATATGACGGGGCCTCTAACCTGGGAGACAATAACAAATGGGGATTTTTCCCTGGAGTTTCCGTCGGGTGGAATGTGCATCAAGAAAATTTTTGGTCTGGAATGCCGGAGTTACTCTCTTCCCTTAAATTGCGGGGAAGTTACGGCGTGAATGGTAACATTAGTGGCCTCTCTGACTTCCATGCCCAGGGACAATACAGCGTTGGCTCGGAATATAACGGCCAGCCAATGGTGAGTAGCACCCGCCTGCCAAATCAAAATCTTAAGTGGGAACGCTCCCGCACCGTAGATGTGGGTTTTGACCTGGGATTGCTGGAAGATAGAGTGACCCTGTTATTTGATTACTATCGCAGGGTAACTGATGATCTGCTCCAGAGTCTTGAACTGCCTCATTATACCGGTTTCCAAAGTATCCTGACCAACCTTGGGTCTTTGGAAAATAAAGGCGTTGAGTTTGAAGTGCAGGCAGATATTGTGCAAAACAGATCGGGTTTCAACTGGTCGTTGGGAGCAAACGCTTCATATAATGAAAACAAAATTCTGACACTCCCCGAAAACGATAATGAGAATAATCGTATCGGGGGAATTCTTGTCTACGACCCAGAGGTAGATGATTACGTCTACAAGGGAGGACTACAGGAAGGAGGAAGCCTGGGTGACATGTATGCCTATAAGCAGCTGGGTATCTATGCTACCGATGAAGAAGCTGCAAACGGACCTACCGATATGCTCGTAGCAGGCACCGACAAAAGTAAATTTGCCGGTGATGTCAGATGGCTGGATAAAGATGATAACGGTGTGATTGATTCACGTGATCAGGTATATGCCGGTAATATCTTTCCTGACTGGACGGGTGGTTTCTCAAATACGTTTAGTTACAAGAATGTATCCTTGTTGATCCGCACTGATTTCGCCCTTGGGCACACGATTTATCATGAAAGCCTTGCCCGTTTTAATGGCCAGTTTCAAGGTGATATAAACATTTCAAAAGAAGTGGTAAATCAATCCTGGCTGCCCGACCGAAGAAATACGGATGTTCCGCGCTACTATTGGGCTGACCAGTTAGCACAGAATAATCTTTTCAGAGGAAATACCCGCTACTATGAGAAAGCAGACTATCTCGCGCTCCGTGAACTAACCTTTAGTTATACCATTCCCCGTGACTGGATTAATTCTTTAGGTTTCCAGCGAGTACGTGCATATGCAACGGGTAATAATTTGCACTACTTCACATCGTATAAAGGATTACTCCCAGAAGAGGGAGGGCAAGACAGCGGGCGCTATCCGAATCCTCAAAGCTTCATTTTTGGAATCGATGTAAGCTTGTAACCGGTATAGAGAAAAGTTCAATTCACGAAATTTCAAAAAAATCAGGATAATACGATGAATAAATTAACAGCAATAGTGCTCTTTGGAGTCGGTCTTTTTGCAGCTGTCTCTTGTACAGAGGACCTGCAGCTTTCTCCCACAAGTACAATAACGGCCAATTCTTTTTGGCAAAATGAGCAGGATGTTCAGGGAGGCCTAAATAGTATGTATGAATGGTTTCGTCCCCAGGCGTCCTCTAATCTTTACATTTGGGGCGGAGCCCGCAGCGAGGAGATGAGCTATGGTCTGCAGGCTTCGGAGGGCTTGGAACGATATTTTGAAAATTCCATCGATGCTAACTTTGCCGGTCCCGATTGGCTGCGGTTGTATACTACCATATATACAGCAAATTTGGCGATAAATGAGATCCCCGATATCACCTTCACCAATGAAGATGATAAAAACAGGGCACTGGCAAGAGCACATACAATGCGGGCTTATGTTTACTTCATTCTGGCGCGCACATGGGGAGACGTTCCCTTGGTAACAGAACCCATTGAGGGTATTCAGGGTGAAGGAAGTACAGGCAAACCCCGTGCTGATGTCAGTGAGGTATTTAATTTAATCAAACAGGACCTGGATGAAGCTCTGAGTCTCTTTCCAGATAGCAGTTTCCCAGACTGTAGGTGCACTTGGTCACGTCCGGCTGCTAATGCCCTGAAAGGAAACGTGTATCTCTGGACAGCAAAACGAATGGGCGGTGGTGATTCGGATTTTCAGACTGCGCTAACTGCACTGCAGGAAGTTCAATCTGCTGATGTGGGTCTGCTTGATAATTTTGACGATATCTTCCGTTATGACAATAAGGGTAACCGTGAAATATTAATGGCTGTTCATTTTGAGGATTTAGAATCGGGAAGTACATATAACAACCTGATGTATGTTCGCAATGATCAGATTCCACAAAATATCACCCAAAAATCAGGCAGCCTGTTGGGATTGGGTGGTGGACTTAATCGCTGGGGACCATCGGAAACACTGCGGAATCAATTTACTGAAGATGATAGTCGAAAAGACGCCTCACTTGTAGAGGTTCAGCAGGTATCGGGAAATGACACCACACTATATACCACTGCCGTACGAAAATTTAGAGGTTTTGTGGATGCCGGTGGGCGCAAATTCATGGATGATGTCATCTTGTACCGCTATGCTGATGTCCTTCTTATGATAGCTGAGGCTAAAAACGGATTGGGACAGGACCCGACAACCGAAATAAATCAGGTTCGACAGCGTGCATATGGCGATGACTATAACAACCATGTGTTTGCAAGTGGCTCTCAAGAGGCCAATGACGAAGCAATTCTACAAGAAAGATTGCGTGAATTAGCTTTTGAAGGCAAACGCTGGTGGGATTTGGTGCGGTTTGGAAAAGCATTCGATCTTGTCCCCTCATTACAGGGCAGGCAGGGAGAAGATCACCTGTTACTGTGGCCAATTCCACAAAGTACACTTAGTTTAAATGGAGATCTGGAGCAAAATCCAGGGTATACTCAGCAATAAGAATTGGAAATGATTTCCCATATACCCTGACCCTAGCCCGAAAGATCGGCCTTTCCCTCACCAGCCCAGGTAAGGGAAAAGGTCGGTTTCGGGATAAACAATTGATATGATTATGTATGTCTGTAACGGAAGGATTTTTAGGCTGGATTGAATACTTAACCTTTATTTGTGCAATATGAGATACCTTATTTTACTTCTTGTTTTTTCTACTTGCCTGAATTTATCTTGCAGTAGCACGCAACATAATACGTCCAATAATCGACCGGTTGTATCTAACCAGGTATCAACACACCAAGCGATCACCCCAATATTAATTGGGAAGGAGGCAAATCCTGTATTAAGAGTTGAAGTCGATGGAAATTCGGATAAAGTAGTTAATTCGATTACTATTTCTACCGAAGGAACAACTCAGCTTACAGATATAGATGAAATTCATTTGTTCTATACCGGGAGTGATAGCGTCTTTAATGTAGAGACCAAGTTGCATCAAACTACTAAAGCAACCCAGAAAGTAAGTCTGCCAGCTGACCAAAAATTACAGCAAGGGGCAAACTATTTTTGGATATCCTACAAGGTAGATCCCAAAGCCGATTTACTCAACAGAGTGGATGCAAGTCTGGAAGCGGTAACAATGAATGATGGTTCATCACTTGCGCCGGCCAATCGGCCTCTGGATAAAGGACTTAAATTGGGAATTGCCCTCCGACAACAGGGTGAAGAGGGCGTGCATACCTACCGTATTCCTGGTATGGTGACGACCAATTCCGGAACTCTTATTGCAGCCTATGATATTAGATATGATAATCCGAGTGACCTACAGGGTGACATTGATGTAGGAATAAGTCGAAGTACGGATAAAGGGGAATCCTGGGAGCCGATGCAAATTATCATGGATATGGAAGAGTGGGGAGGTCGACCGGAAGATGAAAATGGAATTGGTGATCCCTCGATACTCGTGGATAAGAATACTGGGACTATCTGGGTAGCAGCGTTATGGACCCACGGCATGCCGGGACAACGTGCTTGGAATGCCTCCGGGACAGGTGTAACCCCAGAAGAGACGGGGCAGTTTGTATTGGTCAAAAGTGAAGATGATGGGAAGACCTGGTCTGAACCGATTAATATTACAAAGCAGATTAAAAAGCCAGAATGGCAACTGCTGCTGCAGGGGCCCGGGAGGGGAATAACCATGAGTGGTGGCACACTTGTCTTTCCCGCGCAGTTTAAAGATGCCAATGGTATGCCTTATTCGACCATTGTTTATAGTAAAGATCATGGAAAAACTTGGGATATTGGGACAGGGGCAAAAGCCAACACAACCGAGGCCCAGGTTGTTGAGCTGAGCGACGGCTCGCTGATGCTCAATATGCGGGATAATCGTGGGGGCTCCCGTTCCATTTATACGACAGAAGATCTCGGCCAGACATGGACGAAGCATCCCACATCACGCTCCGCTCTGAAGGAGCCGGTCTGTATGGCCAGCCTCATCCATTTCCCCTATCGGGAGGGTGAGACCGGCAAGCATTGCCTGCTTTTTTCAAACCCCAACAGCAGGGAAGCCCGGGAAAATATGACTATCAAAATGAGTACAGATGATGGGATGAGTTGGCCTAAAGAGAACCAGATACTTTTAAATGAAAACAGTGGATACGGCTATTCCTGTATGACTCCAATAGATGAGCAGACGGTTGGAATTTTATATGAGGGGGTTCGGGAACTGTACTTTCAAAAGGTGAAGATTTCAGAACTATTGGATGGCCAGAGTAGGTAGATCTACAGAACCTACATATAGCATTCTAAAATTAGATTCACTACAAGTAATTATTAGTTAACAAGAACTTTATGGATACAGAAAAAATTAAAGGTTTAGTAGTAGCCCCATTTACCCCAATGCATAAAAATGGGCGCATTAACTTAACGGTTATTCCCAGCTTGCATGAGTTGTATAAAAACAACAAAGTTACGGGAGCTTTTATCAATGGATCGACTGGGGAGGGTCTGGAGCTAACGGCAGAAGAAAGAAAATCCCTGACTGAAGCATGGGATGATTCTGTGTCAGATAACTTTAAGTTACTGGTTCATGTGGGACACTCTTCGCTTGAGGAGGCCAAAGCTTTGGCCAGCCATGCAGGAAATTGCAATTCTGTAGATGGCATTTCAACAGTTGGCCCTTTTTATCGGAAACCGGATTCAGTGGAAAGACTGGTAGAATTTTGTAAAGAAGTTGCTGCTGCGGCACCTGATACTCCATTTTACTATTATCATATTCCACCGCTAACAGGAGTAGATCTTCCTATGTTTGATTTTCTTGAACTGGCCGCTGAGGAAATTCCAACTCTGGCTGGTATCAAGTTTAGCCACAACAATTTTGTGGACTTTAGTCGGTGTCTTCAATACAAAAAGGGTTCGTTCGATCTCATTTTTGGAAGTGATGAACTGATGAGTTGCGGGTTGATGCTTGGTGCTGAAGGTTTTATAGGGAGTACGTACAATTTATTTCCCTGGCTATACCATCAGATTTTTGAGGCTTTTGATTCTGGCAATATGACTGAGGTGCGCCGCTTGCAAAACCAGTCGATGAATTACGTAAGATTGATAGATCAATTTGGCTATGCCGCGGCTGCAAAACGGCTTATGAAACGCCTGGGGGTAGATTGCGGTCCAGCACGGTTACCTTTACATACGCCTACTGAGGAACAAATGGATGAGTTGGAATCGGTGTTACGTGAAGAAGATTTTTTTTCTTATGCCTTACGAAAGGTTAACGCCTAGTGCAAACGTCTAGTAATTCATAAGCAATATATTCTGCTAATCTTTTAATGGGAATTAACAATGAATAATTTCAAAGAAGTATTGATAAAGATATTATTACTCTTAATAGCACCTGGGTTTGCAATCACTGTTACTCAAGTATCAACTGGTTCTTATACCAGCTCTCTAATTGTTGGAGTAATAGTACTTATTGGAACATTTTGGATTTTATTTATACAAGAAAATAAAGACCAGTGAATTTATGATTTAACGGCTTTCCCCTACAACCATCTTATAGATTGTATTGACCAAAAATGAGTATGAAGTATTTTACTATTCATCAGTATAAACGTCTTTTAAAATTTTAAGCCTTGCAGAATCAGAATCAGTGAATTTAGCATTAGTTATGTCATTCCCCTGAGGACCAAAAAGGGTTTTGATTTCAACGGTAGTTATAAGGTCATTACGGTCTGGAATATCTCCCCACCCTGAAAATTGATTTGGTACTAGTTTCCAAGTTTTTGTTTCACCGGTTTGAATAGCCCCATTAATTTCATAATTGAACTCTCCCTGATGCCAAGGGACATCTCGACCTGCAGAACTAACCCTAGCAAAGGCTTCAAATTTAGAAATCGTAGTACCAGTATTGTTAGTTATCGTCAATTCAATAATCAATTTATCTGTGAACATATCCTCTTGATAGTATGTTCTGGCAGATTGTACTTTAAACCTACTAAGTAAGCTTTCGGTATTTTTATAAGCCTCTCTCTTTTCTTCTAATCTCTTAATCTCTTTTAGAGCTTGCTGTTTCTGCCTTTTAAATTCATCCTGTAAAATGCTGTCTGCCATTGCTATTATATCACTAGCCGTTTTTTCATCTAAAGTCCGTATGAGCTTTTTATCCAATTGACTATTCATTAGTTGTAATAGGCCACCTGAACTTTCATTTTGTATTTCACTAACTCCAATAATCTTCAATGCAGAATCTACCTTTGCTGCTTTATCATCACTTATATTCTGCTTCATTTCTGTTACTGAATTTTGGAATGCTTCTTTTGAGGAACCGTTAAGTTTTGGTTCAGTACATCCCGTAATTAATAGAATAAGAAATGCTAAAAAGGTTGATACTCTCATAATAAAGCCCGATTTATAATCAATAGTAAATGTGGGTTAAATAACCTAATAAATTAACTTAGCTCATAAAATAGTAGGTGTTTAAAACGAAACGGCGCGGATAGGAAGGGGAATTATACTAGTCAGAACATTCACTGAACTGGATTATTTTCGACACTATAAAATACCTATCCCCCCCTAAATCATTGTCATTCTTTAAATCTCTAACCGCCGGTGGAAGTTTTTTTCTCTCTCGGTGGGGTAGGGGGGGTAATAAATCTATCATTTGACTTAAATAACCTAGACCACAATCAAGCTACCGGTACCTTATCATTCCTATTTTATTTAAACCTCTTATAATCCATTCTCGGAGGCCGCTTGAAGCCGTGAGCGGGGATTTACTTAACCCTCCCGTTTTATAGCAAAGCCTGATATTTCTACCCCTTGAACTCTTAAAGTACCATTCATTCGAGAGGTAGGGGTTACATCAAAACGTGTTATTGCATCCGCTCCCATATCAGTTGCCACTTTATGAATTTCATCAATTGCCTTTTCAACATTTATATCTTCGGCATGGAATTCTTCTCTATTAACATAGCCTGACCCATCTGGATCACGAACCCTTCGTATTGTTTTGTTCACAGCTGGCCATTGGGTAACGGTTATTAAACCTATAGATTGGTACTCTTCTAAATACTGTTCTGGAGTGATAAGAAAACCTTGATCAGTATATTTTGAGAAATCATATCCGGTTACATTAACTACTTCATCTCTTGCCACTGTTTCCGGTCCAGCACATGAAACAAAAAAAAGGCATAGTAGTAATGCGGTGAGTAAGTATCTCATCTTGTTATAGTTTAGTTGCATCTCTATTTAGCCAACGATTAAGATTAAAAGGTAAGATAGAACATAGCCTTGGTTATGCAAGTTCACGCACAGAATCCCACCTATTAGAGAGGCTAAAATAGCGGGGTTGCAGGTTCATTTCTGATACCATTCTGATACCAGAACAAAAAAGAGTCTTTATAAAGGCAGGATATTGCAAAATAAAAAAGCCCCTAACTCTATGCGGGTCAAAGGCTTAATGATATGTGGGTGGTGCAGGATTCGAACCTGCGACCCCCTGCTTGTAAGGAATTTAAAAAGGAATTTTCGTACATTATTAAAGGCTTACAAGAATTGCGTAACCTATTGCAATTCAATGGCTTACAATTTTTTAGGGGTTGTCAGGAGTTCTCCATAGTAGAAACTATTCTGTTACCCCTGTGTTACCCCGAGAATCACATACTAACCTTTTTTAAAAAAACGATGGCGACCATACATTTTAATCATCAGGCGATATCTGCGTTAAAACCACCACCTAAAAGAATCGAATTATTTGATGAACATACTAAAGGGCTGGGATTGCGAATCACCCCTTCCGGGACAAAAACGTTCTTCTACCGTTATCGAATTAATGGTAAAATTCGCAGGTTTACCATTGGCCAGTTTGACGGGGTCAGTCTCAAGCAAGCCCGAGACGAAATATCACGACTTAGGGTTAAAGTATTGGATGGAAATGATCCTCAGGCGGAACGGCAAAGCAAGAAAAACACGCAGGAGCTGCAAACCTTTTCTGATTTAGCCGATGAGTTTAAAGAAAAGTATATCCCAACGTTGAGAGCCAACACGCAAAAAGAGTATAAAAGAATTATTGACAAGGAATTGGTTCCGGCGATAGGTAAATTCCCGATCAGCAAGGTGACCAAAAATGAAATCATCGAACTCTTAGATAAGAAAGCCTACAAAGACAACTCTCCCACGATGGCCAACCGAATGCGGGCGCGACTGTCTCGCATTTTTACCTTCGGTATGGAGAGAGGGCTTGCAGAAGTAAACCCCGTGCAACTTACATCTACCTACAAACAAGGAGAATCCAAGCGGGACCGGTACTACACCGAGCAGGAGATACGAACCTTGTGGGAGTTTTTTGAAGACTGGGGCGAGCCGACCCAGTCGGTACTGGAAATGCTGCTCATTTGCGGACAGCGCAAGACCGAGACGATGAAAATGAGGTGGGCTGACATCCAGGGAGACGTATGGACGATTCCAGCTTCACTGGCTAAAAATAAGCAGCCTCATGATGTACCGCTTTCTAAGATGGCCTTGGAGGTCCTCGAAAAGATGAAAAAGCTAAATGGAGACAAGGAATATGTTTTTACCTCTCCAAAGAACAGTAAAGCTCCCCTTGATTCCCTGAGCCGGGTACGCCAGACGATAAAGAATACCACTGAAGTTTCTGATTTCCGACCTCATGATCTTCGGCGTACCGTTGCTACGTATATGGCAAAGTTGGGAGTCGAGCGCACGGTGCTGGGTAAAATCCTGAATCATAAAGGATTGGCCGGTGATGGACAGGTAACAGCCATCTATGATCGGCACAGTTATATGGGAGAAAAGCGTGAGGCCTTAAACCTGTGGAGCTCGAACTTGCGCAAGATCCTGGATGAGGAAAATGATAAAATAATAGTAGGATAAACAGGAATGGACAGTGATGTAACATTAACCGACCTGCAATGGCCGGGGAATTCCCGAAAGGAGCAAGAGCGAAGGGAGAGCCTGCTTTTCCATTTCTTCAGTGTTTATGCAGAGCACTATAACAGGCAGCGGGTTGCGGCACAGGCTGACTTTGCGGCCATACTGGATCTGCTTGGCATGACGTCTGACTCAAAACATCAGACGCTGGAAAAGAAGAAAGATAGATTTAAAAATGAAATCGTTGTATTAAGTGAGCAGTATCATAGTCAATTTGGAAATATTGACGCCTCAGCCGTTGAATATTATAAGGCCAGGATTATAGAATTGGTGGATGAGATATCAATGCCTGAAGAGATATGTTATCCAGACATAGATGAAATCGTCGATGAACTGCGGGGTTATACCGTAGAGTTTGCCAAAATCATTTTCAAGGAAAAGAGTATAGATTCGGCCGTACCAATATTTAAGGGGATTTTTGATCTACATGCATATTACAATGGGTATATAGACCACAGAATACATATGACGAGTTTGGGGCTTGTCATACACAAAGTAAATCAAGAGGGGTACCCCAAGAGGATTAAACTTTCGGAAGAGCTGGATCAGCAAGAGAAAGAGGCCATCAAGGGAGAAGTGTTCAAAAGCTATGACTTGCAAAAAAATGACTATTGGATTACCGCTTACGAGCTTTACAGCAATGATCGTACCTGGGAAGAAGTGTACGGGGTAATCGAAAAACTCCGGGCGGATCTTGGGCTCGTGCCCAAGTACACGTCCTTTGATAGCTTCAAAAGGGCCAAGAGCAGATTCGACAAGCAGCGGCGTTCAGGGACGAAGTAACCATTGTCACCCCCGGAAAGTGACCGTTGTCATCTTACCAAAGGGGGGCATTACCAGTAGGTTTTAAGCGCACTAATTACTAACCAAACGCATTAAAACCTATGAAAGACTTATCGTTAATACGACCCAATGAATTAGCTGATCTGTTAAGCATTTCGATCCCCACCTTATATCGAATGATCAATAACGGCGAACTGCCACCCAAAGTCAGGATCGGAAAAAGAGCCGTCGGTTGGCGCCGCTCGCAGATTGAAGACTGGATGGATGAGCGGACCGAAGAGCCCAAACAGCCGGAGGTCCAAAACTAAGGGTGTTACGCCTCTTTGGGCAGGTAGGGCTTTAATTTCCAAAGCAACAACCGAACGGAAACCGCTCTGCCTGCCTAACGTGGCAGGAACCAGCCAATACCTCCTATTCAAATACCCACCTTCATTAATCCATATATCAAACCATTTGCCAGAAGCCGAAACCAATGACAGTCAGTGAAAAATTAACCCCACAGGATATTCATGTAATTCTAAATCGGTTAGGTATCAACCATAACGGCTGGAAGCCGGACCCCAATAGTTGGATTACAATAAAATCCCCGCTACGTGAAGACAAAAATCCTTCATTTGGACTAAACCTCCAGACCGGGGCCTTTAAAGACCACGGGACAGATGAGAGTGGTGATATTGTCACATTGGTAGAACAGATTATGGATTTGGACAACAAAGAAGCGATTACCTGGATTAACAAGGAGCTGGGCTCTCTATTTGATACCACCAAGTTATCAAGTTCCTACCCTATAAACGAGAAGATAGACGAGCCCTTTTGGACATCAGATAATATACTTCTCCTGTCTGAAAGCCAGGAGCGACTAAAAAAGGAACCTGCACATCCTCTCATTGGGCAGGTATTATCCTACGATCAAGTCAAGATTGATTCTCTCCATCACTTCGGTTGTGGGATCCTGAACCAGTACGGTGAAGACTGGCTGACTTTCCCCTACGATTCCGGCTGCCAGCTGTACCGCAGAGTTAACGGGAAAAAACAGATACGCGCGCTTAAGGGAAGCACTCCGGGAAATTCATTTTTTGGAAGTAGAAAGCTGTCAGCAGCCCACGAAGGATTAGTAATAGGGAAATCCCCCAGGGAAGCGATGCTGCTTCATCAGCTCCTGTTAAACAATGCGGATGTAATTGGATTGGCAACGGGGGAGCAGTCCACACTATCGGACAGGCAGATGCAATGGCTTCGAAAGCAAATTGAAGGGGCAGATTACACCAAAGTTGTTTTGTGCCTGGATTGTGACAGCGACCTGGCTTACCAAACTGCCATGAAACTGGGACGGAACATCAAAACAATAGCGCCCAAGCTAGATGTATCACTAATAAATGTTCACCGGTTTACCAATGGAGCGTGCAAGGATCTGACCGATATCGTTAAGGATGAAACGTACCGGCCCCAGCTGGCAGATCTGTTCAAAAACAGAGAGCCCGTAACTCTTCAGGAGCCCCCAAAGGCACCTCAGAAGCTTCCGGAAATAAACCTGGATATTGCAACGGCCCCATCCATTCCGGATGTCGTATATGAGCACTTGCCGGAACTGCTACAGTCTCAGTGTCAGCTCATTAGCGAGCAACACCGCAAAGATGTATTCCTGGTATCGGCCCTCCCCGTGGTGGCAGCTCATATGCCGAAGGTACTGGCCGGTCACGTGGATGGTTATTATTCCCCGGACCTGTTTAGCCTGGTAGTGGCAGCTCCGGGAACCGGGAAAGGAACCGCTGGCAAGGCAAAAAAACTGGGTCACGTCTTAAACGAACGACTCATCAGAGACTCCAGGATGAGGAAGGCCGATTATGAGGCGATGACGGATGAGCAAAAAAGCCAGGTGAGTGAGCCCAGGGAGCAGAGCCTGTTTATCCCAGCCAACTCTTCCAGCCGGGCCATTTACGACACCCTGGATGCCAACGGGGGAAGCGGACTGTTGTTCGAGACCGAAATTGATACCATGCTCAATGCTACGGGGCAGGATTGGGGAAACTTCTCTGACATTACCCGCAAGGCTTTTCACCATGAATCAATATCCATCAATCGCAGAGATGAACTCTTTTTTATTGATAAGCCCCGGCTCTCCATTTGTCTGACGGGCACCTTTGACCAGTTTACGGAAATGTTCCAAAGCGCCGAAAATGGTCATTTCAGCCGGTACGCCCTGTACACCTTTAATGTGCCTCGCAGATGGCAAAGCCACCGGCCGACAGCCCAAAGTCGCCAGCTGGAAGATTCCCTGCAGACGGCAAGCCTGGAGTTATTCGAGCTATACAGCAAGCTTAAACCCAGGGCAACGCCTTTGCAAGTAGATCTCACCTCCGAGCAGTGGGAGATGATCGACAGCACCTTTTCAGATAAGATGCAACTGATTGAGGATTGGGACCTTTCCTCCTATTTGCATGCCTCAAACAACCGGGCAGCTATTCTGGCTCTTCGAATGACATCGATGTTTGCCGTCCTGCGCACCTTCCGGCAGAACCCGGTTACCCTTGAAACAGCTACCAGCATAAAACCCAGCCTTTCGGATATGACAGCGGCGTTATGGCTGGCCGATACCTTTATCAAACATGCGATTCGCCTGTATCATATTTTACCCAAAGCTACGGATGTGGATGGAAAGGGCCAGCGGTATCGCCATTTTTACCTGGCTTTGCCCGAAGAATTCCAAACCAGTAAGGCGATTGAAATAGCGGAAGGGTTAAACATCCCACAGCGGACGGCCCACCGCTGGTTATCCTCTCTTACAGGTGAATATCTAACCCGAATCAAAAGAGGCTATTACAAAAAAATGACAGAATAGCCGGTTGGCAGTTATGGCAGAAGTGGCATTAATGGCAACCCGTTGCAGGTGAAATGCCAGTTCTGCCAGTAATGCCACTATTGCCAAGTCGAAATTTGTGGCAAATGTCTCGTATGTCTCATATAATGTTCCATAATATTCTGGCGATTTTTTGCTATCATGATTTCCTATCACGCCTGCCGGATGAATTAAGAAACGATGCAGAAAATTTAAAAGAACAGAACCAGAATTCTATTGAGAAAAGTATTTAATTAACTCCAATACATTGCATTTGGAGGTAACCACCCTATAAAGCACCGGTATCCCTATCTGATAAACCGAATAGTCAGAGTGGAATTCCCATTTCCATAACACTATAATGCAATATTTTTAATTCTCGTATTACAATTTGAACTACCATTTAGTGAAATTTGAGGAATGTATTCACTTAAAAACTACTACTAGCTACAAGCCTACCTAACCTTAATTCTCTCCTCATCTTATTCACCCTTTTGGGATATGGGCTATATTTGAAATTTCTTTGGATGGGTGGGAATGGGATGCAATAGGACGGTTTGGGGTGAGATCGATTGGAACTGAATGGAATAAGACAAAAAATTATTTATTTTAAGGACAAAATACTCTTAAATAAAGTAATAAAATGCTCTTATCAAAAGCATGTATATACGGTATGCGGGCAGCACTATATCTGGCCTCCAGCTCAAATGATCGTTTTATTGCAATAAGTCAAATAAGTGAGGACCTCGATATCTCTCGTCATTTTTTAACCAAGATTCTACAACAACTGACGAAGGCAGATATCATGGAATCTATGAAAGGTCCGAAAGGCGGGGTCCGACTGAAGGGATCAGGTGACGAAATAACCTTGGTTGAGATTGTTGCAGCAATAGACGGGATGGATATTCTCACAGAGTGTGCGCTGGGATTGCCGGGATGCGGAACGGCCAAACCCTGTCCCTTGCATGACCAATGGGCGGATACCAGGGACGAGATAAGGAAAATGCTTGAGGATACTACCCTGACAGATTTATCACGCAAAGGAAAGGAAGGCAACTTGCGGATTACAGAAGACGGCAGCTTCGATTGGCTCCCAAAAAATAATTAACTACTTACATACAAAGAATTTTATATATGTATTACATATCAATTTATATCCATATCCTTTCAGCCATTTTTTGGATAGGTGGTATGATGTTTACTATGGCGGTTTTGGTGCCGGCTTCAAGAAATAAATTACTGGTACAAAAGCGCGGCGCTTTTTTTAAGCTCGTCGGAGAAAAGTTCAGTAAAATCTCATGGATTCTTTTCCTGGTACTTATTATCACAGGTATTACTAATCTTACGGGGAGGGGGATTCCACTGGAAAGCCTACTGAATACCTCATTTTGGCAAAGTGAATTTGGATCCAGGTTGTTCATGAAGCTTCATCTGTTTGCCGGTGTCCTGATTCTGAGCGGTATTCATGATTTTTATGCCGGGCCCAAGGCTGCTGAGCTGATCGATAAAAATCCGGAATCATCAAAAACCCAAACTTTCAGGAAAGTTTCCTCATGGATTGGCCGAATTAATTTTTTGCTGGGCCTAGCGATTCTCTACTACGCCATCCGCCTGGCGAGAGGATAAAAAAAGGCAGCCCATACCGAGCTGCCTTTCAGATAAGATTATGTTATTCAGGGAGAAGTCTATTTACTTGCCTGAGAAGTCACCGTAAGAACGCCCTTCATTCCAGCCTGGTAGTGACCCGGGAAGGTACAGACGTACTCATACTGGCCGGGTTCCTGGGGAACCGTAAAGGTCACTTCCACCGTTTCGCCGCCACCGGCCAGGGCTGTTGCCGCAACGATCTGGTCTTTGTACTCCGGGGCGATATACTCGTTATCCCGCGCCTGCATAGAGGCCATTACCACCTCATCAACATTGGCGTCCTTGTCAAGAACGACCACGTTGTGGGCCATCGCCGTTTTGGGGATCTGGCTCTTGGTAGTGAATTTGATGGTTATCTCTTCACCGGTCTGGGCTTCGATCGATGTCACATCAAACTTCATGTTGTCCGTTCCGGTGATTTCAATAGTTCGCTGGGCCAGTGCCGTTGAAATGGCGGTGAACAGGGTCAGAGTTAGGATCAGTGTTATTTTTATAAGTGATTTCATGGGTTCTTTCCTCGTTGGGATTTATTGGTATTGTTTTGTTAAAAGTGAATTCTTCTCGTTAGTCGTTTTTTCCAGTTCCGGACCCGCACCATCCAACATGCAGCCAGTGTTTAAAATCAAGCTCAACATGAGTGTTGTGGATGACAGGTAATTTCATTGCCGAATGCCCGTTTTAATTATGCTGCGAATTTCCCGGGCGGCTTCTGCCATGGGTTGATTAAGTCCTTCAACGCGCTTGGCAACCCGTCCCTGGCTGTCGAATACGGTAACCAGGTTGGAATGGGCAAAATGGCCGTCGCTTTTCTTTGAGTATTGCACCCCGAGCATCATTGCCAGGCTTCTCACGCTTGCCGCTTCGGAGGTCATGAAGTGCCAGCCGGGAATGTTCAGCTGCTCCTGTTCGGCATATTTCCGCAGTACGTCCGGGGTATCGTTTTCCGTGTCAAAGGTGATTGCCAGTACGGTTACAGAGGGCCGGTTGGCCTCATCAACCATGCTGTACAGCCGACGTGTATCTTGAATCAGCATAGGGCACACCTGCGTGCAGTTCCCGTAAAACATGACTACGATTACCGGCTCTCCGGAAAAGTCGCTGAGCGCATACGTTTCACCACGATGATCGGTCCACTCCGCATCTAGGTGATACAGCGAGTGCTCCGCGCTTATTTCTCCCGCATTCAGGGCATCTGTTATCTCGTGGTGGTGCTGGGCGGCCAAGCTGGTTGCGAGGCAGAACATCAACAGTATGAATGAGACTGTTTTCATTGTGCTATTGTTGCCGTTTCTGGTTCCTGTTCCATGTTATAAGCACACCGAAAGCCCATGGTGGCTGTGGCGGTGGTGGGACTATAGCTCATCCGCGTGATGTACCGGATGGAGGCCGCATAACTGTAGGCGTTGCCCCACTGCTGCATGCGTCCCACTGTGCCGCAGTCCAGGGAGAGATCATCGGCTACGGGCGGTTTAAAATCCTGCACCCACTCCATGATCAAGCCAAACTGGTCCTTGACGCCGAGGCGATTCTCAATGCCGGTGGAGCCAACCGCTGCAGAGTTCTTTGTATCTACGCTCGAATACCAGCTCATCAGTCGGGCAGCAAATTGGCTCACGGATGATTGTGAATCGAAATCCATTAGCTGAGCGGAGTATTCCCATTCGTTGAGGGTTGGAAGTCGCCCGCCGACCGATTGGCAATAGGCATTTGCAGCAAACCACGAGACGTGGGTTACGGGACGATTCTTTCCAATCACTTCATAGTCGGGACCGGAGGCCGCCCAGTGTTTCAGATAATCGCTGCTCGCAAAAACGGCTGGCACTTCGCCGCGCTGCCATTGTTCATGTTTTGCTGTAAACACCTCGTACTGCTCGTTGGTGACGGCTGTGACATCCAGGTAAAAAGAGGCCACCCGGATCGGCTCGCCTTCCACTTCGGGCATGACGGAATGGAAAGATCCCGACGGAACAAGCACCTGCCGGGGCTGGGCCCTTGCTGTGGCAGCCAGGCTCAGTGCCATTGCGGCCACCACGAGAGCCAGCAGGTTAACAGGTGCTATGTTCGTCTGGAGTGTCATTTCTTATTAATTTTGGTTTTACTCATTTGAAAATTGGGGCAATTACTTGTGGGGACCGGCTTTCAGCGTTCCGGTAGCCCCTTTTTCGGCATCGGCGAATTCATGGTCGATCAGGATGTATTTGCCCTCTTCCGGCACGATCATGTCGATGGTGGCCGAGCTGGAGGCGCCCAGCAGTACCGTCTGCATGCCGCGCATCTCGTTGTAGGGATGCCCTTCCATCCACACCCGGTCAAAGATGCCGCCGATCACGTGGAAGCTGGAGGTGCCGCTCGGCCCGTTGTTGGAGAAGTGGAAGCGCACGCGTTCCCCGGCATTGGCCTTCAGCGGCTGATCGTGAAGAATCGTTTGATGACCATTGAATACGACGTGTGAGGGATTGCGGTTCTGCGCGGCCTCGAAGTCATATTGGAACAGCCCGTCAGCTCCTTTTTTCAGGTAATATTCAGATTGTACGATTACGTACTCCCGATCTACCAGCTCATCCGTTGGATATCCTTCTTTGGGAGATACAACCACAACACCGTGCTGTCCCATGGACGTGTGCATCAGCACGCTGGGTGTACCACAGTGGTAAATGTAGGTGCCGGGATAGTTGGCCACCCAGTCGAATTTGATCGTTTCGCCCGGTCCAATCGTTCGCCATTTGTCATCTTTGGCTACGGTTCCCGAGTGGAAATCCATAGAGTGAGGCATCGGCATGATCTCTGCTTTGTTTTTCTGGTAATTGTTCTGGCGAAGCTGCTTCAAATACGGAGAGGCCTTTGACCAGTCGGTATTGGTACCTTCCATGCCTTCAGGCTCTATAGAAGAAGGCCCCATTCCGTCTTGACTATTTATTCTAAGCTGACTCATCGGCTCATTGATCTGAACCATTTCACCGGATCGGTTTTTCATAGTGAAGGTGATACGATCTCCTTCCTTTACGTGAAGAACCGGACCGGGAACACTTCCACCAAAGGTCCAGGCGCGATACCTGACGCCATCGGCGACCTCGATCTCCTGGACAATGATATCGATGCGTACCTCGTGATGCTTGTTGCCCTCGTAGTCGAGCGGCTTCAAATTTGGCAGCATGGTGAGGTATTCACCCACGACCGGCGGACCGTCGTAATCCTCGGTGAACACCTCGGCTTCCGGCATGCCAAACGTCATGCCGTCAATTTCAAATTCTGTTTTTTGTTGCTGTTGTGCTGTTACGGTCGAAACATTCATTGCCATTAACATGCCGGCAACGATGAGTAGATAGTGTACAGTTTTCATAGTGTATCCTCCGTATGGGGATTGGTTTTAAATTGGTTGAGCTAACATCAGTTGTAAAGGTTGGAGTCTATAGCCGTGGATGTTCTATCAGTCAGGACAGATGGCTTTACAATCCACATAGCTTTAGCTAAACCGGGGAGGTGGGGGATTGGGCAGAAATGTGGGACCCGTTGCATTATTGACAACAGGCAGGAATAATCTTGAACTGCTCAGAAAAGCATGAGGTTCGGGGATGGTTGTGATCTTCAGTGCAAGGGGATAATAATCAGTATCCAACAGTTGAAGATCTTCATCCTCCCCGCAGCACAGACAATCGGTATCAACCAGGCATCGCACCATTGTACAGGATTCTTCCGAATTATCTGCTTTACTGCTTAACAACTCAATAATACTTCCTTCGAATAGCTGGTATTCAATCATCGGAAGGATCGGCTGTAGTGTGCCGACCAAGAACGTAAGAAGCAATATGATTGAATACGTCCGTTTCATAAAAATCGCCTGTTTTTAATACCAGCGTCCACGCTTTTTAATTCGTACACTAGTATATGCAGTGAATATGAAGAGATAATTAAGTTTTAAGAGTATTATGTCTTTTATTTTTTACCAGTTATGATTGCAATCACCATGCCAAAGACTAACCAATCCGGGGGATAATAATAAAATACCTTATTTTCTTATTTTTGAAGTCTAAACTGTTCTATTCCCAATGAGAGAAGGGAATTTTTAATAGCCTAACTTGCAATGTTGCAAGAATGGAGTTGTATGCCTATTGCAATTTTGCAATAGGTGGTTACCCCTTAGAAAGTATAGTCTTGCAGGTCTTTACTCGATCTTCGGTCATAGCGCCGGGTCATCTGTCGCAGGTTGAAGGTTTGTGAAGGCTGAACATGGGTAATCGATGACTTTCAACCTGGTAGAAAGCCAATAACAAATATACCAGCTAACTAATAACGACACTAACTTGCTGAAAGGGATATGAATATGATAGAAGTATTGGCCCGGTTTGTACTTTAAAGTTTATCACTTAATTCAGACCGCTCTTCTGTAATATGGAGGACCGTATCTACAGGAACTTCTTCCAGTACTTGTCTGAGTCCGGATGGCCAGCGAATAGTCAGTTGTTGGACCTCGGAGTTGGAAAGCCCGAAGAAAAGAGATTTGCTACTGCTGCTTTGATATGAACCACCCGCTTTCACCTCCTGATAAATCGTTTTGCCATCGGTTCGATTCAGTTGCACCTTTGCTCCGATGGCGTCCCGGTTCGATTCAGTTCCCTCAAGCGTGAGTTTGAGCCAGTGATTTTGATTGGATGTCGTATTGAGCAGAAGCTGCGGATGTCCCCCGTCGATATTGGAAATGACGAGATCCGGCCTGCCGTTGTTCGTAATATCAATCACAGCCAGTCCGCGGGAGACATCCCTGTTATCGAAAGAGCCGGCTGAGAGCGTTCGGTCTTCAAATTGGCCCTCCCCCATGTTCTCAAAGAAAAGGTTTTCTGCGTCTGTCGGTTCCGGGTCCCACACCGGACCGGCGGCCATCACGAGGTCGAGGTTCCCGTCCAGGTTCAGGTCCACAAACTCCACACCCCAGCCCGAAGAGCGCCGACTGGGATTCAAGCCAGCATAATGCGTGGCATAATCAAACCGGAGATCGTCAATATTTTGGAACAGGGAGATGTACGATCCCTCCAGGTTGGTTACGGCAAGATCTATCCTGCCAGACTCATTGTAATCTGCGGCGGCCAGGCCCATGCTGCTCTTTACCTCGTCCAATTCTGCAGAAGCTGCAATATCGGTGAATGTGCCATCCCCCCGGTTCAGGTAGAGTTTATTCCGGCTCAGGTCGTTGGCAATGTAGAGATCGGGCCAGTTGTCGTTGTTATAATCAAACCAGATCGCGGACAATCCTTTCCCCTCCTCATTATTCACGCCTGCCTCTTCCGTTACATTGGAGAAGGTGCCATCCCCGTTATTTTTGAACAGAAATGACTCCTGGGCGTCAAAAAAGGCCGGAAAGAGCCGCCGTTCGCCGTAATGAGACGGGTTTTCGATCTCCCAGTCCACATTGTTGACAATATAGAGGTCGGTAAGTCCGTCCCGGTTATAATCGGATGCCGCCGCGGTGGAGCCATAACAGGGATGCTCTCCGCATAGGCCCTCCATGTTTAAACCGGCTTCGTCCGTGATCTCCGTAAATTCACCACCGTCATTCCGGAAAAGCTGCCCGCCTCCATACGATGCAACGTAGAGATCCTGCCGCCCGTTGTTGTTGAAATCAAAGAAGAGCGCGCCCTGCGGGTACCCTTTTAAATCGGACAGGCCCGCATCCTCCGTAATATCATCAAAGGTACCATCTCCGTTATTTCTGTACAGGGTGGACCGGGAGGCTTCTTTCTGCGGTTTTTCTTCCAGCGATGGCATGCTGATGAAGAAGATATCCTCGAATTCATCTTCGTTCACATCACCCACGGCCACCCCTCCGCTCATCACCTCAAGGTACGAGGGATTTTCACTGTTTACTTTGGCGCGATAGAAGGAATCCAGCCCGGAAAACTCCGTTATATCTTCAAATGAGAATGCGGGAGTTTCTCCATACATCGCCTGCTGAAGGGATACCTCTTCGGCCGGTATCCAGGGTTCATCAAACAGGAGACTCAGCCCCGGTATTTCGTGCGGACCATAGTTGCTGACCGCCAGCAGGAGCTGCGCAATCAGAAAGATCGTACCTAAAACTTTTACCCTTGTGGAAAATTTTCCATTGTTATTTACAGGATCAGCCATAGATTGCCACCAGATATTCAACGGTTAAACCGGTACAGACTCCCACCACAAATGTTGCTGCCATCAGCAGCAGGGGAGCCATATGCCCTACATCTTTCTTCAGCATAAAGTAGCTGACTATACTTACGGATGGTGCGGTCACCAGCAGAGCAGATGCCGGCCCGAGACCCATTCCGATAAACAGGAAGCCGAGCACCAGGGGAATTTCAAACAGGGTGGGGATGGCAATGAGTGTACCAAAACAGATATGATGACGATAGCCAGTAAACCGCCCCCCATGTAGGTTTCCACGAATCCGTTGGGGAGCATCAGGCGTATGATGGCGGCCAAAAACATGGCGCCGGTCATCGGTATAAACAGGCGATAGGCAATTTCCACGCTGTTGTTCCACCAGTTTTTAACGGCGGAAACTCCCGCTTCGGCCCAGGTCTCTCCAGGTTGTTCCATTTCTGGGATAGTGCAGGTTTGATCGGCGGCCGTACCTGTAGAATCTCCCAATAGGTCTGGGGAAACGGTAAGCCGCCTTTTTTTGATCGCTTCTGTCAGTTTCACAATAAGTGGAGTGAACAGTACCACAAGGAGAACGGAAGCTGCAATACGTCCCCAGGCCGCGGGACCCGGAAAGAGAACAAAAATGGTAGTCAGCCCCATAATATTCAGAAGGGCCGCACCCATCACTACGCCAAGGGTGGTCTCGGTATTGGCACCGCGTTCTTTCCAGCCAAGGGCTACTGGCACCGAACAGGCGCTGCACATCATCAGGGGTGCGCCCAGCAATCCGCCGTAGGCAGAGCCTTTGGTTCCCCTGGAATTCAGCAATCTGCGTATAAGGCCCTGGGGCAGAATCAGGCTGCTTACGGCCCCGCCGATCAGAAATGCAAAGGCCATCCCGATGGCATTGTTGTCGGTCATATTCACACCGGTGGGAATCCAGGAGAGCCAGTACGGCCAGCCCTCCCTCGACATGATTTCTGTAAACGTATTGGGAGCCCCGGAAGCCAATACGGTTAGTATTTCTGACTTCTGCTGCACTGCCGGCCAACGGGTGTAGTTCATAAATATCCACCACAGGCCGATTGTAATGAATATGCCAAACCAGGTTTGTTTGGGTACGGATTTTATAGGATTCACCATTTTACGAAACAGTAATCTCATAATGTTATCCCAGTTTTAGTTTCCACACGCGCATCATTCATTCCATAATTTCCAATATGCTCATGACCTTCACACCGGTTGCCGGGTTTTAAAACCTGGCCTCTTGCTTACCGGCTCTGCCTTTTTATAAGTTGAACCCACCTGCATCAGTTCATGGTGGTACAGGACCCACAAGAAAAGCACGGTCAGCGCGCCGGCCTGGTGTGCGACTCCCATCACGATATGCACGTGCGACAGGATCGTCACAATGCCAAGCAGGTACTGAAGGAGTACCACTGCCAGCAGCCATCCCGCTTTCCGTGTTAGCTGACCGATTACATCTGTTTTATAATTCTTCCACCAAAAACCCATGGCGATCAATCCCAGGGCCGTAGCCAGGATGCGGTGCACCCACTGTACCGTACCGGGATTCTCCACCAGGTTTACCAAAGCCGGGTCCAGGGTCCAAGCGTTACGGGGCAGCCAGGCACCGTTCATGGCGGGAAAGGTATTATAGATGTAACCGGCATCAAGACCTGCGGTAAAGGCGCCCCAAATTACCTGGATGGCAAAAATGATTACAAAACTATACGACCATCGCTTCAGAGCCGCCGCTTGAGGGAACTCTTTTCGCGGAGACCCAGCATTCAAATCCAGCGCATACCAGGCGCAAAAGCCCATAAGTATCATCGCCAGCACCAGGTGCATGGCCAGCCGGTAATGACTGACATAGGGCAGATCCACCAGCCCGCTTTTTACCATGAACCAGCCCATGCCACCCTGCAGTGCTCCCAGCCCAAAAAGAATCCATGCCCGTTTCAACATCTTTGAATTGAAGTACCTGCGGATCCAGAAGTAACCGAATGGAATCAGGAATACCAGCCCGATAACTCTTCCCAGCAGGCGGTGCAGGTATTCCCAGAAGAAAATGGCCTTAAATTCCGCCAGTGACATGCCCGCATTTATTTGCTGATATTGCGGGAACTCTTTGTAGCACTCAAAGGCCGTCATCCATTCGGCTTTGTTGATGGGCGGGATGGCTCCCATAATCAGGCTCCAGTCAGACATGGAAAGGCCGGAGTCCGTAAGGCGGGTGATACCGCCCACAAGTACCATCACAAAAATAAGCAGGGCTCCCGTCCACAACCACCGTCGAATCCATTTACGTTGATGGGAGGTCATATTACACTGTTTTGGAGTACCGGCGGGCACTGCTCTTTAGATTCAGGTAGTAGTCAAAGCACATCGCAATATTGCGCAGGAAGAGGCGTCCCTTTTCGGTGATAACCAGGCGATCCGGTAATACGTTAATCAAACCGTCCTGTTCAAATTCGCGGAGGCGCTCCAACTCGTCCCTGAAATACTCTTTAAACCGGATATTCCAGCGGGATGAAATGGCATCGAAATTGACGCCCATATTGCACATAATCTTCATGATGACCTCCTTGCGCAGCCGGTCATCCTGGTTCAGCTGCAACACCTTGAATACCGGTGCTTTATTCTCATCCAGCTGTTCATAATATTCAGCAAGATCCTTGGTATTTTGCCAGTAATAGTTGCCCACATTGGAAATGCCGGACATGCCGAATGCATACAGGTCGGCCCCGGCCAGTGTGCTGTATCCCTGGAAGTTGCGCTGCAGGGTGCCATTGTCCATCGCCCGGGTAAGTTCCTCCCCTTCACGCGAAAAGTGATCCATCCCGATAAAGCGGTAGCCGTTTTCGGTAAGATGCGAGATACTGAGCTGCAGCATGCCCAGCTTCTGGTCTGTTGAGGGCATATCCTCCTCGTTCAACAGCTTCTGGGCGGGCATCATGCTGGGGATGTGGGCATAGCTATAGACCGCCAGACGGTCGGGCTTGAGCTGGAGCACATCATCCATCGTTTTCTGAAATGTCTCGAGCGTTTGCAGCGGCAGCCCGTAAATCAGGTCAAAGTTGATGGAACTGATCCCTACCTCGCGCAGCCACTCGGTGACCCGGCAGGTTTGTTCGAATGGCTGGATCCGGTGAATCGCCTGCTGTACCTCCTCGTTGGTATCCTGTACGCCCAGGGAGGCACGGTTGCATCCGATGGCTGCTAGCATTTGAATGTGCTCGCGCGTGCAGCGGCGGGGGTCGATCTCCACCCCAAACTCCGTTTGTCCGGTAAGATTAAACCGGCTGTGGATCGCTTCGCCCAAACGCTGCAACTGTTCCGGGTCCAGAAACGTGGGCGTACCCCCACCAAAATGGACCTGCACTACCTCGGAATCCGGATGCAGCAGGCCCGCTACCTGATCCATCTCCATCTCAAGGTAATCGAGATACCCGTCACCGCGGTCTTGGTCTTTGGTGATCACCTTGTTACAGCCACAATACCAGCAGAGCGAAAAACAGAACGGGATATGAAAATACAGGGACACGCGATGCGGCCCGGAATTCCGATTTACCAGGTAGCGGTGCAACTCCTCCACATCCTCTCGCCCGGCATCCTGAAACTGTACGGCCGTGGGATACGAGGTATATCGGGGACCCTGCACGTTGTACTTTTTTATAAGATCGATGTCTACGTCAATCATCGCGTTGTCTTCCAGGGGATTCTATCTCATCTCTATATTCTTATTTGTAACATTACCGAGTACAAGCGAGACGCTTGCGCAAGCTATAGGTATGTATATTTTACTTGAAAAACTGGTGCGAGCGTCCTGCTCGTACCACTGATATTTCAATTATGCTCAGGCCTCAACTGCCACGCGCCCTTCCAAACGATCCAAGATTGTAGTCAATCGTTCTCGCTGCCTGCTGACCGTTTCGGGAATCGAAGCCAGGTTTTCGTCCTGGTAAGGAGTGTCCTGCGCTATTTCAAGGCAGTATTCCATGCCTTCTTCAAGATTTGTTTGGATCTTTTTTAGCTTTTTGATATTTACGGGATCATCCGGCTGTTCGGCAAGCTCTTCCACGTAATCCACATACAGGGTAATCTCCTTGGCGAACATATGGGGCCGCCCTTCAGTGGCGATCGAATCGATACACCCGTAAATATGATCAACCATTTGGCGAAGGGTGTATTCCCCGTCATAATACGCAAGATTGGGGCCCGGACAGATAGACTGCGGTGCCCGGTGTTCTGCCAATATTCCTAAATTTATAAGTGCCCCGTTGCCCAGGTGATCGCACAGACACGCCTTGTTCAGCACTTTTTCGCGTTTTTGTTCTTTTTCCTCTTCGGCCATTTCGCTCCGGGCAATCTGGTCGAGTTTGAGCAGCTGGTACTGGGTGGAAGCCGTACAGATAGGCTGTTCGGTGAACTCGGTATTCGATTTCAGGAAGCCTTTCGGACACGGGGAGCCCGGTTTCCCCTTCTCAATGCGCTCCTGGTGCCACTGCTCCGACCCGGTGTTTCGCACGTTGTTAAACGGCACGCCCAGCGGCGATACTCCGCTTAGATACAACTGCTTTTCGCCCGCATTTTTTAACAACCGGCGTGTTGGTTTATCCACGGTTGTGGCCTCGGGGACCAGCAGGAACGGGCTGCCCCAGCCGGTGGCATCCATGCCAAAATCTTTGAGTAGGCGCTCAGCCTCACCGCTAACGCCAATGCCCCCCTGTACGGTAAGCCGGGGCTCGGTAATTTCCCAGTCTTCAGAAAAACCACCGGCATGCTTTTCATAATAATCTTCTACCAGCGGCTGCACAGCCTTCACGAGCTGGTCTTTTTTCTCCCGGAACTCGCGCAGCAGGCTCGGCAGCAGGTGTCCGTCGGAGGGAAACGCGTGCCCGCCGCAGTTTAATCCGGATTCGATGCGATATTCAAACACCTCCAGCCCCTTCTTGGCCAGGTATTTACCCTGAATCAGCGCCGACCGAAAATCGCTGACTTTCAGGATAATCCTCTTTTTGATTGCTCCGGCTTTATCCCGGTAAAAATCCTTGAACTCCGTAATGTAGTTGTAGAGTCTTGGGTTGAATCCGGCGGATAGTATCAAACTGGAGGACACCTTGCTCCTGGCGTATCCGCGGAGGGCAGCGCTGGCATCACTAAATTCGTCGCTCATCGGTATATCATCCTTGGTGTAATTCAGCTTATCCACCTTGGCCATGATATTTACATCGATGGAACCGGGTTTCATCAGCCGGGAAAGTTCAACCGCCAGGCGGTCGCGCAGGCTTCCCTTCTCCGTATTCGTCAGCTTGTTGTATTTCTCTTTAAGCGTGCTGCTGTCAGGGAGCATCTCGAAATATTTCGACTTGTCATTCTTTTCAAAAAAGGGCTGATTCCTGATATCCGAGAATTTTTCCTGGACAATTTCCTGTACGGTATCAAGATAAGCGGTTATACGCCGGGCGCGCCCATCCTCGGCATTGCGGGAAATATTGGTGTAATCATAGTCAAATTTGTCGCAGTAATACTTCCGGATTTTTTCGACCAGCAGATCATCAACAATAGAGATTACGGAATCGATGCCGTATGGTCCGACCCGGATGGGAGAATCGATAGAATGGCCTGTACCCATAACAGGTATATGGAATAGATGTTCAGACATGCTTAAATAACTGATAAATTAAACTTGTAACAAGAAGGAAAAGATACGCAAATTCTATTAAAGAATAAATACTCTTTTAACTTATACCCATTTTGTGGTGCCAGTAGGATTTGGGGAATTAAAAAATCTGCAACTATACCTTTCGTACCTCCTGTATGCGGCATCCGTGTCAAATGACCCGTATATCTCTCTGATCCGACCAAGTGATGAACTGGTTCTTTCCAATCCTTTCGATGACAAAAATTATTTCAGGAGCTGACCCGGGAAGGACTGGCTGATCGAATGTGCGCTTGGGCTACCGGGGTGAGGTACGGTCAAACTCTGTCTTCTGCACGAACAGTGGACTGACATGCCCAAGGAGATTCGGAAGATGCCGGAAAAATTACACTTGCAGAGCTTGTTCAAAAAGGGAAAGAGGGCAGAAGGCGAATTACAAAGACGGCAAATTTAATAGGGAGTAAATGTTTCGACTGATTAAATTATGGAAGTCACTTTGAAACCCCTTCCAGGGTTTTATGCTCCGCCCACTGCTGGAAGGTGCGGTTGAGTTCTATCCATTGATCGTGTAACGGACATGTCTCATTGTCACCGCAGTCTTCCCAGCCAAAAACGCAGTCATCGATGCAAAAGGAATATCCCACGGCCTCAAGAATCATTTTAAAGGTGATTTCCGAAGGATACTTTTTTAATTTAAATCCTCCTTGAGGCCCCTTCAGGGAATCAACCAGGCCGGTATCTACTAATTTTTTCAAGATTTTAGGCACATAAAAACGTGGCACATTAGATATTCTCGCTAATACCTTAGACTTAATATATTGATCATCATTTTTAAGAGCCATACATCCCATTACTCTTAAAGCGTATTCAGCGGTATTCGGTAAATGCATACTTTCCCTCCCATATTTGGTTACCTGGTACGATGATTTAACTTTTTTACATAATCCTTTAAGGCTATCTTTATTTTAAAGCCAATAAAATAGTATTGGTCTATGAAATTTAATGGGACTCCTAATTTTGGTGAACAGCCTTGTCCCCTTCCATATCTTCAAACTCCTGATCACTGATCAGCGAACAAGCCAGCGGAAAAAGCGTCCTGTTTTCTCGCTGGATATGCAGCCGTAAAGCCTCGATCAGCTGCACACCCTGTTCAAATACCAAGTCGGAGACGATAGATTGCGAGCGGATGTCGGGCAGGCGGTGTGCAAGGCCGAGGAAGTTGAAAATGAGCGTGCTGAACTGGATGAATTTGACGTGCTCATCCTCCATAACCTCGACCGCATTTCGCGGCTCCTCATCCGAGATATATTTGTTTTCCTGCTGGCTGTGCTCTCCCGATTCCAGTAACCGCTGTTTCAGCAACGGAAAAAGCTTCTCCTCTTCATCGCGGTTATGGGCCAATACGGTGTTATCCATAAACGTAAAAAAGCGGCTGAAGGCCTTGTTAATCTTCTCATCCATCACCCATTTATTCTTCTTAAACTGGATCAGGGCTTTTTCAAAGCTGTCGATTTCCTCCAGACACTCTTCATGTTCATCCACATATCTTTGCAGGATGCCGGGCATCTCCTCAGAGGGAACAGGATCGACGGTAGAGGGTGGCGTGTAGTTGTCGGAATTTGGACCATCCATATTCATTGGATTCGGGCCGTTTTCGAACGCATGAACGTCACGGTTCTGAACTTCACGGTTCTCAACTTCTTTCTGGCGAAAGGTGTTCACGCGCGTTTGTATATCCAGTACCAGTTCATCATCCACATAACGATGAATGGTATCACGGCACAGCTCCTTGAGCTTCGACTCAATTTTCGGCGCCTCTTCTGCAAGTTCAACAGTAAAAGTCACATACTTTTCCTGAACAATGATATCCCGGATGTAATCAAGCGTAACCAGGTCTTTTCCAAGGTTTGGGTGGATTACATGGGCTAAGGCGTTTCTTATTTGCTGCTTTTTTATAGACATGACAGTTGGTTATATGCAGAATTAGGATTCACTAAAAACAGTATGAACGTCGGTTGAGCTCAGATCCCTGAAGATCATCCGTACCAGGCCCATAAAAATGGCAATCCAGCTTGCGATCGCTATATAGATAAACACCCGGGGGACCGTAAACAGAAAATGGAGATCCAATGCCTCGGCCAGCCGCCACGTGCAGGCGGTGTACATGCCAAGAGGGAAAACCATGCCCCAGTACGACGGGTCATAGCCTCCGGACTGCCAGGGAAACGGTACGTCATGCACCACATGTCGCCAGTAACCAAGAATCAAAAGTAAGGGTATCCACCAGGTGCCGATACTCCAGAAAAAGAGCGTAAAGCCTTTTAAAAAGGGCTCCACACTTATCAGAAACGGGGAACCTTCCGAATAGAGTAACAGGGTGGATCCTGCAAGAGTGGTTATGGCAACCGCTCCCATATTTATCCAGTAAGGAGGACTTAAATCTTCTGGAGAAAGCTTGAAAAATGAGAACCGATAAAAGATCAACGTGATAACCAAAATATAGAGCATACATCCGGCAAGGAATATACAGGTCATCAAGAAAAGCAACAGTTCCTCCAGGGGACCTGTAGTACTGGCAAGGTAGGTTCCCAGAATGGCAACCGATTGTGTAGCAACAATAGCAATGAGCCACGCTCCACTAATCCCTTTTTCCAAATTGGGAGGGACTTCTTTTACTGTAATAGCTGTAAAAAAAGTATAACTGATAACAAGCCATAGTAAAGTTCCGAGTCCCCACAAAGACGTTGAGATAACGATATGATCTGTAAACAGGTAGTATTGACTTCCCAAAATGTTGGTGCCCGCTATTACTGTAAAAAATCCGGGTCCTTTAAGGTGATCAAAAAGATCCTCTTTAAATTCAGGTAAACAGTAGTACAGTCGCAAAAGAAGGCATATTAGCAGGAAGAAGTAGAAAAAATTGTTCAATACAAAAAGTGAATTAGCTATGGTAAAAAAACCCAGCAAATGTGCCGCTATAGATACGATGCCGGTAGCCATGACAAGAGCAAAATAGCCAGGAAACAGATCTTTGATGCCATAATTATAAATATACCTTTTAATAATATTTAGCCTGGCTATCATATTGAACTATAAATTTGTGAGAATATGTGATATATGCCTGTAACACATATGATATAGCCAAAATTAATGATTTAGTAAATATTGCACTTTGTTCAGGTATATTCCTGATATATTCTTCTTATCTACCGGTTTAATTCTAATTATTTTGAGGAGGCACGTTGTTTTCCGTAGCCCGCTGTGGATCCCGAATTTTCTTGCGGTCCCAGTACCAGCGCACTACCTGGTAAGGCCGCCAAATATAGGGCAGCGGATAAACCAGCAGGTGTATTAGTCGTGTAAACGGGATGATCAGGAAAAGCACAAACGCCCCGGCAATATGGATTTTAATCATCCATGAGGTGTTTTCCAGGCCGCTTATATCGGGAGAAAGGCTAAAAATGGACCACAGGTAGGGTGTGAGTACGCTGGCAAACCAGGAGGAGCCCCACCGTTCCGAATAGGCAATCAGAAGTCCGGTTATTGTTTGGAGCAATAGCAACGCCAGCAAAAATATATCCATCTTACTGGTTACGGTTCGGATACGCGCATTCGTCGCCCGCCTGTATATGAGCGCGCAAAGCCCGAAGAGTACGGCCAATCCAAAACCAAAGGCGGTTACTTCCAGGATGATAAGCCGTACGGGCTCGCTGTTCCAGGCCAATACGCTCCGGGGGATCAGAAATGCGGTTAAATGGCCGAAGAACAGAAACAGCAGTCCCCAGTGGAACGGCTGCGAGCCCCAGAAAAGCTTGCGCCCTTCCAAAAATTCCGACGAAAGTGAAGACACCGTAAAACCGTTGGTTCGATAGCGATACATACTGCCTCCAATCAGGATGAACAGTGCCAGGTAGGGGAGTACAATAAATAACAGGATGTCTAGTGCTTCCATTGTAAGCCGGATTTAGAATTTATTATTCTTTTTTTGATTCTTGAATTCATTCTTAACCGATTCCATAAAATCCCTACCTTCTCCAGGCGTCACCTTTTCGACATCCGGAAAATCGATATCGAGGATTTTTCGTACAACCTGGATCGGAATTTTGAAGCGTGTAACCTCCTCGATCTCTTTAGAGAGTACGGTTTGATGAAACTTTTGATAGGTTTCATCTTTTTCATTGATCCGCCTCATGGAGAATTCGTCGACCATGTTATCCAGGGCCGGTTTTAACAGGTACCCGACCATATGGTCAAGCTTTTCCCGATCGTCGAGATGGGGGATCAACTGCAGCATGTTGGGCAGCCGGTCGGCCAGTTCGCCCCTGCTGTCGATGCCCGCTTCGTGCAGCTCTTGGTTCAGATTAGCCAGTATTTTACCCCTGGTGTAATCCTCACCGAACAGCACATACCCCACATCCATGCAGCAAAGGGCCTGGATGTCGAAGGTGCGCATATATATTTCCTCGATCCTTCTAGACGGCGTTTTTGTAACAAAATCCTCGAACGCTGCAAAATCATCTACTAATTCGGGATAGTCGGCCTCCAGAAAATCACGGCATTTTTTCACCTTCTTCCTGTAGTCTTCACCGGGAAAGTAAAAGAGTTCTGCTAATGTTAGGTAGTGCGAGTATTTCATAAAAACACTGATTTGCTCGTAAGATTATAACTCTTCTATTAATTTGGGTTACAATCCTCTTGCCGGTTGTGCCTTGAATCCAAATCCGGCATTTCCTTTTTTATCGGCCGTATTCTCTAGCAGCTCATCGGCCTCTTCACGGTGAGCCGGGGGAATGACAAACCGCTGATCGAAACTGGGCAGCGAAGTAAGCTGGTAGATCGCTTCGGCCTCGTCGCGGGTCATATCCAGCTCTGCAAGCATGTTATCAACTTTTTCTTTATCCATATCCCCGACTGTCACATCTCTGCGGTGCAGGCGTACAACCATTTCTTTTAGGATGGTCTTTTTAACAAGTTCAGTGTCTCCGGCACTAAAGAGGTTGGCCATATACTGCATCGGAAACCGGGCCTCATCAATTTGCTGGAACAGCTCGGTAGTGGTGGTATTATAAAGCTCGCGTTCCCACTGTTTGGCCTTGGGGTTCATCTTGTCGCGCTGACCGGCATCGCTCTCCCCCAGCACGCCCATTACGGGAAGCAACGGTGGAACGTAAAAAAGCGAGGGAAGCGTACGGTATTCCGGGTGCAGGGGCAGCGCAATCCCCCATTCCTTCACAAATTTGTACACCGGTGATTTTTGGGCCGCTTTAATGGTGGAGTGGTGAACTCCGTTCTCTTTGGCTAGTTCTATGATTTTCGGGTCATGGGGATCCAAAAGAATATCCATATGGCGTTCAACCAGCTTATCTTCGTCGGCCGATGCCGCCCATTCAATGCGGTCCGCGTCATACAGCATCACGCCCAGATACCGGATGCGCCCCACGCAGGAGTGCATGCAGGCGGGCGCTTCACCTGCTTCCAGTCGCGGATAACAGAGCACGCATTTTTCCGATTTGCCCGTGTGCCAGTTGAAGTAGGTTTTCTTATAGGGACAGGCCGTCACGCACATACGCCAGGCCCTGCAGCGATCCTGGTCAATCAGTACGATACCATCTTCTCCCCGTTTATAGATGGCACCCGAGGGACAGGATGCGACGCAGGCCGGATTCAGGCAGTGGTTACAAATACGCGGAAGGTAGAACATCGCCATCTGATCGAGCTGGAACATCGCCTCCTGTTCGGCTTCGGTCAGATTTTCGAGATTGGGATCTTTGCGGGCATAGTCCGGGGTACCGCCGAGATCGTCGTCCCAGTTGGGTCCCGCCTTGATATCGATCGGCTCGCCGGTAATGAGTGAAACGGGCCGCGCCGTGGGCTGGTCATCGCCTTCGGGCGATTCTATCAGGTCGTTGTATTTATAGGTCCAGGGCTCATAGTAGTCGTCGATAACCGGAAGGTTCGGGTTGTGAAAGATATTCATTAGACCCTTCGCTTTTCCGGCTCCTTTGAGCCGTACGCTGCCATTCTGCTTTTCCCAGCCGCCTTTGTAAATATCCTGATCCTCCCACTTGGTGGGATAACCGGTGCCCGGCTTGGTTTCCACATTGTTCCACCACATATATTCGGCTCCCTTTCGGTCGGTCCACAGGTTTTTACACGCGATGCTGCACGTATGGCAACCGATACATTTATCAAGGTGAAAAACCATGGCTATTTGTGATCTGATATCCATAATGTCTGGGTTTTTAAAAGTCGTTTTTAAAATTCTACCTTGTCCATTTTCTTCACGAACACGTGGGTGTCGCGGTTGACGCCGGTCGGACCCCAATAGTTGAAATGATAGGTAAACTGTCCATACCCGCCGGCCAGCAGGTTGGGCTTCAGCCGGGTGCGGGTAAAGCTGTTGTGCCCGCCGGCCCGCCGGTTGCCGCGTCCCTCTGATTTAGGGATCGAAATCGTCCGTTCGGGAACGTGGTAAACGATACAGACGCCGCGCGGTATCCGTGTACTGACGGCTGCACGCGTACAGAAAACGCCGTGATCGTTATAGACCTCCACCCAGTCGTTGTCCTGAATACCGAGTTCTTCGGCATCCTGCTCATTGATCCAGCAAGGCTCTACACCGCGCGACAGCGTCAGCATGCGCAGGTTATCCATATAGGTGGAGTGAATGTGCCATTTGCCGTGCGGCGTCAGGCAGTTGAACATCCGGCCTTTGCCTTGTTTAACCGTTTCTTTCAGATCACCGTAGGCTTCGGGACGGGGAGAGGGTTTGTATGTAGGCAGATGTTCGCCGAAGGCATGGTACCAGTCGTGATCGTGATAGAACTGCTGGCGTCCGGTGAGCGTTCTCCAGGGAACCAGCCGTTCTACATTATAGGTGAAGGGAGCATACGCCCTGCCGTTGTTGACGATGCCCGACCAGACCGGGGAGGTATTATATCGAAACGGCTGGGCCTGCAAATCCTTATAGGTTTTACGGGTATCCCTGTTGACCTCTCCCAGATCTTTGAGTGCCATGCCCGTTTGTTTTTCTTCATTTTCGTATGCCCGGACAGCCAGCTCTCCGTTGGTCAGCGTAGATAAATTCAGAACCGCATTGGCCGCATCTTCATCCTCTTTAATGGAAGGATATTTCTGCCCATTGAATTGTTCCACGGGCATGTCTTCGATGAGCATTTCATCATACACATCAGCCGCATCGTAGTGGCTGCCGTGAGCGCCCAGGCCGTTTGTTTTAATATTGGGCCCGAGAGAGATATACTTGTTATAGATCTGCGTATAGTCGCGTTCTACAATTTTAAACTTGCCGGTTGTTTTGCCGGGCTCAAATTCACACTCTCCCCTGTACCAATCCCTGGCCTCGGGCTGCGACACCTCGTCTGGCGTATCGTGATCGAGGGGGGAATGGATCACATCTTTTACCGGATCCGGCATGTAGCCTTCAGCCAGTTCGCTCGTTTTTTCGGCTATATCCTTAAAGATCTCCCAGTCGGTACGCGCCTCCCATACCGGGGCAACCGCCTGGGAAAGCGGGTGGATAAAGGAGTGCAGGTCGGTACTGTTGAGATCGGCCTTTTCGTACCACGAAGCCGCGGGCAGCACGATATCGGAATACAGGGCCGAGGTATCCATCCGGAAGTTAAGGTCCACAACCAGGTCCATCTTTCCTTCGGGAGCCTGCTCCCGCCATTTTACTTCCTGTGGGGTTTGATCATCCGCATCTTTGGCTATGGTATTGGAATGCGTGCCGAGGTAATGCTTCAGCGCGTATTCGTGACCTTTCATACTGGAAAGCAGGGCGTTACCTCTCCAGATATACCAAACGCGTGGCCAGTTTTCTTTCGCCTCCGGATCCTCAATAGCATATTCAATTTCTCCGTTTTTGAGCTTGTTAGCCACGTAGTCTGCTATTTCCTCATCCGTTTCCGCCCCATTCTCTTGGGCTTCTTTGGTCAGCTCAAGTGGATTCTCGTTAAACTGCGGATAATAGGGCATCCACCCCATACGGACCGCTCTGAAGATCAAATCGGCCGTGTGCGACTGCGTCAGTTCGTTTTCTGGAGCCGTGTGATAATCCGAGGAATAGCCGTCATACCGATACTGGCAGGAATTTATATAATGCCAAAGCGGAGCCTGCTGCTGGCGCTTGCCTTTGTGCCAGTCCTGCGCAAAGGCAATGTTGCTCCAGGAATCTACCGGAGCCAGCTTTTCCTGGCCCACATAGTGTTCGAGTCCCCCGCCGTTGACCCCCACACAGCCGCAAAACATAAGCGCATTGATCCCGGCCCGGTACATCAGGTTGTTATGATACCAGTGGTTGATACCGGCGCCGATAATAATACAGCATTTGCCGTTGGTGGATTCGGCAGTCCCGGCCCATTCTCTTGCAAACTGAATAACGGTCTTCCGGTCGATACCGGTAAACACCTCCTGCCAGGCGGGCGTATAGGCCCGGTCTTGATCATCATAATCTTTCGGATAATCTCCACCCAGGCCTCGGTCAACGCCATACTGGGCCATGAGCAGATCGTAAACCGTTGTAACCGGGATTTCCTCTCCATCATCGGTTTCAAGATAGCGAACAGGGACTTCGCGGTTGTGCGTTGCATTGAGCCCGAAATCCTGCTGTTCAACCATCAGCGTACTGTCATGATTGCCAAGCAGGCTGAGCATCGGGTCATAGGGCGTATCGTCTTCCCCGTCTTCAAATTTCATATTCCAGTTACCGGGGGTATCGTCCCAGCGGTGCCCGGCACTGCCTTTGGGCATCACCGGCTCACCGGTTTCAGCATCATAATTCAGAAACTTCCAGTCGCCTTTTTCCACATCCTTGTACTTCGAAATTCTGTTTGCCCGGACAAACTTACCCGGTACAAACTTGTCTCCATCCTTCTTTAACTCTATTAAATAAGGACAGTCGGTGTACTTCTTATTATACTCTATGAAATAGGGCGTTTTTTTCTCGTGGTGAAACTCCTTGAGGATGACGTGGTTCACCGCCATCCAGAAGGCTCCGTCCGAACCGGCGTGTACGGGAACCCACTGGTCGCCGTATTTTGACACCTGGCTGAAGTCAGGCGAAAAGACCACCATCTTGGAACCGTTGTGGCGCGCCTCGGCGGCAAAGTGGCAGTCCGGCGTACGGGTCATGTTCAGGTTTGAGCCCATCACGGCGATAAACTTGGAGTTGTACCAGTCGGCGCTTTCACAGACGTCCGTCTGTTCGCCCCAGGTTTCCGGTGAAGCCGGCGGGAGGTCGCTATACCAGTCATAGAAGCTGAGCGTGTGTCCGCCCATCAGCTGCGTAAACCGGGCCCCGCTGGCATAGCTGAGCATCGACATGGCGGGAATAGGAGAGAAAGCGGTAAGCCGGTCCGGGCCATGATTTTTGACCGTGTGCAGGTTCGCAGCCGCCATTATCTCGAGCACCTCGTCCCATTTAACGCGCCGAAACCCACCCTTGCCGCGTGCTTTGTGATAGCGGTCACGGCGGTCCTTATCATTCTGAATATTTTGCCAGGCTTGGATGGGGTCGCCCGTTTTTTCCTTCTCCTCGCGGTACATATCAATGAGCGCCCCGCGAATCAGCGGATATTTAATCCGGATGGGACTGTACAGATACCATGAAAAAGAGATTCCCCGCTGGCATCCCCGCGGCTCATAGGGCGGGAGCCCCTTTTCAAGTTCCGGGTAATCAAGCGCCTGGTTTTCCCAAACCATAATACCTTCTTTCACAAATATTTGCCAGCTGCAGCCACCGGTACAGTTAACGCCGTGCGTACTGCGAATACGCTGGTCATGCTGAAATCTTCCCCGGTAAAATTCTTCCCAGCTTCTCGTTTCGGGATCGACAATATCTTTTATCCAGCTCATAATTGATTCGGTTTAAACGGATTGCGTTTGTCTTTTATAGATACTCTTGTTCACGGTCTCTTTTTTTCGGTTCCACCAGAAAATCCATATTGATCCGATAATGAATAGGAACACCGTGAGTCCGGCCCACAGGAAACCGATCCCGGCCAGTGCAGGTGATGCTTTGGCCGTGTCACCGGCATTCATGGAGCGCATATAAGCAATTATTTTGTCGGCCTCCCCTTCCGTAATCGGATGGTCTTCATAGGCCGCTTTCATGAATTTCATATGATCAAATGGAATTTCCAGCAGTCGTTGCTTCAAGGCATCGTCCGGCAATCCGGCAAAGCCGGTGATGTTTATGGCAAGTGTTCCTCCGCTGACAGGCAGTTTGGGATCGTCAATAGAATGACACGAAATACAGCCCGGTCCGCCATTGTCCAGCCGCATTTCGCCGGTAAAGAGTTTTCGTCCCAGTTCAGCTTGCTGTTGCAGGGAGTCTGACTCCGATGCCTGAAGTCCCATTGTTACCGTCGTAAAACAGAATAACAGCAACAGTAAAAAAGGTAGGTTGATATAAATGTGTTTATCTATCATAATCCCTCTGTTTGTTGAGCAGTTACAGAATATTCGAAAACATTCCGGGAATCTCGCAAAACCGGTGTCCCTTTAACACCCTTTGAAATCACTTCGTAATGGTGACCAAACCTGTTTGCGGTTTAACCCAGCTAAAAAAATTCCACCCATTAATGCAGAATTGAGATATCAACAGTTCAATTCTGAACAAAATCCCCGGTTATCAAAACCTTCTTATATGATCCCTGAAATTGGGACTATCAATTATCCGCTTTCCATCACTGATTGCATTTCTTATTATAAAACATGATAAATTAAGATAAAAGAGTATTTTATATAAATAGCTGATAATATCTAATTTAGATTCATTTTAAGTAGTGAGCTGAATTGAATTTAGGATGCAGCGTTAAAGATGGGAATACTCGACAGAATGAATGCATACATACTTGCCGGTGGCATGAACCAGAGGTTTGGAGGTGACAAGGCTCTGTATCGTTACCGTGGGAAATCTCTAATTACGTATCCGGCCGATCGATTCGCGGCGCATTTTAATAACCTGGTGATTATTGCCAAGGATTCAGCCCCGTATACCGATCTGAAATATATTGTCCTGGAGGACCTGCTATCATACAAGACGCCACTGGCGGGTATATATACAGGGCTATGTCATACTGATATCGACTGGAACTTTTTTCTGGCCTGTGACATGCCACTGATCACCTTGAAGGCTGTTGACAAGCTTGCCCGGACTATACCGCGGACGTCAGCGAACTGCGAAGTTATCATCCCTCGAAGCCCGGAGGGACTGCAACCGCTGGCAGCATTTTACCACAAATCACTGGCCGATGTGTTTATGAAAACGGCTGAGCAGGTCCGTTCGCTGAAAGACTTTTTACTTTGCCGAAGTGCCGAAATTGTTGATTTTGAATCTGACAAACCTTTTACCAATGTCAATAGCAGAGAACAACTCAAGCATCTTGATTGACAACCACGGGCGCAGAATGGATTACCTGCGTCTGGCGGTAACCGACCGCTGCAACCTCCGCTGCCAGTACTGTATGCCCGAACAGGGCGTGAAGCATGTGCCGCATGACAATATTTTAAGATGGGAAGAGATGCTCCGGCTGTGTCGTATACTCGTTGACCACGGATTACGAAAAATACGGATAACCGGCGGGGAGCCGTTTGTTCGTAAAGACCTGGTTCCTTTTTTGGCCGAGCTCGCAAAGCTGGAACCACGTCCCCAAATCGGAATCACCACCAATGGGGTGTTGCTGGACCGGTACCTCGATCAGCTTGAAGAAGCTGACATCAAACATCTGAACATCAGCCTGGACAGCCTTTCGCCGCAGATCTACAAAAAAATAACCCGCAGAAACAATTTTAAAGAAACATGGAATTCTCTGCTAAAGGCAGTGAATCGTGGATTTAATGTGAAGACCAACACGGTACTGCAGCCAGGGCTTAACGATGATGAAATTGAGGATTTTGTAAAACTAACCAAATCGTTGCCGATAACTGCGCGTTTTATTGAGCCGATGCCTTTTTCGGGCTCCCCGGATCATGAATTCCAGGAATTTTCCGGCTATAAAATCAAGGAGCGCCTGGAGAAAGCTTTTGATATTAAGCCGTTAAATAAAAATGACAGTCGGGTTGCTACTCTGTACAAAGTGAAGGGGTATGCAGGCAGAGTAGGAATTATATTTGCCTTTTCGCGTACTTTTTGCGACAGCTGCTCGCGGATGCGCATTTCGGCACAGGGACAGATGCGAACCTGTCTATATGGGCAGAATGTACTCGATCTCAGGGAATTGCTCCGGTGTGGTTCTTCTGATAAAACGATCATTAACGCCATTAACAATGTACTGCAAAAACGCTTTAAAAATGGTTTTGAGGCGGAAAAACACCGGACAAAATCACTATTCGAAAGCATGTCGGCTATAGGAGGATAACGATGCCGCCCGTTAAAAAAAAGAAAAAAGAGGAAAGCCTTAAAAACGCCTTCGGGCGAAGTGAATTCGCCGGTGCAATGGGCGATCTCGGCACAACTATACCGCTCGCTTTCCTTCTTGTCACAAGTGTGGGTTCTCCCGCGGCGCGCATCTTTTTTCTGTGGGGCCTGGCCTATATAGCGGTGGGATGGTACTACAAGGTGCCGGTAAGCGTTCAGCCGCTCAAGGCGATGACGGTGATTGCGGTGACCACGGGATTATCTTCGAACCTGCTTTCATCGACGGCCGTCTTGTACGGATTGCTATTTATAGTGCTGGCGGCAACGGGATTGATAACATGGCTGCACCGGTGGTTTTCAAAAGCTCTTATTCGCGGTATACAGATCGGCATCGGTTTGTTGCTGGCCTATAAATCCTGGGAGCTCATATCAAGGCATACGCTGTTCCTGAATGGAAGCGGCGATATCGGCTACTGGACCTATCTACTTGCTGCGGCCGTTCTTGCAATATTGCTTTTCAGCTTCAGACGGCTGAACCGGACGGCAGCTCTTGAGCTTATTGTGGTGTGTATAGCAATATCATTTCTTATCGGTGTTTCGGCTGTGCCGGCCGGCGGATCAGGGAGCGCCTGGCAATGGACCCTTCCGGACTGGTCACCATGGTGGAATATCGTGGCCCTGCTGGTAATTCCCCAGCTGCCTTTAACACTGGGGAATGCGGTATATGCGGCAAATGATGCCTGCCATGAGTTCTGGCCGGATCGCTCGGAGAAGGTAAGTATAACAAAACTTGCTTCTACTATCGGTTTGATTAACGTGGTTATCGGCCTGTTCGGGGGATTTCCCATTTGTCACGGTGCAGGCGGTATCGCGGCACACAAGCGATTTTCCGCCCAAAGCGGCGGGGCCGTAATTATTATCGGCGCCCTGTTTGTTTCGATCGCTCTGTCCGGTAGTTTAAGTACGGTCTTGTTCCTCATTCCCATTCCCGTATTGGGAGTGCTGCTATTGTTTGATTCCTGGCAGATGATCACCTTTGCATTCCGGCAGGAGCAGGTAAACCAGATAGCCGTTGCCCTGACCGTCGGCGTGCTGTCGTTTGCCACGCACAATCTTACGATAGCGCTTTTGGTAGGACTGCTTTTTGAATGGGGATTGAATTTTTGGTCTGTAAAATTAAGACTGCCCGATTGGATAGGACGCCTTTACGAATCGGGCCGTAGTAAAATGGAATTATAAACAGAGATGAAACTTTAGACATGATAAATATCAGTCACAAAACAGATACGCTTCGTCGAGCCAAGGCCACCGGCAAACTGTTGCTGGATGCCGATACGGTACAGCTGATTCGCGACAAGAAGGTCAAAAAGGGAGATATCCGTGAGATCATAAACATTGCGGGCATCCGGGGGGCCAAGGAAACACCCGACTGGGTGCTGTTCGCACATCCTATTCCTATTGACGGGGTTGACATAAAGACTGAAATATTGGATGACGGGCTCATAGTGACGGCGGAAGTGGAAACCGTGTGGAAAACAGGCGTAGAAGTCGAGGCGGTAACCGCCGTAACCAGTGCGCTGCTGAATGCCCTGGATGTGCTGAAGCCCCATACTGATGATATGACCATGACCGATATTCGGGTGGTTCGTAAAAAGGGCGGAAAGAATGATTTCAGGGAGCAGTTTGATCCACCGCTGAATGCTGCCGTGCTGGTTATCTCTGATTCGACTTATGAGGGAGATAGGAAAGATAAATCTGGAAAAATTATTTCTGGGCTTCTTGAAAAATATGAGATCGAAATTGATACCTACGACGTGCTGCCCGATGATAAAGACATGATACATGATAATGTCCGTCAGCTCATCGAAAGGGAAGTGAACCTCATTATCACCACCGGAGGAACGGGCTTTGGACCCAAGGATATGACTCCCGAAGCGGTGCGATCGCTGATTGAGAAACCGGCTGAAGGGATTGCCGAGCAGATGCGCAGTTATGGTTCTGAGCGGACGCCCTATGCCATGCTTTCCCGCGAGGTAGCCGGCATCAGCAATAACAGCCTGATTATTACCATGCCCGGCAGCTCCAATGGCGCTCGTGAGTCAATGCAGGCGCTCTTCCCGGGAGTACTGCATATTTTTCGAATGATGTGGGGCGGCGGACATGCCCCACCTGAAAATCAGTAAAAAAGATTTAGTATGATATCTATAGATAAGGCAAAAGAGCTTGTAATTGAGCACCGATTAGATCGAAAAACGGTGCAAAAGAGACTACTGGAAGCGGAAGGCAGAGTGTTGTCCGTTCCGGTAAAAGCTCCGTTTGGTTCCCCGCAGTTTGATAACAGCGCAATGGACGGTTTCGCCTTGCGATGGGATGATGTAGCTGATAACGATAAGCCGACGCTAGAGATAGCTGGTGAAAGTCGCGCGGGAGAACCATGGCAAAGTAAGGTAAAAGATGGTCAGGCGGTACGGATCAATACCGGTGCCGTAGTACCCAAAGGAGCGGATACGGTTGTGCCCGTTGAGAACTGTACCGTTGACAGTGGATTCGTCTCCATTAATAAAGCGCGAAAAAAAGGAGATAATATCCGCTATAAGGGAGAAGAGTATGAAAAGGGTGATCTGCTGTTCGAAAAGGATCTGTTGCTTAATCCCGCAGTGATCGGTGCGTTGGGCAGCATTGGCATGGGCAGTGTGGAAGTGTATAAACCGCCTAAAGTTACAATCATGGTAACAGGAAGCGAGCTGGCGGATGTGGAACAGGATGAGCCGTTAAAGCCGGGACAAATTTATGATTCCAACCGTCCCATGCTGTATAGCTTTTTGAAAAAAGCAGGCGTTGAGGAGATTGATACCATGCGTGTAAAAGATGACCGCGACTCCACCCGAAAGGCTATAGCAGCGGCGACCGAACATACGGACATGATCATATCGACCGGCGGGGTTTCAGTGGGACCGCACGATCACATTCCTGCGGCTTCAAGGGATGCAGGCTTCACAACCGTCTTTCATAAAGTGGCCCAAAAGCCTGGGAAGCCAATTTACTTTGCGCATCGGGACGACTGCCTATTCTGGGGACTGCCCGGGAATCCCGTATCAGCCTTTATGACGTTCACCTATTATGTATATCCCGAAATCTGTTATTACCTCGGCAGGGATACCGACTTCAGGAGTCATATTGGAAGGCTGGATAAAACGATTAACAACCACCGAGAGCGCAGCGTTCTTATGAGGGTAAACGGTGCAGTAAAAGACCGAGAATTCACCATTCAGCCTATTAAACGGCAGGGATCTCACATGCTTCTGGCACTAACGCAGGCTAACGGCTTTATAGCAGTGCCGCCTCAAACGGAATGGAAGCAGGGAACTGAGGTAACTTTCCATTATTTCCCATGGCAGTAGATGGTATCAGGCAAGTTGCCAGGATGGCTATTCATCAAAATTATTTTCTTTCCATTGATACCCCTCATCACCTAAAAGCTCTCTGCCCCAGATGGGGAACTGCTTTTTGATAAAGTTTACGGCATCCCGACAGGCATTTATTGCTTCTTTTCGGTGTTCGGCCGTTACGATCACAAAAAGAGAAACTTCTCCCGCTGGAACGGTTCCCAGACTGTGAAAAACCTCAATAGTCCGGAGTGGATAGGTATCAAAAAGCTCTTCCTTGATCGACTCATATTCCTTTAGAACCATCTCCTCATAGGCGGTATATTCAATGGCATGGACGCGTTTTTCATCTATAGGATCATTACGCACTTGTCCCAGAAAAATGGAATGAGCTCCGGCTCGTAGATCGGTTTGCTGTTTGGCGATCTGCGTGGAAACCAGATCCGGGGGAATGGATCCATCTATAAAAAGTGAGTGATCTTTAGACATTTTGATCGCGATTAGAATCTTCTTTTAGTGATGGGTTACCCGCCGGAAAAAGGCGGCAATAGTGCAATTTCATCACATGGGTGCAGCTCGGTTTTACCGGATATGACTTCGTGATTGACGGCAATCAAAAACTGGTGGTCTTTTAACTCAGGAAATCGGGTAACTAACAATTCGATAAGTTTATCAGTAGTAGGCTGGTTCTCAACTTCAACGTGGTTTTTACCGGCTAAATCTACCAAATTCCCAAACAGTTGTATCTTCATAGTTTCGTTATTAGAAGTTTTATTCTCATCCCATTACCTCAATATGAAAAATAAAATCTGATTGATCACATCCGCAAACGCTTATTGAGAATAAATTTATATTTGGTTATATATTAAGACAAAATAGTATTAATACTTTATATGATCAACGACAGTGGTATCCAGAAATATTTATAATACTGACAGTAAATGGACCCGTCCATTACTCATCATGGTGTCCGGTTTTCTTTTATTTGAAATGATAACCGGTCTTATCATCTATTTTCTGCCGTTTAGCATCTCTACTCAGGTCTCTATTATCGTTCACACAGTACTTGGGGTTGCCTTCTGCATTCCCTACCTGATCTACCAGGCACAGCACTGGTGGGCCTACCGAGACCGTCCGCTTAACGAAATCAAGTTAACCGGCTACGTATCGATGGTTTCAGCTCTTTTAGCCATCATTTCGGGCCTGGTGATCACATGGCAGGCGTTGTTTACAACGGCTGTAAGTGCAACCTGGGACAAGCTCCACCTGTTGGCCACGTTTATGCTGCTGGCTTCGGTACTGCCGCATGTGGGATTGATCCTAATCCGGGATTACAAGGCCCGAAAAAATCCGGCCATGAAATCCAGGCTTCGCTCTGAAAAATCCTACGGCATCAACAACCTGCTGGCTGTTCTTGCACAGTTCGCCCTGATATTCTTGTTTGTTTACGCCTTTGAGCCTGTACAGATAAACAACGAACTTCCAGAAGATTATCACCATCTGAACGGCAGCAACAATCGGCCGTTTGCTCCCAGCCTGGCCACCACCACGACCGGTGAAGGCATTGATGAACGTCTGCTGGGCGGTTCCGAGTCGTGCACCACTTCCGGCTGCCACAGCGATATCGGGAAAGAGTGGGAAGCCAGTGCTCACCGATACGCTGCGGAAGATCCCATCTTCCGGGCGATCCAGAATATGATGGGTAAGCAGAAAGGGCCCACTTCCACACGCTATTGCGGGGGATGCCATGACCCAATCTCCCTGTTTTCGGGCACCAAAAACCTGTTCAGCGACAGTCTGACCAATAAGATGGGTCTCCACGAGGGGATTTCCTGTGTATCCTGCCATGCCGTAAAAAAGGTAGATGTTTCCGGTAATGCCGACTATGTCATGGCCCTGCCCGAACGCTATATGTTCGAACTGAAGGATGGAAAAGCGGCCAAGGCGATCAGTGATTTTTTGATACGGGCCTATCCAAAAAAACACGTAGAGTCCTACCAGCGACCCCTCCTCAAAACACCGGAATTCTGTGGCAGCTGCCATAAGCAGTATATTGACGAAGAGATTAACAACGTGGGCTGGGTGCAGCTGCAAAACCAGTATGACAACTGGCGAAAAAGCAGATGGAACCATCCCAAACAGCCAATGAAAACCATTGAATGCCGCGAGTGCCACATGCCACTTGTAGATTCCAACGATCCGGCCAGCGGCGATCCGCTGGATTACAATCGGTCGAAAGATGACGGCAAGCACCGGAGTCACCGCTTCCTGGGAGCCAACCAGATGGTGCCCGGTATGCTGGATCTGCCCGGGGCCAGAGAACACCAAAAGCTGACTGAGCAGTGGCTGCGCGGCGAATTCGAAATCCCGGAAATTGCTGACAAATGGGTTTCCGGTGCCTCGGTGCCCATTGAACTGAATGCTCCCTCCAGCGTATCTCCCGGATCCAACCTGGAGTTCAATGTTACGATTACCAACAACAAGGCGGGCCACAATTTCCCCACTGGACCGTTGGACATGATCCAGGCCTGGCTCCAGATCAGCGTGACGGATCAGGATGGAGACACCCTCTTCACGTCCGGCATGCTGGATGAAAACCACTTTATAGAACCCGGTGCCTTTATTTTTAAAGCGGAGCCGGTGGACCAGTACGGCAATGTTATCGACCGGCACAACCTGTGGGAGATGGTGGGCGTCCGCTATAGCCGCGCGATCTACCCCGGGCACTCTGACAATGCACAATACACCGTAACATTACCTGATTCTATTGGAGCGCAACGATCTGTTGCCCTGAATGTAGACTCAGATCTTTTTTCCGGAGCCAGCTCGCTGCATATCACCGCGCGACTGCAGTACCGCAAAATTAACCAGTACTTGATGAACCTGTTTTTCGAAGATCAACAAGAGCATCCCACCGCCCCGATTACTACGCTGTCAACAGATAGTACAACCGTGCCAATAGGTTATTTGCACTCATCACGTTAACTGTTACAAGCCATGCCCAGACGCAAAAGAAATATTGTAATCACTTCCCTGTTTATCACGGCTGTGCTGCTGCTCTCGGCTTGGTTCATCTGGGAAGATAGTGCCAGCTCGCAACGTTACATACCTGGCCAACAGGTAGAGGGAGTTACCACACGGCTCGATCGCACCGTGCCCGACGACTACCAGCCGGTTACATTTCGGGATGCCACCAAGGAGTCGGGAATTAATTTTCATCATTTTAACCATGAACGCACCTCGCAGCTGGCGGAGGATATGGGCTCCGGCGCGGCCTGGTTTGATTACAATAACGACGGGTGGGATGACCTGTTTCTCGTCAACTATTCAGCCCCCTTTACCGGTGAACCGGTCTCGGATGTAACTCCCAACAACCGCTGCAGACTCTACAAAAATAATGGAGACGGCACGTTTACGGACGTCAGCCGGCAGTCCGGGCTGGACCTGGCGATACGCGGTATGGGCGCGGCCCCCGCCGACTTTGACAACGACGGCTGGACCGACCTCTTTATAACGGCCTACGGCCACAACCGTTTGATGAAAAACAATGGCGACGGGACCTTCACCGACATCACCGGGCAGGCTGGCCTTGGCGAGGCCGAACGGTTCTGGGCCGGCACTTCATGGGGCGATTATAACCGCGACGGCCACGTGGATCTGTACGTCACCGGCTATGTGGATTATGAAGACCTGAATCTACCCACCGATGAGCTGGCAGCAGAGGAACCGCCCAGTATCAACCCCTCCACGTTTGATCCGATCGGGAATCGGCTGTACCGGAATAATGGAGACGGCACCTTTACCGAGGTAACTGGCCAGGCGGGCGTTGCCAACAGGAACGGCAAAAGTCTCTCCGCATCGTGGGTGGACCTGAACCAGGACCTATGGCCCGACCTGTATGTAGCCAACGACGTTTCGGACAATGTGCTCTATCTTAACAATGCCGACGGAACCTTTACGAATGTAAGTCTCCGTGCGCACGTGGCAGATTACCGGGGCGCCATGGGGCTGGCCAGCGGCGACTGGGATAACGACGGGGACGCCGACCTGTTTATCACGCACTGGCTGGCCCAGGAAAATGCGCTATACACCAACCGCTGGAGGGACACCCTCCAAACCGGTAGCAGATCCGGCCGTACCCTTCGTTTTACGGACGATTCGGCCAACCACGGGTTGGGTCAGTCGTCCCTGGATTACGTGGGCTGGGCTACCTCCTTCATTGATTTTGACCTGGACGGCCGGCTCGATCTTTTCGTAGTGAATGGAAGCACCAACCAATACCCCGAAAATCCAGAGCGCCTGCGGCCGATGCCGGACCAGCTTTTCTGGAATGCAGGGCGAAACCGGGGCTTTTATGATGTGTCGTCGCAGAGTGGTCCCTACTTCTCCAAGAGATTTGTGGGTCGCGGGGGCGCCGTATCGGATTACAACCACGATGGAGACCCGGACCTTTTTATCCTGAATCACAACGATCAGGGGATTCTGTTGCAGAACAGTGCAGCGCGCGAGCGAAACTGGCTGGCCGTAACACTGGAAGGCACGTATAGCAATCGATCGGCCATCGGAGCACACCTGCGGCTGGTCAGTGGAGAGATGGTGCAGGTACGGCAGGTGGGATCACAAAGCTCCTATCTTTCCTTTAACAGCCTGAAACAATACTTCGGACTTGGCACCCGTGAACGGGTGGATACCCTCTCCATCCGGTGGCCCAGCGGCAAAACCGATACTTTCCATAACCTCGAACCCAACCAATTCCTCAACATAACTGAAGGTCATCCGGAAATTTCTGCCGTATCCATAAAATGAATTCCACCATGAAAAAAATCTGGTCCATCATCTTTTCCGTACTGGGCATCGCCTTTCTGATCATTACCTTTTTAAAATATGGACCGGAATCTGAACCGAAGAGCACGGAGGAGACAGCCCAACAGAAGAGCCTTAATAAAAAAGAAGTGGCAGTCGAATTCTGGGAGTTGTACAACGAGGCTTCGGATCTCCGCATTGCGAGGGACTATCAAAAAGCGGCCGAATATTACCGCAGGGCGCTGCAAAAAAAACCGGAACACCTGGACACGATCTATTACCTGGGGAACATGGAGCTGACCCTCGGAAATTTTGAAAGCGCGGAGAAGCGATGGAACTCGTTAATTGAGATAAATAATGCGAGCGCGCGCGGCCATGTGCAGCTGGGAACAGTTTACAGCTGTCGCCGGCTGGATAATCCCCTCTTTGACCTTCCCAAGGCGACCCGTCATTTTGAAAAAGCGTCAAGCCTGAATCGCGAGATTACCGGTCCCCTGCTGCAGCTGGCTAAAATTGACATCCTTAACCGGCGTTTTGATGATGCTGAAGAGCGACTGCTAGAAGTCACCAAAAGTAATTTCCGAAGCTTTGAGGGATTTTTTCTGCGGGGATACCTGGCCTGGAAGGCGGGAAATACCGCGGAAGTACAACGTCACCTGGGTAAAAGCCGGTCGATAGCTGAAGGCAGCGAAAAATTTGCCAACGTTGGAGAAGGGACGACCGACTCCGGTGAAGACCCGATGCTTGACAATGCCAGTCGTTGTGCTCTGCTTACGTCTGAAATTCAGACGATTTTGAACAGATATTTGATTGATAACTCATATAAACCAGATAAAATTTATGAGACCTTTGACAATATCATATCCTCCAACCATAAATCCCACCTATAACCCAAAAAGGCTTATCTGGACTCTGGTGCGAGCTGTACAATAGTTTCCCACACCGATTCATCGACCGGGATTCCATGTTCCAGATGATCCTTTCGCGTTGCGAGGGTCCGCTCCCCGGGATAATATGTACGTTCACCATCCTGCATTGGAGACACATTATGTACATGGTTAATAATTTCGTCCAATAATTGGTTCTTCAAGTCGCCATCAGCAAACTTTTCAGGGTCGATGCAAATAAAAACCTGGCAAATGGCGATCTCCTCGTCATCATCAATCCTGTGCGTTGGATTACCACCCGAAAGCAGGGCCGCCAACATATCCAGAACAATGGTCAGCGCCGATCCTTTCCAGTAACCAACCGGCAGTGCATGTCCCGTGGCAAGTATTTTTTCAGGATCTCTGGTTAAATTTCCATCCCTGTCCCAGCCACCTGCAACCGGGAGCAACTCATTGTTAAGCTTATAGGTATTCATTTTGCCAAACGAAAATTGAGAAGTGGCCATATCCAGTACCACATGACCTTCTTCTCTTGGAATGGCAATGATGAAGGGATTATTTCCGATCCGGTTTTCCCGGCCACCCCAGGGCGGCATATTGCGTTTCGTATTCGTGAAGCACAGGGCTATTTTCCCGGCATCTGCCGCCTGCCATCCATAGGTGCCGCCACGCATCCAGTGATTGGTGTTGCGCAGGGCCACACACCCGATCGTATGTTCCCGGGCAAGCGTCATCGCACGCTCCATGCAGTGGTGGGCATTGGAGACGCCGGGCGCAAGGTTCCCATTCCACCGCTCAAGGACCCTGAAAGCCCCCACTTTTTCCGGCTCGGCGGCAACATCGATCAGTCCGCGTTCCACATAATCGATAAAAGACGGGAAGCGGTTGAGTCCGTGCGAATAGACCCCGTCGCAACTCGACTGAGTATGTGTTCGAGAGATAAGACGGGCCCGTTCTTCCGGGAAATCATAGTTTCGCAAAATTTGGTAAAGCTGCTTGTAAATTTCTTTGAAGCTGAGTCTCATAATAGGCTTTTGTACTCTGGATATTTACTTTGTGACTTGTAACTAATGTTTAAGTTAACAAAGTACGACTATCCTCATATACCTTATTACAGCGTATTTCAATTGTTATCAGCAACTTATAGCGTCAAATTATATTATTTGTGTATAATTCAGGTTAAATACAGCGAACCGCCAAAGTGTGCCAATATTAAAGAAATTGGCCTGCTGTAAAAACTGTTTTCTGCAAAAGAAGTGAACGACTATATATTGGAGGGCTTTATACTACGGTTTTTGCCCAATATCGGAAATTTCGGGGAGGTGTGATTTCTTCATTTATGAGGTTTACGCTGTGGTTTCACATTCACTCAAATATTAATATTGCAAATCAGCATGTATTGAAAAACTATTATAAGTTATAAGACTATTTTGTATTTTATTGGTTCGTTACGTATTTAGAAATACGTTGAGATGCTGTCCGGTTGGTCACTCACTTTTTTCTCGATAACCATAATTAGGGCAGTGGAAGGCATTTCAAAATCCGATTTAATTGTCTTAAATGAATCGTTCTTCCCTGAAAATAGTTACCCGCAAGGCGCTTTCCGTTCTGGCTACAGCTTTCGGGGTACTGACCGTTTTCGTGGGGAGCCGCACCCTGCTGGGCTTCTCGGATCCCGGTTATACCATCTTTTATCCCCTGCTCCTGTTCAACGCCATAATGGGTCTTTTTTATACCGCAGCCGGCGTTTTCATCTGGATCGACCATAAAAAACAAGTTCAAACTTCTCTGCTAATTTTGGTGGTCAACCTGCTTATGCTGCTCCTGATGCTTACACTGTCTCTGCTCAGCACGGAAATAGCCACGGAAAGCTTTAAAGCCATGACCTTTCGCACGGGATTCTGGCTCGTGATATACATCACTCTAAGAACCTATTTAAAAAAATAATCTTCCAATTATCTTGTATTCCTTTTCAACTCTCACCGTTATTCATACTGTAGTGAACATGTTATCCGGACTCGTTCCCGCCCTAGGGTCACATCATCTATGTGTCGGATAATGCGTGACTACACTTATAGAACTATTTCTTCATGAACTGCAATAGCAAAACAGACAATTTATTAGTTTTATGTCCGACAACAACCCGCAGTGGAATCCCCGTGAGAGCAAGTGCCCGATGCAGCGCGATGATTTTGACGAAATGCGCAATAAGTGCCCGGTAGCTAAAAGCGACTCCAGCAAGTGGTGGGTATTCAAACACTCTGACATCGAAGAGATCCTGGAAGATCCCGAGACGTTCAGCAGCGATGTATCTTCCCATCTCTCCGTACCCAATACCATGGATCCGCCCGAACACACGGCCTATCGAGAGCTTATCGATCACTATTTTTCCGAAGAAGTCCTCAGCAGCTTCCCGGATGATTTCCGGGCCATCAGTGAGAAACTGGTGAACAGTGCTGTAGCAAACGACTGCACTGAGGCAATGGGCGACTTGGGACTCCCTTATGCAGCCCGCACGCAATGTGCTTTTTTGGGATGGCCGACTGACCTGGCGGAAACACTGGTAACGTGGACGCTGGAGAACCAGCAGGCAGCCAGGGACCAGGACCGGGATCGCCTGGCCAAACTGGCCGGAGAGTTTGAATCGCTCGTGCAGTCTGTTATAGAGCAGCAGCGGAATTCAGGGCAGAAACCACCGACGCTTACGCAGTCTCTGATCCGGGAAAAGATAGACGGGCACCGGCTCTCCCTGGAGGAGCTCACCAGTATTTTCCGCAACTGGACGGTGGGTGAGGTGGGTTCTCTCGCGGCCTCGATTGGAATCATTTTGTATTACCTGGCAGAATGTCCTCATATCGTTGATCATCTCAGGCAGGCTGATTCAGCAGAAATGGAAGATGTGCTGGATGAAATACTCAGAATGCACGGGCCGCTGGTTGCGAACCGCCGCAAGGCCACAAGAGAGACGACGATCAGGGGTACTACGATCGAGCCGGGCGACACAATCTATATCAACTGGGTCTCGGCCAATCGGGACGAAGAAGTGTTTGGAGATCCGGATACATTCGATCCCGATGGAAACGCTGAAAACAATCTCCTGTATGGCAAGGGCATTCACGTGTGTCCCGGTGCCCCGCTGGCCCGCATGGAGCTTCGGATTTTTTTCAAGGAACTGCTGGAGCAGGTAACCGCCATTGAGCTGCCTTCCAAACAGGATATTGAGTATGCCAAATATCCAGCCAGCGGCTTCGCCCGGCTGCTGGTCTGTTTACAGTAACTCATGCATTGTCAACAGGAGAACAGTATAAAGTGTGAACAACCTAATCAGGGGCCTTTGCAGAACCTGCCATTTTGTTGGGAGGTAGTTATACTACCGACCTTGGTGACCTTTTAAACGGGAGTACAACTCCCTCAGAACGAGGAATTCAGAGTTTCGCAGAGCCCCCTAATCATCCAATTTTAGATAGGTTATGCCCCATTGGCTGAAATCACTGTTGCAAGGCCATGCTGGATCCGCCTCCAAAAGCTGGATATTTATCAGTATATCGGCACTTATTCTGGCTGGCTTCTTATCACTGTTTATCATGATGGGGCGCATCCCCTTGATTAATAAATGGATGTTTGACACGCAATGGATGAGGCGCATACTGGTTGTACATGTGAACCTGGCGCTGCTTGTCAGCTTTTACTCCTTTATTGCTTCATGTACGATCCTCCTGCCCGAACAACCTCCCTGGAGTCGACGATATCCGGTTGCTATAATGGTCTCTCTATTAAGCATAGCACTAATGATAAGCAGCATTTTCTTTACCGGCAGTGAAGCTGTTTTGGCTAATTATATTCCGGTTGTTGATCATCCCGTATTTGTGGCAAGCCTGCTTTTTTTCGGTTTCTCCATTTGTCTGACAATCTTTTCGAAACGACTGCTCCCGTTTAGGATAACCGATAATAATGCTGGACTCCTGCCACCCGGTGCTGCTGCTCCAATCCGGTCTGCGGGAGTACTTATTTTAATCTCGGTTTTTATTTTTCTCATTTCATGGCTGATAACCCCGTTAGACCTAAGCACCAACCTGTATTACGAATTTATCTTCTGGGGCGGTGGACATGTTCTGCAATTTGCAAATATGATTGCCGCCGTTGGTATATGGATAGTACTGTATCAGGAAATTTCCGGAAAGGAACTGTTTAACACCGGTAAAATTTCAGCCCTGTGCTATATCTACACCATTCCTGTTTTGGCAACTCCTCTACTGTTACTTGAAGGGACCGACTCAACTCTGTACCTGAAAGGATTCACGTTATACATGAGCTGGGGTATCTTCCCGGTCGTTTCTGTATTTATTGTCGTTCTGCTGGTTAAGACTTTTTCACTGCTCAACAACCAAAAATCAACCATCAATTTTTTAAAAAATCCCTATTCTACAGGACTTGTCGCCAGCATTTTCCTCACCATTATCGGCTTCATTCTTGGAGCTATGATTAGCGGATCAAATACCATGGTTCCGGCCCATTACCACGCAACGCTGGGGGCCGTCACTATCGTTTTTATGTCGGCCACCTACTGGCTGATGGAACAGTACGGGTACAGTTTTTCCTCTCGCCGGAATAAGGGGCTTCTTTTTAAACAATTGCTAACCTATACTACAGGCCAGTTGATCTTTGTTGCGGGTTTGGCCGTAGCAGGATCTTACGGACTTGCACGAAAGGTGTTCGGTCAGGAACAAATAATACACGCGCCGGAAATTTATATTGGACTTGGGCTGCTCCTTTTCGGGGGGCTGCTGGCTATTGCAGGAGGTGTTATGTTTTTGTGGAATCTGATTGCATCTTTTAAGAGCAAGTAGGCATCTGCATTGTTTTGTTATTCTAACTGGTTTTCTTGATTGGCATAGTGTGTAAATCACTCCCCGGAGTGGAATATTCCAGTGGATATCCTCATCTTGTATTTGCTATGCAAATTGTTCAATAACCTCATCAACAAGCTCGTGATTTTTGGGTTTCCCATCTTCCGTACTGTTTAGATATTGTTCCTCTTCCTGCTGCAGGTTTTTGACGATCTTTCCATTGAACATAAAGTGGGGTTCGGTCTCCTCCCACAGGTTACGACAAGCCACCAGGCTGTTTTCGTCCAATTGCCGGATCATATAAGCTAACAGATCTTTTTGTGGATGGAGCCATGAAATCGGCTTGGTACTATCTTTTTCTTCTTTCGAAAAATGCTCCATGGAAATGATAACGGCACTTCTGTCCTCAATTACCCCGGCCTTTTTCAGCTCATTTAAAAAAGGTATAAGCGTATCCCGGTCAATCCAACGGATGAAGTTTTTTGAGGGTAATTCTTCATTCCCGCTATCGGAATTTCTCATTTGTTTTAGCGGTTCTGCAATCTGCCACTTTAGATCCCCCAGGTTAATCATTTTTCGTTCGTACCGCTTCACCTCTCTCTCAATCTCCGGGTCGTTGGATCTCATATACTGCCGCTCCATTTGACTGAATTTGACCTGAATGTCCTGGATAAGTAGATCGAGCTTATATACCCTTCGTTCTAAAATTCGCCTGGGAGGAATATCTGGCGTTTCGGTGAGTATTTCCTGCACTTCCTGCCGAATTTCCCTGAAGTATGCTTGAGTTTCGTTAGTCATCGATTTCCAACTGTAAAATTATTATAGAATACCTGTTTCGTATCCTGTTCTATTACGGTTCTCAATATTCCATTTCTATCGCTTGCGTGTAACATTTGCAGCCTTCCACCATGGCAAGGTTACAATAAAAAGAATAAAAGATATTTTAATCTTTATTATATCTATTTATATTCAGTCTAAATAAACTGTATAAGGTTGATCAAAATTATCTAACCCTAATCACTAAAACGTTAATCTCCGACATGCAATCCCTTAAGTTCTATTTTCTGGTCTCACTTTTGCTCATATGTAATCCATTCGCCACGTATGCCCAAGACGGCAATGGCCGTGTTCAAGGCGTTGTCTATAATCAAAACGGGGAACTGCTTTCAGATGTAAATATCACCGTTACCGATAATGGAGATTCCTACGGCACTGCAACCTCTGATTCCGGGTTCTTTGAACTGGAGCTGCCGGCCGGTACGCATAGTATCGAACTATCATATGTGGGTTTCGAAACTGTCAAGCGTACCGTTACCGTTTATGAAGGACAGGTAACAAAGCTGAGTATTATTTTAAATTCGGAAAGCCAAAATCTGTCAGAAATTACCGTTACTGGTAATCCCAGCCTTACTCAGTCGGCTTTTGCAAACACAAAGAAACTAAATTACAAGATACCCGGGGGAGTGAATATTACCAATCTTGACAAGTTTAACTCCCAACGGTCGCTTACCCTTAAAGATGCGCTGGGAGCTGAACCCGGGGTTATCATCCAGGAATTTTTTGGAAGCAACGATCAGCCCCGGTTAAACATTCGAGGCTCAGGAATTCAAAGTAATCCACAGCAACGAGGCGTTTTGCTCCTGCAGGATGGCGTCCGTATAAATCAAGCTGACGGTACCTATATTATTGGTCTTCTGGAACCACAGGCAGCTGATCATATTGAGGTTAAGCGCGGATCCAATGCACTGAAATACGGTTCGGCCACCTTGGGCGGTGTCGTCAACATGATTTCCAAAAGTGGTCATAATGCAGAACCGCTGCGTCTTAAATTAGAAGGAGGAAGCTATAACACCTATAACGGGGCCGTTTCAACGGGACACGTTTTTGGAAATAATGACCTGTATGCTTCCCTGTCATACAACCAATCTGATGGATTTCGTGAGTGGAATTCCAGCGATCGTCTGAACGCCACTTTTAATGCCGGACACAAATTTTCTTCCGATCTGGAATCGCGACTCTATTTTACCTTTACCGATATGGCGTTCGATATTCCGGGTCCGCTTAACAGGCAACAAATGAAATCCGATGCAACGGATATAAATCCGGGCGTAAATCCGCCACAAAGCATTGGCCCCAACGTTGTAAAGGATAAACCCGGTCGCGAATCACGGGCTTTCCGTATTGCTCAAAAAACGGAGTATCAGATTAACTCCAATAACAGCCTGCAGCTTTCCGCCCACTACCAAAACCTTGATGATACCTTTACCTATCCCATTACGGTAGGCGTAAAACACAGCGACAGCAACGGTGGCGGCTTTGATGTGCGGTACAGCGGCATGCTCGGCAAACATGAGTTAAACGCCGGTGTCTTTAGCAGTTTCGGACAAACCGAGCGCCGGTATTTTGTCAATGAAGGCGGTCAAAGGGGGCGACAGTTCGCCGACAATTCGTTGTGGGCTGCAAATGTGGGTTCGTACCTAAATCATCGCTATGCGTTCACGGAGAATTTCAATTCTGTGGCTACCTTGCAGCTTGTCCACAGCATTAGAAACAATACCGATAATTTATCTAATCCGGATGCCCGTCCCTTTTATATAGCTCCAAAAGATCAGTACGGTACGTTTAGTGCCCCTGCCCAATCTCTGGATCAATCCTACTGGGGATTCAACCCCAAAATCGGATTCCTGTATGAAAATGAGTCGAGCTTTCAACTGTACGGTAACGTAAGCCGCAGCTTTGAGCCGCCTACCTTTGACGAGCTGATCAACATCTCGGGTGGCAATCCCAATAAAAGTCCGGAACAGTTTAAAGCCGTTGAGCTGGATGCCCAGGAAGCAACCACATTCGAAGTCGGATCGCGCGGAAGCAACAACTGGTTTAGCTGGAACATCAGTCTCTATCATTCGCGTGTTGCCAACGAGCTGCTCACCGCCACCGAACTGTTCGGCATATCCGGCACCACCCGCAACTATCCGGATCGAACGATCCACCAAGGGCTTGAAGCCGGACTCTCGTTCACGTTGCTGCGCAATTTATTCACGCGATCGGGGGATAAGATTACCTTTGACGGTAGTTATACATTTAGCGATTTTTATTTTGACGAGGGTGCCTATGAAGGCAACCGTATTGCTGGAATACCCAAACATTATATTAATTCAGCGATTGAATACAGCCATCCCTCAGGTGCCTTTTTGAATCTAAATTTGGAGATGGTACCGACCGATACCCCAACCGACCATCAAAATACTTTATATCAACAAAGTTATGCTCTTTGGGGCGCCAGAATTGGTATCCACTCCTCCAATTCGATCAACTTTTTTGTAGAAGGCAACAACCTTTTTGACACTACTTATGCCAGCAGCTATCTGATTCGGGATAAAGTCACCGACCCGCCCCCGCAACCGCTCACGCCCGATGAGGTCACCACCTTTATCCCGGGCTCGGGTCGCAGCCTCATGGCCGGATTCTGCTACTTTATAAATTAGATCCCTTAACGTATGGAGTACCTGTCGAACGGCTGTGCCTGTTCTGGTAGGTACTCTTAATTTTTTCTATTGATATATGAAAGACGGACCATTAGAAAAGCTGCCGGGACACTGGCTGCTGGCAGCCATGGGCAAAAAAGTGTTACGACCCGGAGGCAAGGAGCTGACGACTTCCCTCATTGATGCCATGAACATCGGTAGCGAAGACGATATTGTAGAGTTTGCTCCCGGCCTCGGGTTTACAGCCTCCCTGGCCCTCAAGCAAGATCCCAAATCATATACCGCTATCGAGCTCGATGAAGATGCGGCCGAGGATTTAAGTCACATTATTTCGGGCGATCACTGCCGAATTATACAGGCAGATGCCTCCCAGACGCCATTGGAGCCGAATGCAGTCAACAAGGTGTATGGAGAAGCCATGCTTACCATGCAGGCCGACCACCGCAAGGCTGAGATTATCGGCGAAGCGCACCGTATCCTGAAGCCGGGCGGCCTCTATGGCATCCACGAGCTGGGGTTGGTTGATATTCGATCCGAAGATCACAAGGCTGCCATTCAAAAAGAGCTGGCGAAAACGATCCGTGTTAATGCTCGTCCGCTTAGCCGGGATGAATGGATTACGCTGATAGAACAGCAGGGATTTGAAGTCATCAATATAAAAACGAACGCTATGAAGCTGCTCGAATTCAGCCGCATGGTGGATGACGAGGGCTTTCTGCGAGCGCTGAAAATCTGTTTTAATATTACCGCTCGTCCCAAGGTTCGCAGGCGCATTTTGGCTATGCGCGGGGTGTTCACAAAATATCAAGAACACATGAATGCCATCGCGGTCGTTGCCCGGAAAAAGTAGTCTGTCGTTGGCATATCTTATATCACAAAAAAATAATACCTATACCAAAAACAACTGTTAAGATGAAAACATCAAATAAGACTTTTCTGACCTATATTTTTGCATGTTCCGTGCTCTTGTTCGGAATAATGTTTCAACCCGCTAACGCACAGGATGGCTGGGAAGAGTATGGTGAATCAATAACCGCTGAGGATGCGATGGATGCAACGGCAGCCATTGATCATTTTTCTGATGAAGGAAACCGCATCAAGGTGCAGGGAACCGTAACGGCGGTCTGCGACAAGGTGGGCTGCTGGGCGCAATTTGAGACCGAGGACGATCAAAAAATAAGGGTTAAATTTAAGGACTACAGCTTCTTTATTCCCACCGAATCGGCCGGGCGTATGATGATTGTCGAGGGCACCGCTTTTAAGGAGGCAACGGAGGAAGGTTCCGAGGTAGAATATCGACTGGAAGCAGTGGGGGTGTTACTGGGGGATTAAGTGAACAGCACATTATCAATAACAAAAGGCCTGCCGCTTAGAGCACTTGATGTTAAAAAACTAATGATTGTGTTTCTAACATTATTACCATAAATTCGTTCCCTGAAACGATAAGCAAATTGTTGAGTATTGTGAAAAACCATATATCCAATATGTGTATGTGCGAGTGTTGTTGTATGGGTATCATGCGTCATACCTGTTGGATGAGTGGCAACTGTTTGATTTTTTTCGAAGAAACATAGCGAACAAGACAAACCAGATTAAAAGCCCGCTCGCCATTCAGGTGAGCGGGCTTTTTTGTTTTGTGGAGTTTCAACAAGCGCGCAACCAATATTTTTAACGTTGAGAAAAACAAATACCATGGAGAACATTGGATTAAAGGAAAGCACAGATAGTGTTAGTAATAAGAAAAAAGGGGGTATTCATGCCATTCCCGAGCTTGCACCGCAGTGGAAAAAGCTGAATCTGCCAAAAATTCTTAAACGAAAGGCCGCTTTTACGTCTGTCAGCCAAAATAAATGTCTATATGAAAAAGAGGGAGCCCTGGGACACGAGAATCACCGGGAGCGTGGAAGTCTTCCTGCCACGATAAAAGTGATAAAGGCCGCAAGAAAAGCGGATAACTTTGTTTCATTCAACTGGGTTGGATACGACATATACCGGGATGATTATCCCAAAACGATTTTTGATGAGGTCCAGTACAGTACCTGGACGGAAGGCCTGGAGGTAACAGAGGAAAAGAAGAAGTGGGACAATGAACTTCCCGAGGAACTGCAGGAGCTGGTTGCCCCCGAAGACTCTCATTACAGAGAATGTGCATTGCAGACGGCTTTTGTTGGGACTCCGTTACCGATAGAATTGGCCAGAAAGGGTGTAGAAGTAATTGTGTTTACGGGACTTCACCTGGACTGGTGCATTGAGGGAAATACCCGCCTGGCCCGCGATTACGGATATTTACCCATTGTTATAGGCGATGCCACCGGTTGTGAAAAGCCAGAAGATGAAGCCGCTGCTATGGAACGCATCAATAATCTTTTTGCACCTGTTATCAGCGCAGATACATTTGTTGAGCTTCTGGAACAGCCGGTTTAACCTGACTTTACTTCACCAAGAAACTTTTCCCTCAGTAAGGCCCTCCGTGGCGTAAAGCTATGTAGGGCAGGCGAATGTGGGTTATCCTCCGAAGCCTTGGCGTAGGAGAGCGACCTTCAACGCCGCTGAGGGGTACATTTCGTAGAAAAAACGCCCTGTAGTTTCCAAAAAGCGATAACAATAGACCTGATTCCTTGTTGTGTAGTGGCTTGTGGCGATACAACATAAGTATTTTTGAAAAATACGGGCTAACGGGCAAAGAAGATTTTACCAAACCATTGTTTTGTCTTAATCTGTCTGATCACGGATTCGACATCCCAACTCCAGCAGTCCCGACAGAGAATCTGTCGGAATGAGGATTTCCAATCCGCAAAAATGCCGGAATTAAGCCAAACAGGGTGTTGCAACGACCTCATAAAGAAGGTCACGATCCCGCAACGGAACACTTTTTCACACAGGCTGTTAACCGCCTATTGCCGACATACTCTCAAACTGCTTCTCTTTTCTATGATTCTCAGCCTCAAACCCATCTTTAAATCTTTGGTTTAACACTTTTTGGATTGCATCGGCAATGACGGAGTCCGGGGATCCGCAACGAAACAGCTCGCGTAAATCCAGCACATTTTCGCCATAAAGACAAGTGCGCATCTGTCCCAGTGCCGAGACCCGCATGCGCGAGCAGGTGGCGCAAAACGTGCGCGAATACGCATTGATAATTCCGATTTTCCCGGGATGTCCCTCTATTTTGAACTGATTGGCCACCCCGCTTTTCGCGGTACCATCCGGAATCAATACGTACTTTTTCGCGAGTTCTTTTTTAATTTCCTTAAAAGAAAAAGATTGGTGATCCTCATACAAATCACCTGAAAAAGGCATCGGCTCGATATATCGTACATTTATGGGCAGGGTTTCCGTCAGGTCGGCAAAATCGAGGATCTCATGATCATTCAGCCCCGCCTGGATAACCATGTTAATTTTTATATCAAATCCCATGTTGATGGCCTGCTGGATGGCATCCCAGGTATCATGAAAATTATCGCGCCGGGTGATTGTATAGAATCCTTCCGGGCTCAGGCTGTCGAGGCTAATATTCAGGGACGTAATCCCCGCACTTTTCAAGCGTTCAAGATGCCTTTCAAGCAATACCGCATTGGTGGTAATGCCGATATTCAAGTCCGGGTACCGCGCTTTCAGCTGCTCCAGGAAACCGGTCAGTCCCTTGCGAACAAACGGCTCTCCCCCCGTAATGCGAATTTTTGTAACCCCGTGATTTATCATGATCCCGCTCAGCCGCAGGTTCTCCTCCCAGGAGAGCAGGTTCTCTTTTGGTACGTGCGGGACCCCTTCCTCGGGCATGCAATACCGGCAGCGCAGATTGCAGCGATCGGTCACCGCCAGGCGCAGATAATTCATACGCCGGCCGTAATTGTCAATGAAGATTTCGGAGCTGTTCTCGGGTGTTGACATTGATAAAAGCCCTGTCGGATTCGAAGTTTATTTCCAAAGCGGGAACATGGTTAATTAAGGCTTTAAGCGAATCAATTTCATCCTGTTTTTCTTCAATAATATCAATAAGTGACCGGTGATACAGAGCAGCCATCGGCTGAAGGCAGGCTCCCGTTTTGGGCACAATTATTTTTGCCTGTCCGCCATCATTTTCAACAACAGTTTTCATCAGTTTTTCAATGACCTTATCCGACAGAAATGGCATATCACATGCCGCAAAGAAATTCCAGGGGGTAGAACTGAACTTCAAACCGGTATAAATTCCGACCAGTGGATTTTGAGCTTCATGGGCATCCTCAATCACCGGGAAACCCAAATTCTCGTAAGCCGGGCGATTCTTGGCAATAATAGTTACCTCTGCAAAAAAATCAGCTAACGTTTCAGCCGGATGAAGTATAAGCGGCTTGCCCCGGAAAGGGACCAGTGCCTTATCGACTTTACTGCCGAAACGCCGGCTTCCCCCTCCCGCCATTACGAAACCTGTAATATTTTTTATGCTATTCGGCATATAGCTATATTATTTAAATTGCATCTAATTGCAAATAAAGTTAGCCTTTGTACAAGGTTTATTTTGCCAGAATAATTTCAGGATTTGAGGACTGCAACAGAGCTGTCAAGTTGCCTAAACTTTTTACCTTATGCTCCGACTATTCAAGACTCTGAATCGAAAGGCACTTCTCAATGCTACGTTGGTTTCCCTGGGAGTAATCGTACTGGTACTGGTTGGCTCAAGAAACCTGCAAAATTTTGACCCCGCCCTGTTTGCCTACCTCGTGGGAACCATCTTTGCCGTGTTCGGAATTACCTACAGATACTCGGTTTGGCTGCAGCGCCCTCCTACAAAGCTATACTGGAAACGAAGCCTGCAGTTTTTGTTCAGCAGAGACTTCATTCCTTACCTGATACGTTCTAATCGCCTTTTTTTTGAAAATATTCTCTTCCAGCGGTTCATCTATCACCGCAGCCGTACCCGCTGGATTGGCCACTTTTGTCTGGCTATCGGCTGCCTGCTCGCTTTTGCCATTACAATACCGCTAACTTTCGGATGGATTCATTTCGAATTAAGACCCGGAGATGATACCACCTACTACGCCATGCTGTTCGGATTTGAGGCGGGCACCTTTAAACTTGGATCTCCCCTGGCTTTTATCGCTTTTCACGGGCTGGTTTGGTGCTCGGTTCTGGTCACGATCGGCGCCGTAATCATGATAAAACGCAGGCTTACCGATGGAGGTCTCATTGCCACCCAAACGTTCGAGGGCGACTGGCTTCCGCTCATTTTATTGATTGCCATTTCTGTTACGGGACTCGGCATTTCCTATGATTATACTTTTTTGGAAGGTAAAACCTACCAGTTTATGGCGGTGACGCATGCCATCATGGTGATCCTGTTTTTAATCTGGCTGCCATTCGGTAAGTTCTTTCATATTTTTCAGCGCCTGGCACAACTGGGGGCCAACCTCTATAAGCATGAAGGCCAACGGCGTGGCATGGCCAAGTGCCCACGTACTGATGAAGAGTTTGCCACCCAAACCCATATTGACGATCTGAAAAAAGTCACCAAAGAACTGGACTTCGATTTTGATAAGGAAGATGGCAGCAGTCACCTGGATTTAAGCCCGGAAGGCAAGCGATCGGCCCTGGCCAAAGCTCATTTTGAAGCTCGCAAGAAATCCGGCAAGTTTTTCGGATAATTCCCAAAGAATATTTATTCATGGCAAAATTACCTACATCCCTTGACAAAATTATCGAGCGGTTTGGTCCGAATAAAAATTACGCGCCCAAAGAGGGCTTCCCCGGCGCGCACGAACCGGACAAATTGGTGAAAACACATTGCTGTTTTTGCGGGATGCAGTGCGGAATCCAGCTCAAAGTAAAGGATAACAATGTGGTCGGATTCGAACCCTGGATGGAATTTCCGTTTAACGAGGGCCGTCTCTGCCCAAAGGGCGTGATGCGTTATCTTCAAAATAATCATCCTGATCGTATCCTGGATCCGCTAAAAAGGATGGAAGGCAAAGGATTTGAAAAAACGGATTGGGAGTCGGCCATGGGCCGCACCATCAGTGAGATTAAGCGCATTCAAAAGGAATATGGCAATGATGCTTTCTCCATGCTTTCGGGCGTATCCCTGACCAACGAAAAATGCTACATGATCGGGAAATTTGCCCGGGTAGCACTTAAAACCGCCAACCTGGATTACAACGGAAGGCTTTGCATGGTCAGTGCCGGCGGAGGCAACAAAAAAGCGTTCGGACTGGATCGAATTTCCAACAGCTGGGCTGATCTGAAACATGCCGAAGTTATCATCATTGCCGGGGCCAATGTCAGCGAGACGTTCCCCACCCTCACGCATTATATCTGGGAGGCACGGGATAACGGAGCCAAACTAATCGTGGTAGATCCGCGTGTGATTCCACTGGCACGGACCGCCGACTTGCATCTGCCGATTCGTCCGGGTGGTGACTCTGCTCTTTTCGGAGCTATGCTCAAGATCCTGGTGGATAACGACTGGATCGATCACGACTTCATCGAGAAGCACACCTCGGGCTTTGAAGAAACCATTGAAGCCGTTAAAGATTATGATCTGGACTGGGCGGAAAAACATACCGGTATTGACAAAGAAAAAATCTTGGAGGCCGCCACTCTGTGGGGCAAAGCCGATACCAGTTTCCTGATGCATGCCCGAGGCATCGAGCACCATTCCAAGGGCGTTGAGAATGTACTGAGCTGCATCAACCTGGTGCTGGCTACGGGAAGAATCGGCAAACCCTACTGTGGGTACGGTACCATTACGGGACAGGGCAACGGCCAGGGCGGACGCGAGCACGGTCACAAGTGCGATCAGCTTCCCGGCAACCGCGATATCACCAACCTGGAACACCGCAAATATATTGCCGATGTGTGGGGCATCGATGAACAGGAAATGCCCGGAAAAGGGATTACGGCTTATGAGATTATAGAGGCCATACACCGGGGAGAGATCAAGGGACTGCTTTCCATCTGCTTCAACCCGCTGGTCTCTCTGCCCAACAACAATTTTGTGCGTGAAGCCCTGGAGAAACTGGAGTTTTATGCCTGCATCGACTTTTTCCTGAATGAAACCGCCCGCCATGCTGATATCATCCTGCCCGGTTCGCTGCATGAAGAGGAGGAGGGAACCGTTACCACGGCTGAAGGACGCGTTGTAAAAATCAACCAGGCCGTTACTCCGCCTGGCAATGCGCGAAAGGACACAGAAATTCTGAAAGAGCTGGCAGCGCGGCTGGGCGCAGGCGACAAATTTGACTATGAAAACAGCGAGGCCATCTTCAATGAACTCCGGGTAGCCTCCAAAGGCGGCACGGCTGATTACTACGGTATTACCTACGAAAAGATCGAAAAGAATATGGGCGTGTTCTGGCCATGCCCCGATCTGGATCACCCGGGAACTCCGCGGCTTTGGGAAGATTACGAATTTGCCACGGACGACGGCAAGGCCCACTTTAACCCGGTTCCCTATCGCGAGCCTTCCGAAGTTACTGATGATGAGTTTCCCGTGGTGCTGACAACCGGTCGCGTAGTATCCCAGTATCTCAGCGGCACCCAAACCCGCCGGATCGGGAAACTGGTGGATCAATACCCCGAGCCGCTGCTGGAGATTCATCCCAGGTTGGCTTACCAGTACGGTATCGAAGAACGGGATCTTATCAAAGTGAAAACCAGGCGTGGAGAAGCAGAATTTCCGGCTCACGTTGTGGAGACCATCCGGGAAGACACCGTTTTTATCCCCTACCACTGGGGCGGCAAACATTCGGCCAACCAGCTCACAATCGGTACGCTGGATCCGGTTTCCAAAATACCGGAATTCAAGGTCTGTGCCTGCCAGTTGGTACCGACCGGGGAAAAAGCATCGGATCACCGAACAGAAACAGCATTTCAAAGCTATGCACAATCTTAATTAAAATGAGGACAGATTATGTTAGATACCGAATTTGACCAGGAAATGGGCTTTTTTGTAGATATGCAGCGATGTATCGGTTGCCATGCCTGCGAGATGGCCTGTGCCGAGTGCGAAACCAACGGGCAGGAGAGCATGATCCATATTCACTATGTGGAGCGGGCGGTCAGTACCCAAACCACCGTCCAGGTGTGCATGCACTGCGAAGACCCGGCCTGTGCGAAGGTGTGTCCCGCCGACGCCATCACCAAGGATGATTACGGTATTGTTCATACAGCCAACACTTCCCGCTGCATCGGATGCTCAAATTGTGTGTATGCATGCCCGTTTGGGGTTCCGAAAAAGGAAGAAAAAGCCGAGCTGATGATGAAATGCAACATGTGTTACGATCGGACGAGCGCAGGAAAAAAACCGATGTGTGCCACCGTATGTCCTACCCAGGCACTCTATTTCGGCACCCGGGAAGAAATTGAAGAAAAACGCCCCGACAGCGTTCCGGTCAACCAGTTCAAATTTGGTAATGAGACTGTAAACACCAAGGTAAGCGTAATGATGCCCAAGGGCTCACATGAATTAACCGTTTTGTAATTCCAACGCTATGAAAGACCAACATTCCGATAATGACCCAAATTGGAAAAGGGATTTCCCCATTGAAAAAACCAAGGCCACGCATGTAAGCCGCAGGGAATTTGCCAAGTTCCTGGGACTGCTCTCCGGGGCCCTTGCCATCAGTAATGGCGGTATTGTGATCAAGTCGCTTCTGTTTCCAAAGGAAGGATTGAAGGGAGAGCATTTTGTATGCAACGTTTCGGATGTGGCGGTGGGAGAGATGTTTCAGTTTGAGATTGAGGGCACCAAGGTGGTTCCCTATATCCTCATCCGGCTGGAGGAAGACCGCTGGCGGGCCTTTGAGCAAAAATGTACGCACTTGGCCTGTGCGGTTCGGTACCGGGCCGATCTGAACCAGATAGAATGCCCGTGCCACCAGGGATTTTTTGATGCAGAATCAGGAAGAGTGATTGCCGGTCCGCCTCCGCGTCCACTTCCACAATTAGCCGTGATCATCAGAGAGGATAAAGTGTATGTGACGGGAAAGGAAGAACAGGAACAAGAAAACATCAGCTAAGCCATGGCCGATTTTCGAGAATCACAAAATAAAGCGCATCCCAACAAGACCAATACGCTGATGACTGCGATTATCATCCTTCTGATTCTTTTTGTGAGTCTGCAGATATGGTTCCTGTTTGGAGCTTTGAACAACGCCCTGCAGGAGAACTTTAACTTTGCACTGACTACCTTTATCGGATCGGCTATACTCGCCTTGTGCTCATTCTGGATTCTGAAGTATTTACCCGACCCGAAAGAGTGATTTGAAAACACTATTTAGAAGAGCTTTCACCTGTTTACTCGTTCAGGCCCTATTTTACCGACTATAACTTTACCGTAACGGGTACTTTTTTGACCACCCCTCACAAAATTAACCCGGATTATTCACCAAAAAATTTGGTTGTGCACAAGGCGGAGGGAAAATGACGGCGGAACCGTACATTGGTACGTTGAGCACGTCATTTTCTCCTTCAACGAAGTGCACGGGCGAATTTCGCAGCACACTGCTACGGCACCCAACATTGAGCTATAAGAGAATTTCTATATACTCAGTATTATCATGAGCTTAACCTCTTATATTTACTATTTCGTGAATAATCCGGGTTAATCTTTTACTGCCGTGAACCAGTAATACAGCAGATGGTACAACATTTTTTGGGTTTTTACAGCGGCTTTAGATTTTCGCAACATCTCGTCCGGACTTTGCACGTTCAAACCTGATTCTTTGTATCTTCCCCAGTTATCAATCATCTTCTGCACCTGGGGATGCCCGATTTCCAGGTGAAACTGCAGGCCAATAATGTTTTCGTTTAAAATAAACGCCTGGTTCGGGCAGAGATCCGTCGAGGCCAAATGGATGGCACCTTTGGGCAGATCAAACGTATTGCTGTGCCAGTGGAATACCGTCGGGTTTTCGCCCCAGTTTTTGGTTGCAGGATGCTGCCTGCCCGCTTTGGTTAGCCGGACAGGATACCAGCCTATTTCGTGGTCTTCGGCCGGATACACGGAATGCCCCAGCACGTGTGCAATCAGCTGGGCGCCCAGGCAAATACCGAGTATCGGTTTTCCGGCATCGATCATCGCCTTGATCAGCTTTTTCTCATCGGCCAGCCAGGGATATCGGTCTTCATTTTCCATATCCATCGGCCCGCCCAGCACAATCAAATAGTCAATAAATTTGAGATCAGGCAGCAGATCGCCGTTGTAGAGTTTGATGCGTTTCAAGGTATATCCCATCTGCTCTAATACGGGGTCAATCATCTCCGGTCCTTCATAAGGTACATGCTGGAGGCAGTATAGTTTTACATTGTACATGGCCCTATCTTTTCACGGTTAGATAAGCTTTAGGAAAAGGAACATCTGATAGCAATTTTTTTATAAGTTTATAGATTCATTTGTACAGTCATCCTTCAGCAGGGAACTAGCCCGGACCTCACCAAGAAATTTATTCAAAACTCTTATAAAAAATACGGGCTAGAAATAATTGGCTTTCAAATCCAGCCCCACATTTTCATCCAGTCCAAACATCAGATTCATATTTTGTACGGCCTGGCCGGATGCCCCTTTCAGCAGGTTGTCAATAATACTTGTGATCAGAAGATGGGGACCCACCTTCTGAACATGCAGCAAGCAGTTGTTGGTATTTACCACCTGCTTCAGGTGAACAGGTTCCGAACTGACAGCGGTAAATGGAGCATCCCGATAAAAATCATGGTACAGCTCAACAGCCTGGTTTTCCTTGAAATCGATTTTTGTATAGGCCGTCACAAAAATGCCTCGGGTATAATTACCACGCACCGGAATAATATGGATGCCTTTATCAAAACCGGCCTGTAAGGATTGAAGGGACTCCTTAATTTCCCCTTCATGCTGGTGGTTCAGCGCCTTGTATATCGATATGTTGCCGTCGCGCCAGCTAAAATGCGATGTTGTGGATCGTTTTCGGCCGGCCCCGGTGGAGCCTGTGATGGCCTGAACATGTATATCCTGCTGCAGATGTTGCCTGCTGGCCAGCGGCAGCAATGCCAGTTCTATGGCCGATGCATAACAACCGGGATTTGCAATTAAATCAGCCGTTTTAATTTTCCCATGGTTCAGTTCAGGTAACCCGTACACAAAACGCTTACCCCCTTTATACCCGGCATCTTCAGATAGACGAAAATCACGACTGATATCTACTATCTTCATATCATCGGGCACGTTATTTTCTTCCAGAAAACGGCGTGAATTACCATGTCCCATGCATAGAAAGATGACATCAACCTCCGGATTCACCGATTGGGCAAAGTCCATTTCCACTTTCCCAATCAGATCCTGATGGACCGAACGGATCGGTCTTCCACCCTGGCTGCGACTATAAACAAAATCAATATTTGCTTCCGGGTGGCTGGCTAACAAGCGAATCAGTTCACCTGCTGCATATCCGCCGCCACCAATAATTCCAACGTTAATGTTCATAAAAACAAATTTTTTTATGTGATTAATCTGAATTACAAAATCTGGTTATCAGTTAAAAAATAAGTCTGTGACGTTGTATTTGACCACTGTTCGTGGACCGTTGACTAACCTTGCGTGAATATTATAGCGGTCTACCGTCTGCGGTAACGGTCATAATCATTTGTGATAGTTCCTGTTCTCAGGCACTAATCCCCGCGTCTGGGATTCAGCGGGCGTATCGTCAAATCACTGACCAGAAAATTGTCCGGCGTTTGCAGCAGGTGAATCACCGTGTTTGCTATATCGGCGGGCTGCAGCATGCTGTCGTGAGGCCGAATGCCCGACTCTTCAAAAAAATCGGTCTCTATGGAACCCGGATTCAGGCAGGTTACTTTAATACCATCGTAGCGCAATTCTTTAAACAGCGCTTCACTGAATCCGGCTATGCCAAATTTTGTGGCACAGTAACCGGACTGCTTTGGATTACCAACTGTGGACAGGATAGATCCCACATTAATAATGTGAGTGCTACCGGAGTGCTGCTTCATCAGGGGCACGATCTCGCGGGTCAGGTAAAACATCCCGTTCAGGTTGGTGCGGACCATCTCTTCCCAGTGCTCCGGGGCCAGCTCATCCACCTGGGCAAAATACCCGGCTCCGGCGTTGTTGACCAGAATATCGGGAGCCGAATCGCGGAAAAATGTTTCGGACACCCAGCCGCTAACCGCCGCCCGGTCGGTGATATCGATGGAAACGGGGGTAAATGGCCCCTCTGCTGTGTTCTGCACAGCCGACAGTTTCTTTTTCGTACGGCCGAGTCCAAATACATGTACATCCTGCCGGGTCAGGGCTGTTGCAATGGCCGCACCGAGCCCGCTTCCGGCCCCGGTAACAATCGCCTTTCGGGAAGATAATTTCATCTGCTATATCCTCTGTATATGATTTTTAGTTCGTCCATTTTTGTTGGCCTGAACGGTTTGCCGGCACCAATTACCCGGATTACCTCACCAAGAAATTTTTTCCTCAGTAAGGCGAAGATAAATTGACGGTGGAAACGTACCTGAGTACGTTGAGCACGTCATGTTAGCTTCAACGCAGCTGAGGGGTAAATTTCGCAGAAAAAGCGCCATGTAGTTTTCAAAAAGCGATAACAATAGTCCTGACTCCTTGTTGTGTAGTGGCTTTTGGCGTTACAACATAAATATATGTGAGGAATCCGGGTTTATACTTTCCGGCGTTGCTTTCGCTCTTTTATGTTCTCAATTGCAGAGGTCAGCTGTTCTATCTCTTCATCCGAGAAAAAATCCTTAATAATATCATAAAGATCATCGGCTATTTCCTGTTCGGATATTCGGCTCAGCACTTCGGTCCAGGCAAGTGCGGCCTGTTCCCTGGAGGTAAACAACGGGGCTTCGGTCCATGCATCCAGCCAGTGGATTCGCTGCTTTTCTTCCCCGATACGGCGAGCTGATTCCCGATATTTTTCCACACAACCATCGCATTTGTTGATCTGTGAAATACGTAGCTTGACAAGCTCCATCAGGGTGGAGTCCAGCTCAAAATTGGTGGTTGTATTACGACTTTTATGTGGTCGAGAGTAGCTGCCCGCCGTTTTCCTTTTCATGGTTCTCGTTTTGTTACATTAACTGTTGTCTTCTTTAAGCTTCATCACTTTTACCTTCCACTCCTTCGGCATGGTTTCCAGGTACTCCCATTTGAACGGCTCGTCACTTTCGGCCTCCATCTGGTAATAGAGCGGCTTGGGATCGTGATCGTTGATAAACACAAACGCTTCGCCCGGTTTCAGCTCGTCGAAGGCATCGAACACCATATCGTGGCGTTTGGCAGGGGGATGCGGCCGAACGTCAAATGAATTAACTACAGAGACATCCTCCAACGCCGGATCGGTCTCCTCCTTTTTGGTCACGTGAATCACATATTCTCCCGGGCGATCTTTCTTGTAGGTCCATGTGTATTCACCATCGAACTTCTTTTTGAAAATCCGGCGGATCTCTTCCGGGTCTTCTTCCGATATGATCTCCATCGTATCGCCTTTCAGCATCATTCCATAGCGATGAAATACCGCATATTTCCAGTCTTTTTTATCGGCTTTTCGGAGATCCATCAGCGTGGAAATATCTTCAAACTCCCTGCCCTGCGAGGGCTCGGTACGCGTTACGCGCACTTTCCATTCCTGTCCCCCGCGCTGCAGGTATTCCCAGCCGACCACATCTCCGTAGATCGAGCGGAATTCATAGTAGAGCGGTTTGGGATCGTGATCGTTGATAAATACAAAACTGTCTCCCGCCGGCAGCTCCTTAAATAGCTTCAGCAGTTTTTCGTGCCGCTTGATTGGGACCAGTGTTCGTACGTCGAGTTCCTGTGTTGTTTGTTCCATGAGTAAAATCCTGGTTTATGTTATCTATTATACATGTACAGATTATTGACTAGACTATTCGTTTGTCCTCCCCGGGCCTCACAAAAAGAGCAACCCGCGAAGGCATATTTCAGAAATTCTGTGGATATATCAGAAATTATTTTTAAGAGTATTTTGTCTTAAAAAGAAATCATATTAATTGCCATTTCCATCCCGGATCACCTGCTGATATGCCTCGTGCAGCTTATGGCAGGCCTCTTCCGGATTGTCAACCCGGCCGTTATAGGGGCGGCGGAGTTCGTCATGGTTGAAAATAAAGTCGGCCATATCACCGCAGCCCATTTCTCCACACAGCACGGCCGAACGGATATCGATCTCTTCGGCCGCCCCCAAATATTCGTTAAGATGATCTATTACTACTTCTCTGGCTGTTTTGTTTGATTGGTTCATAGCTAAATAATTATTAATTGGAATAGGTTAATTATGATATTTGCAGCATTCGCTCGATCGGTTTCCGGGCCTGCTCGGCAAGCTGGTCAGGCACACGAACTTCAAACTGTTCGTACTTGAGTGCCTCATAGACCTTGTCGAGCGTGATCATCTTCATAAATTCGCAGACCGAATCCTCATTGGCGGCATAAAACTTCTTGTCCGGATTCTCTTTGCCAAGGCGGTATAAAATTCCGGTTTCGGTAGCCACCACAAACTCATCGGCCTCTGATTCTTTAGCGTGTTCAATCATGCCGCCCGTTGAGTGGATGTGCGCATCGCTGCAGTCAAAATACATCGAAGATCGCATCATGCATGAAGTGGAGCAACCGCACTCTGGATGGATCAGCACTTCCGCATCGGGGTGCTCTTCTTGCACCTCTGCTAGGTTCAGCTCCCCGATTTTCTCATGCACGTGGCACACGCCGTCCCAGATATTCAGGTCGCGCCCGGTCTGCATTTCGATGTAGGTACCCAGAAATTTGTCGGGCAAAAACAGAATCTCGCGGTCTTCCGGTATCGATTCGACCACTTGAACGGCGTTTGAAGAGGTGCAACAGTAGTCGCTTTCCGCCTTTACCTCGGCAGAGGTATTTACATAAGAGACGACCACTGCACCGGGATGTTTCGCTTTCCAGTCCCTGAGCTGTTCAGCGGTGATCGTCTCTGCCAGTGAACAGCCCGCTTCCAGGTCGGGAATCAACACCTTTTTGTCCCGCGAAATAATGGAGGCACTCTCCGCCATAAAGTGTACCCCGCAAAATACAATGATCTCTGCGTCGGTACGTTCGGCCCGGCGGGCCAGTCCCAGCGAGCTGCCTATAAAATCAGCAACGTCCTGGACATCCGGCACCTGGTAGTTATGAGCCAGTATGAGTGCCTTCTTTTCTTTCTTGAGTTGTTGGATCGCTTCCATTTTTTCTTGCTTAGTCATAATAGCAACACGGGTCCTTTATTTTTTTACTGTGTTATTCGATTACAGTGATTTCGTCATTATGAAATTAGTGCTCCCTGCCCACCCGTAATATAGATGTACAGGGGAATGAACAGGAAACCGATCGCCATCAGTATGGCAAATATGATGCTGACTAGGTAAAACAGGTCCGAAAACCGTGACCACTTCATCGACAGCGAGGTAACAGCGCTCCAAAATCCGTCGGCCATATGAAAACCCAGGGCCATCATCACAAAAGTATAGCCAAAGGCATACCATGGACTTTGAAAAGTATCGATCACCAGCGTCTTCAGGTCGCGCATCTGCTGCCCGTCAACCACAATGGTCTGGGCATCACCGAATTTGAAATTTTCGAGATGAATCACAAGAAATACGAGCAGTATGATTCCGGTAAAGATAACCGAACGCGACGACCAGTTGATATGACTCGGACCGCCCTTGCTTTGGAAGTTGTTATACTTGACCGGCTTGGCACGGCGGCGCTTCAGCCAGATGAAAATACCAACGCCGGCATGCAGGATAAACGCCAGGGCCAGTCCCGCTTCCAGCACGTACAGTATCCAGCCCAGGCTCTCAAGACTGTAGGTGTACTTGTTAAACGCTTCGGCAGAGCCAAAGAGCGTCAGGTTACCGGCAAGGTGGACAATAACAAACAGGATCAGCCCGATTCCGGTAATGCCCGACAAGATCTTGCGGCCCACTTGCGATTGTAATGCTTTCCAAAATGAAGGCATATCGATGATGGATTTTAGTGATCAATTCGGCTTGTCAATGACGTATCTTTTTCCGCATATAATAGGCTTACACAATGCTGGTACAGCACTCCAGCGTTTTTCTCTTATTCAGAAGCGCCGAACGCACATTGATAAACCAGTTCTCAAATTGCGTCCAGAAATGGACATCACAATCAACTCTTTCGGTGAGTCGGTGCGCCCCCATCATCTCCAGCATGCGATCAAAATCCTTTCCCGCCTGACAAAAATCGGGATAGTAGGAATCTCCCAGTGCCAGGACGCTGAACGACAGGTGATCTAAATCGGCCACTTTTTTGTCGGCCAGGGATTCATAGAATTTTTCTGCCATCATTGGGGGATCCCCCTCGTTATCGGTACTCATTAACAGCAGGAGTGTACCCATCTGATAAAGCACGCCGGCGGTAACTCCCTCCGTACTGGAAAGTGTTGCCGGAAAACCCATTTCGCGAAGTTTCTCGGTTGTTTCTTCGGCTAACATCTCGCTGTTGCCGGTCGTAGTTCCGTAAAAAACGCAAATAGGCTCAACAGGCATTTCTGAATCATCCATAATGATTTCTTTTTAGCTATTCACGCCAATAATTATTGGCAGCCGCCACAGTTTGATAATGCACGGCGATGACATGCGAGCTGGCAATAAGCGCATCGGGGTCTTTGGAGTACACATCCCGCAGCATAAACAGCACATCTTTGTCCGGCTGCGTAGTCGTTACTCCTTTCCTGGCCAGCTGTACCGCTACCTGGAACCCTTCTTCGGGCGTGTTGGTAATTAGTGACAGCTCATCCTGCTTGGCCATATCGATTGTATCGCTATCTTGAAATGAAATAAATGCTGTTCCGGCTACCAGCAAGACGATTCCGAGTGCTATCGTGAATACATATTTTCTCATAATTCTGTGTATTTGTTTTATTAGTGAGCGTAATTGTTTTTTTCGCTGCATCTTATTTCCACTTTAAACGTGAGTTTCTGCTCGGTGGAATTGACGTCTGGAGAACTGAGATCTTTAATGGTATAGCTGTAATCTTCGCCGTGGTATTCATCAATGGCATTTTTGATAAGGTGCTCCAGCTGATTGTCGGAGAGTGTTTTTAATTGATTACACATAATTTTAAATATTTAATTTCCGATTAGGTGTCTTTAAATTTTTCAGCTCAGCTACAACCTCACAAGGCCACTTTCATTGTTGGTAATTAACTCGCATAGGTGTCCAGAAACTCCTTCAAAACTACGGCATGATTGTGTACCTCATCTTTGGCAGCAAACAACAACGTAAGCCGTTGTTGCTGTGCAATATCCAGCAGAGACTCTACCACCTCTTCCCGACCTGTAAGTTCGGTCTTGTAGCGTTTCGCAAACTCTTCAAACTTTTCGGGATCGTGATCAAACCACTTGCGCAGCTCGGTAGAGGGAGCAATATCTTTACACCACTCGTTCAGCCGGGCTGCTTCCTTGGATACGCCCCGAGGCCACAGCCTGTCCACCAGGACGCGGTAACCGTCATCTTCCGAGGGATCGTCGTAAATCCGCTTTAACTGGATAGCCATTGGCTCAGTTTTAATTAGCAAGCTCAGGTTTGTAACTACCTGGAACGGTTCCAAATCCAATAGCCAAGCGGTTCCAGCCGTTAATTGCCACGATGGACAGGGTTAAAATGATCATCTCGTCCTCGCTGAAATGCTCTTGAACGGATTCATACAGCTCATCCGTGATATGACGATCCGAAATTTCTGTTAGTGCCTCAGTCCACTTTAAGGCTGCACGCTCTCGGTCGCTGTAAAAATTAGTTTCCTGCCAGGCATTTAATGCATAAAGACGCTGTTCGGTTTCCCCTGCCTGGCGCGCATCCTTGGTATGCATATCAATACAGTAGGCACAGCCGTTAATCTGTGAGGCCCTCAGCTTCACCAATTCAATCAGTGATATTTCCAGATCTGATTCCTTTACAGTCTTTTCAAGATTCACCATGCCTTTCAGGGCATCGGGTGCCTTGTTCCAGTAATCAATTCGCGGTTCCATAATAATCCGGTTTCAATTCACATTTCTACTATCCACCAATAGTAATTCCCAAATAGGCCGCAGTCACACCTGCAGAAAAAGCAAGGACATGCATAAGCATGGTTACCTTTTTGGCCATAGGATGAGGCGCACTGTGGCAGTTATCATCTTTGCCATCGGATGTTCCTCCCATAACAATAGGGGCCAGGTAATAAACGGCAAACAGGATGGCCGCCGCTCCCAGCTTCCACAGCATGCGGTGACCCACCGCTGTACCGGTCAGTACCGACCAGTCCAGCAAACCGCGGTAGCCCATATTGTACAAGCCGGTCAACAGAAGAATGGTGATGATCCAAAACACAATCTTGCGAACGCGCCTGCGAATGGGCTTCATGATTTTCCCGGGATTGCCGCCCGTAACCCGCGCGGCAACCGGCCGCAATACCAAAAACAGGAAAAACATCCAGCCCAGCCAAAATACACCGGCAAAAATATGGATGGCCGTGGCCGTATAATGGATATGTGGTGCCCACAAGTTCATATAGTTTTACTTATTCGTTGTTGTTTTCATCCACTTTTTCCATCTCATCCAGGGCCAGTGCCGCATGCGCGTAAGCTGCCCCGGCACGCATTTCTGACGCCACCCAGATGGCCTCCATAATTTCTTCATTGGTAGCACCTTTTTGCTTGGCCTGTTTGGTATGACCTTTTATACAGTAGGGACACTGGGTAATATGCGCAGAGGCAACTGCAATTAGCTGTTTGGTTTTTTTGTCCAGAGCGCCCTTTTTGAAGACCTCCTTGTTAAAATTGCGAAAGGCCTTTACTTGGTCAGGTGCTAAATCAGCGCGCTTTTTTGACATTTCGGGTGTTGCCGGTGGAAAAATGTGTTGGTTGTTAGTACTCATAATTTGGTTCTGTTTTAGGATTTATTTGTGATCTTTCCATATAGTTATGGCAGTGGAGCAGACTTGGTTACTATCTACGTCTCGTATAGTATGCATGAATGTTTTTTCCTTGTTATCCGGTTCGGTTAATGACTCAACGGTATGTCCGTAATGAGCTTCTCCGACAAAGTGTCCATCAATAGTATGTAGATAACAGTGATCTCTTATTTCATCTGGTATAGACTCCATAGCCCACTGCAAATATCGCAGATTATTGACATGTTCGTTTGAATCCATATCATACCGGTGTACGATAAATTCATTCCTGTATAATGCCGACTCCAGGGGCTCAATCTTTTGGGTCTCCTCGTTAATACTTTTATCGGTATTAATGGTCCATTTTTTCAGAATATCCTCAAAAATTCTCTTGGGTCTTCTTCTTTTGATATCAAAAAACAGCCAGAGCCCTTTAGCTCTGCCAATGATGTTTTCCTCTTCGTCAAGAATCAGGTTTTCTCTGGTGCCTCTGAATGTTCTGACTTCAGACAGCCAGGTTTTAATCGTGATCTTTTCCTTGTATCGTGGATAACGCTCCATCACCATGCGTCCTGAGAGTAACACCCATCCGATCCCTTTTTCAAGGAGGTCGTACAGGCTATGCCCTATAGACAAACAGTGATCTGCAGCCGCTTCTTCCAGCAGGGTTAAGATGGTAACGGGAGTTGCTACCCCATGCTGACCCATCTCGAAGTATCGTAAGTTAAACTGCTTTTGAAACATCGTTTTAAATAGGATCTTGAAGTTTAGTCCTTATACGTAAGCACGCGTCCCCAGAGGCTTTTGGTGCCCCAGATGCCGCGGCGAAGCGTTTCAAGCTGTACGATCTGACTATGGTCCACGAACATATTTACTTCGGGACCATAATTCTTGATGTACCAGGCGAATACTTCCGGATCAGCCGCTTCAAACATCAGCTTTTCCAGACCGATTTCGTTAATGAAGGCGGCCGGAACATCAGTTCTCCACGGGTCGGCATTTTCGGTGATACCTTCCGATTCGATCATGATCATATAGGCTCCGGCATCTACAAAGCGTTTCGCCTGCTTCACGGCATAGCCAGTATCGAGCGTACCTTCGGATTCCAGCTCGCCCTGAGCAGTATCTCCTCCGGCTCCAAACTGGATACCAATTTCAGGCTTAGCTTTAAGTCCCGCCTCCTGCACCTTCTCGATCAGGCGCAGCCAGTCATCAGTAGGAAGCGTTATGAAGCCGGCCGAAAGTTCGATGATATCAAAACCGTACTCCTTGCAGGTGTCAATGTATTTGTCCACGGACTCTTTACCCTGGGTAAGAATATATTCCATGAATCCGCCGGTGGATACCAGCGCGTCGTGCTCGTGGGCGATATCGATAAGCTCTTGTACCGATTTTTTGGGCATGATGGAAAAAGATCCGCCGGAAAACTTCAGCGAGTCCACGTGTTCGCCCATCGTTTCCATGATATCCTGGAGGTATCGCTTGCCCATTACGGCATAATAGGGGCCACGGATTTCGGTAATGCCTGTTTTGCGTGGTTTGGGTTCTCGTTCGTTTTTATTTAAGAAGTCGAATGTTTTTTCGTCGGCCATAATAGGTACTTCCTTTAGTTATTCATTGTAGGGATTGTAGTAATAGACGTGAGTTCAACATTTTTCAGCAGACCCATTAAGTCTGTTACTTTGTGGTTCTCAAAATTCTTGACGTGGTTTATTATCTGTTCTCGTAATTTTGGTGAGGTATAGGGCTCGGCCAACCCTTCAAATTTTTGGATGATCGTCTCCCAGCTCATCGGTCGCGTGTGAAATCCTTCGTAGTCGTTTTTCTCAGTCTCGTACGTTTGGCCGTTCATCAGATGCACGGTGATTTGGGCCGGCATCTCATCAGGAAAGCGATCGCTGTACTCCTGCTTGGGAGAAACCTTCACTTTTTGCAGCAACGATTGGATGTCATCGGCTTCAATGCGTTTTTGTCGATATTGTTCAGGCATAACCTGCCCATCCAACAGGGCGGCCGATACCATGTATTGCAGGCTGTGGTCGGCTTCCTCCTTGTTGCGGACAATCGTTTTGTCGCCTTCTTCACCGCCGCCGATAATGTGATACGCCACATCAAAGATCTCGATCTCAATTTGCTCCACCTCATCAGCCGTAAAGCTCTTTTCAACCTTGAGCTCAATCATTCCTTCGATGGAAGATTGCGAATGGATTTCGGCATTGTATTTCTTAATGATGGTATCGGTCACCCGCTCCAGATCTTCATTCCTCCAATCGATGGAGAACTCCCCGGCGATCGAATCCATAAAGCCCTTATTGCCTTCAAATACGGCGGGCGGACCAGTAATGCCATGCTTCGCCAGCAGGGCGGCATGGGTACCCCCGAATGCTGTATGGGGATAAGCCAGCCCTTTCCAGTTTGAGAGTGCTCCCGTTCGCGTGACACGCAGGGCGTTCAGGGCGGTACCGGCAATGGCGATAGCGTTCGCTGTTTTATCTTCGTCCAATCCCAGTGCTTTAGAAACACCGGCTGCAACAGCATATGAGCCCTGGGTGGTGTGGTCGAATCCTTTATCACGTACCGGCGCTTCATCGCTGAGGCGACACTGCACCTGGTAAGCGACCGCCAGTGCTGTCAGAAAATCCTTGCCGCTGAGGTTGGTCGTTTCACCGGCCGCCAGAATGGAGCCGATGTTATCGCTCGGGTGACAAGTTTCGCCTTTGGCCAGGTAGCTGTCATTAAAATCTAAGTAGCGGACCAAGCCGCTGTTATATAGAGCCGCACGCTCCGGCGTGGTTTTTCCACCGCCGATTAAAGTGCTTAAATGGGAGCCGCCAAGATAATCATCAATCATCTTTCGGATCCCCTGCACAGGTGGTCCCTCAATGGCTCCAATTGCTGTTCCCAACGAATCAAGAAGCCTTATTTTTAGTTGCTTAACTGCCTCATCTGATAAATTATGATATGTTGCCTTGGTTACAAACTTAGCTAAGTCATGTACAATCATGGTTATCACCTCTTGTCCAGTTGTCAGGTTAATTCTAATGTGCTTGCTCAATCAGGTTGTATCCTGGCTGTTCAGCCATTTGCGCGCCTTCGAAATCTCGTTGGATGTAAAGAATTTAATTTCACCGGGTGTAAACGAGCTTATCAAGGTGGTCAGCCAAACCTTCCAAATCGGGTCTCCTATTAAGGCAATACGCTGAAAATCCACATTGCAATCACATTCATCGTCCAGTTTCAGATCGCTCCACCAAGGGCCCGCCCCGTACCAGCCCTGGAAATCACTTGCAATCAACAAGAGCCGGGGCCGGACCGAATTGCGTGCATACTTTTTAAGCGTTGGAGCCAGCTGATCAATATCTCCACGACTAAAAATTTCGGATATGTTTACTTCCAGTATTTCCGGTGGCTTTTCATCAATCGTAATCATCGTATTGCATCTTAATAGTTCTTGTTTTGCAAAAAGCTTCAGGAACCAGCAACGGGCGCATACACATATTTAAGAGTCTTTTGTCTTTTTAATTACACACCTAAACTTATTTACTCATTCTGACATTCCTGTTTTTTTATAATAACCCGGATTCTCTTAACGAGCGGGCTTTGAAATATCTCACCACAAGTCTGTTGTAATCATGAGTGGGTGTTGGAGAGATCAAAACAACAGTACTTCAAAGCCCACTGCCAAAATGAATATTTTGGGCAATCCGAATTTGTTTCTCATCTTCAAGCAACAATTCACTAATTCAAAGGCGCAGCCAATCAAACAAAACCTTGTTGAAGCATGGCATCCGCCACCTTGAGGAAGCCCGCAATATTAGCCCCTTTGATATAGTTGATGTTACCGTCTGTCTCACCATGGGTTATGCATTTCGAATGGATATTCCGCATAATTTCCTGGAGCTTGCTGTCCACTTCCGCCCGCGACCATTGGGTGTGCATGCTATTTTGAGCCATCTCCAGCTGCGAGACCGCCACACCACCGGCATTGGCTGCTTTTCCCGGTCCGAACAACAGCTCGTTTTCCAGGAATACCTGCACGGCTCCCGGCTGGCAGGGTTTGTTGGCGCCCTCTGCCACGCACCAGCAACCGTTTTCGACCAGCGCAATGGCATCCTGCTCGTCAATTTCGTTTTCCGTTGCACAGGGGAGGGCAATGTCACATGGAATATTCCACGGGGTTTGGTTCTCCAGGTAGGTGACATCATATTTTTTGGCATATTCGCGAATGCGACCCCGTTTCTCATTTTTAAGATGCTTGACAAACGCCAGCTTCTCTTCATCCAGCCCTTTTGGGTCATAAATGGTGCCATCAGAGTCCGAAAGCGAGACCACTTTGCCACCGAGGTGAAGCGATTTTTCCGCTGCAAACTGGGCCACATTTCCAGACCCGGAAATTGTAATGGTTTGTCCCTTCAGATTCTTACCCTGGGCCTGAAGCATCTCACTGACAAAATAGACCAGTCCATACCCTGTGGCTTCCGGTCGCAGCAGGCTGCCGCCGGATTCTGCGCTCTTGCCGGTCATCACGCCGTTAAACTCATTACTCAGCCTCTTGTACTGGCCAAACAGGTACCCAATCTCGCGCCTGCCGACGCCGATATCTCCGGCAGGAATATCCGTTTCGGGACCAATATACCGGTACAACTCCGTCATAAAGGACTGGCAAAATCGCATGACTTCCGAATCGGATTTTCCCTTGGGATCAAAATCGGCTCCCCCCTTGGCACCCCCGATCGGGAGCGTCGTCAGGCTATTTTTAAAGGTCTGTTCAAAGGCAAGGAACTTGAGTATATCCAGGTTCACCGACGGATGGAAACGCAGTCCCCCTTTGTACGGCCCGATCGCCGAATTAAACTCCACCCGGTAACCACGATTGATATGCACATGTCCTTTGTCATCGGTCCACGGCACGCGAAACATGATAACCCGTTCGGGCTCGGTAAGGCGTTCTAATATATTTGAATGCAGATATTTGGGATGCTTTTCCAGCAGCTCCCATACGGAATCTATGACTTCCTTAACCGCTTCAAAAAATTCAATTTCACCGGGATTTTTTTCTTTAACCCTTTTAAGAAAGGTGTCGATAGAACTGTAACCTACAGCTCCATTTGTTTTGAGCTCCGGGTTATCTAATGTATTAGATTTTAATTGTTCTTCCGTCATGGGTAAGTGGTGTTAAACTTATTTATCAGTGATTAGCTAGTGCTATTACCATCAAATTTGTAATACAGTACGCAATAAATTTTTTAGATAGTACACCTGGGTTAACTGGGCATAAAGCAGAAAATAATGTGCTAGACCCCACAAATAACTAATACACGAATCAACCAATAACTACACTAGCTTGCCTTCAACGAAATATCATAGGTACAGGAATAATCGCCTTCTGCGATATAGGAGGTGCGTTCGACATCGCGCTCAAACAGCTTTTTGTAAAACATCGCCTCCAGCTTGCAGGGCAATTTGGTTTCCTTGACGACCTCGCTAAATGGACAATTGCACTCCTTGACCGTTAGGGCTTCACTCTCCTCATCAATATTGAATTCGGGCATAAAGCCCTCCTCCTCCAGCATTTTCATCAGGGCTTCTACCTGTGCTTGTATTCCATCATGAGAGAGTTCATCCATCCGGCGCCGGGCTTTTTCGATCCGTTGATCCCAGAATGTTTCAAAAAAATCCTCAATCGTTTTTTCTTCTCCATTCTGTTTCAGGTATTTCAAAAGCTCACGTACCATAGCGGACTCAGAGGAGGGAAACAGGCTGTTGCCCTTTTGGGTCATCTGGTATTGAAGACTTGGCCTACCTGGGCCTGAACGCACATAATCCCGCTGGATATATCCATCCCGTTCAAGCTGCAGGAAGTGTTCTCGCACGGTTGTTTTAGCCAGCTCAACCACATCGACCGCATCATCAATGGAGATGGCTCCGTTTCGTTTAATAAGATCCAACAATTCTTTTTTTGAGCCGGTAAACATAGAAGTCTTATTTTGAGTTATTAATATGATTAGGAGTAACTAACTGGTGTTCAGCCTCTCTTTAATACGGGGCGTGATATTCTGTTGCTCAATGGTAAATTCTTCTCTGAGCGTTGAAAATAGTTTTTTCAAATTGTAATTGAGAATCCGCAGGGTTGAGCACGCTCCTTTGGGATTTTGAAGCTTGTTTCCCTTCTGTTCGATGGTATTCATTAATTTCAATAGAGCTTTCTGATCTTCCATCATTATTTCCATGCCGCGCTGTATTTTCTGTATGGTACCATCCAGGGTATCCTGCTTCCTGTCAGTCAAGCTTTTTACAACGGGGAAGAATTTTTTGCTTTCAAAATAGGTGTAGTACTGAAGCTTATCGTCAAATTTCTCAAGCGGCCATTGCAAATGTTTCAGCCAGGTATATTGATTACCGTGTATCTTATGAATCCTGGGGAAATCATGGGTGACCTCCCCAAGCAGGGAGAGCAGCTGGGGATGATACTGGTCTTCAACATATTTGCACCATTGGTTTATATTAGCTCCGTAATCCAGCTTCTCGGACTTTTTCTGCTTTTGTTCTTGACTATTACCATTCCTGACGATCCGGTTTTTCTTAACCCACGTCAGCACCTCCACTTCACTCCACTTTAGCTGCTGGCATACCGAACGCAAGGTTTCACTTTTGTGGCTTGCCGGCTCCAGACCGATAGAAGCCAGCAAGTCACCGGCTTTTCGGTCGGCTGCAATAATTTCCTCAATGGTAGCTTCAGGAGTCAGGTTCGCAAGGGCTGAATGGGTATTCATAATAGTCGGTTTCGTTCCGTGATCATTTTTTCAAGCTGTTTCAAAATAGGGATGCCAAATCATTAAATCAATAAAAAAGGTTAAAACCGTTTTTATAGTTGATATTAATTTTCCATCCCCCTACCTTTCCACTGAAGCAATTGAGAATCGTTTAACACTTACTGCTATGGCATACGTCGTTACCGAACCCTGTATTCAGTGCAAGCACACCAACTGTGCGGCCGTCTGTCCCGTAGATGCTTTTCGGGAAGGGCCCAATTTCCTGGTGATAGATCCTTTTGAATGCATCGATTGTGATGCCTGCGTGCCGGAATGTCCTGTGAATGCTATCTACCCGGATGACGAAGTGCCGATGGAGTGGGAGGAATACATTGAACTCAACGATCGGCTGTCTGAAGAGTGGGCTGCCCACATCATCAACCAGGTTAAAGATCCCTTGCCCGATGCCGAGGAATGGGGTCAGCGTGAGGACAAGCGCGAATACCTGGTCGAAAGCTGGAACGGTGAGGCCAAGCCCGTGGAGTGAATCCACGGCCATAGAGTAAATTGAAATTTATCACAGTACAATCTAAACCCAAATACTTAAACCGATGCCCGATACAGAACAACAACTCGATGTTCGCACCATGCCACCTCCTAAACGACATTCCACCATTTTCGAAACGTTTGATGAACTGGAGGAAGGGGAAGCTTTTGTAATAATAAACGATCATGATCCGAAACCTCTGGGTTACCAGATGGCTGTAGTTCATGGAGAAGAAAAATTCAGCTGGGAATACCTGCAGGAAGGGCCCGACGTGTGGAAAGTGCGTATCGGGAAAAAAGCCAGTTAGCAAACAAGTTATTAGCGTAGGTTATCAATAAACCCGGCGGGTACTTTTCCAAACAGAGGTCAGCTTTTGCAAAGGTGCTCGCTCGGGGATTTTCTCCCATCTAGTCAATACTGTTAGAAAGATTATGGATTTATCAGCTTTAGATAGAACGGCCATTGCTGGGAAGCTCCGAGGGGTTATCGATCCCGAACTGGGGGTCAATATTGTTGATCTCGGACTGGTGTACGGTATATACCCAGAAGGGGATGTCGTTGTCGTGGAATACACGGTCACCACGCCCGGCTGTCCCATGCGCCGGTTTCTTCAACAGAAAGTGGAAGAGGCATTGGATTCGATGGACCAGATCGAGGCTTTTGAAGCCCGGGTGGTCTGGGAGCCTGAGTGGAACGTTGATATGATTAAACCGGACGTTGAATTTTTTGCTCATCCTCCGCCACGAGCCCAAGTGTGAAAAAGGCAGGTAAAAAAAATCTGGCTCACATTAGATCAGAAACCATTTAAAATTTCAAAGATTAAATGAACACTGGTAAAGTTTCCAACAAAGTGTTGGTTAGTCTTCTCTTTTTTGCGGCTGTAGGCCTGATTACCGGCCTGTTTTCGGGCTTGGTTCGACTTGGGTTTTTAAGTGACGCCCCCACTCAGCCGGTATCTCCCATGGCTCATGGTCCGCTTATGATCAATGGATTCCTCGGAACACTCATTGGATTGGAACGCGCGGCCGCCCTTGAAAAGAAATGGGCCTATGCGGCCCCGGTGCTGATGGCGGCCTCTACGGTATTGCTGCTGGCGGGTCCGGTGGTTGCGGGCCAGTGGCTTTTGCTTCTGGGTTCGATAGGGTTGACACTCGTTATGAGTTACCTGTACTACCTGCAGCCCAAAATCTACCACCTGATTATGGCATTTGGAGCCGCTTCACTGATGGTTGGAAACGTGCTCTATATTATCGGTTATCCAATCTATACCCTGGTAGCCTGGTGGGCTGCCTTCCCCATGCTTACCATTTTCGGGGAACGGCTGGAGCTCAACCGTATTATGCGTCCCCCGAAGCAGGCCCAGCGACTGTTTGCCGGGCTCATACTGGGTTGGATCGGAGCGCTCGCCCTCACTCATATCGACCGAACCATTGGTTGGACCATTGCATCCGTGCTTCTGATCGGGGTGGCGGGGTGGCTCATTAAATATGATGTGGCCCGCCGTACCATCAAATCAGTGGAGTGGACGCGCTATAGTGCCATCTGCCTGCTGACGGGCTACGGGTGGCTGATCCTGTCCGGCCTGTTTGGCCTCTGGCATGGGTTCCCGACCGCGGGGCCGCTGTATGACGGACTCCTCCACATGATTTTTGTGGGCTTTGTATTCAGCATGATCTTTGCCCACGCATCGGTCATCATCCCTTCCCTGTCAGGGAAACTGGTACCCTGGCACTCCTATTTTTACCTGCCGCTAATTCTTCTTCACGGATTTCTATTGACCCGGGTTATCGGAGATCTGCTTTGGTGGCCGGTAGTCCGAAAAATTGGAAGCCACGGCAACGTGCTGGCGATCCTGCTTTTCCTGGGGGGCGTACTCTTCCAGTTGGTCAGTGCCTCAATCAAGAAAAAGCAACGCGTTACACAATCGTAATGTAAAGTCTATTGATGATAACAGTTTGAGATTATGAATAAACCATCTGCTATACGTTCTGTCCAGCGACCGTTAACGGTTGAGAAAGCCAGGGCCGGAGAGCGAATTGACACTTCGCTGCAATCAATCCGCCTCATTTTTTCCTTTGTCGCTTTTTCCGCCTTCTGGTTGGTATTCGGAACACTCGTTGGAGAATATGTAGGATTTAAGTTTGTCTGGCCGGCGCTCGATTCGATCTCCTGGCTTTCCTTTGGCAGGCTTCGTCCCGTACACACCAACGTGGTATTCTGGGGATTCCTTTCTCAAGCCATGATTGCACTGGCCCTGTATGTGGTCCCCAGAACCAGCCAGCGCGAGCTCTACAGCTACCGGCTGGGATGGACGAGCCTTGGCCTTATGAATATAGCCGTGTTTTTAGGGGTAATCAGCCTGATGGCCGGTATTAACAACGGCGCGCAGGAGTACCGCGAGATCATCTGGCCTATTTTTGCGTTCTTTGCATTCGGACTTATCCTGGTGGCTTATAATTTGTATAAGACAATCGCTGATCGGAATGTGAAGGAAATTTACATTTCGAACTGGTATATCCTGGCTGCCTGCCTCTGGACTATCGTCTTGGTGAGCATTGCCTATCTTCCGGGTTATCAAGAGGACGGGATAAGCCAAACGGTGATCCAGGGCTATTATATGCACCAGGGCGTGGGACAGTGGTTTACCCCGATGGTGCTGGGCCTGACCTACTACTTTCTTCCCAAACTGCTGAACCGGCCGATCTATTCCTACTCGCTGGGTGTGCTGGCATTCTGGACGCAGATGGTATTCTACACGATGATCGGATCCCATCACTTTGTCTTTAGCCCCATTCCCTGGTGGATACAGACCGTAGCCATAGTATTCAGCGTGGGGATGATCGTCCCCGTTACCGCAGGAACCGGGAACTTCCTGCTAACAATGCGCGGGAAGTGGCGGTCCATTGCAAGAAGCTACTCGCTTCCCTTTATCCTGGTCGGCGTGATATTCTATGCAATTGTCTCCTACCAGGGCACCCTGGAGGCCTTTCGATCCCTGAATAAAGTATGGCACTTTACCAACTTTACCATCGCGCATTCCCACATGAGCATGTACGGGTTTGTCTCCTTTCTTGTCTGGGGCGGTATCTACGGTCTTATCCCCCGGATGACGGGCAACGAACCGCCACAATTTGCCGTAGGCGCGCACTTCTGGCTGGCCCTTATCGGCGTGTTGGTCTATAGCATACCACTCATGATTGGAGGTACGCTGCAGGGACTCAGCTGGATCGCCGGCGAATCATTTATTGAGTCGGTCACGCTGATGACCCCGTACTGGGTCTGGAGAGCGGTGGGTGGAACGATGATGTTTTTCTCTCACCTGATATTCGCCTACAACGTATGGAAAATGCGACCCACCGCCCAGGGCGAAATCGCTGAAACTACCGAATCGAAAACTGCCTAACTGATTATGAAGCTCAATTTCCATAAAAATCACAAGCTATTATTTGGTGTTGTATTCTGGGGATTTATTTTCCTCAGCCTGCTTATTGCCGTATTTCCCGCCCTGTGGGTACAGCAGCAAAACGAGCCCCTGCCGGCCAGCGAACCGATGACCGAGCTCCAGCAGAAGGGCCTCAACGTATTTATCAGTGAGGGGTGTGTCTATTGTCATACCCAGCAGGTGCGCCCTATTGAAATGGATGAAAACTGGGGACGCCCTTCGGCTCCCGGCGACTATGCCCGCATTGGCCGGCAGGATGTATGGCGGCAGACGCCGGCCGTGCTGGGGAGCGAGCGAACCGGTCCCGACCTGAGCAATGTGGGGCAGCGCCAGCCGAGCGCGGTATGGCACTATATGCACCTGTACAATCCGCGGTCGGTCGTCGAGGAGTCGATCATGCCATCCTATCCCTGGCTGTTTAGTATCGAAGAGAATCCCTCCGAAGATGCGACGGTGATCTCCATGCCGGGTGAATATGGCCCGGAAGAAGGTCAGGTTGTTGCCACCGAACGTGCGGAGGCGCTCGTTGCCTATATGCAATCCCTGGATCAGGTACCGATGGATGCCGAGCCAACTGCAGCACAACAAGCAAAAGCGGACTCTGTTACAGCCCGGGCAGCAAGAAAAAAGATCGACGGGGCGACGATATACGCCAATAACTGTGCATCCTGTCACCAGCAGAATGGGCAGGGCGTGCAGGGGGCCTTTCCCCCGCTGGCCGGCGACCCGGTTGTAACGGACGAGGATCCCACCGACCATATTCGCGTGGTACTCTACGGCATGCAGGGGATACCTATCGAAGGGACCGAGTACCAGGGCATCATGCAGCCGTTTGGTGAAATGCTGTCCGACGAAGAAGTAGCGGCCGTAATCAACCATGAGCGGACCAGCTGGGGTAATGACGCTCCGACCGTTACCGCCGAAGATGTGGCCAAAGTTCGGAACAGTGATAAGCTCAATAAAATTACCGCCGAGGAATAGTCTATGTTTTCAGTGTTGATGTCTTTAATCCAGCAAGCCAACCAGTTTTCCACCTCTCCTGAGGGCCGGGAATATGCCCCGCCGGACGGACCGCTCTACTACTTGGTGCTTATTGCCTCTTCACTCATAGTGATCGGGGTCGTGTACTACACCATCAAATGGTTTATCTGGCCGGGGGAACAATCGGAAGATCATATAAAGCGCAAGATTTTAGAAGACCAATTCAACTGAATACACTATGGCTGAAGACAATAGTAACTTGATTCATGTGTACCTGGATGACCAGGAAGAACCCATTGTCTCATATCGCCCCCCGGTACGGTTTGAGTTAGACACCACGCAGTTGGAAGATGGGCCACATAAACTAAAGGTAGTGGCCACCGATGCCACAGGGCACAAAGGGGTGCGGGAAATACCCTTTGAAGTGCGGAACGGTCCCGGTATAGATGTCGAGGGACTACAGGACAATGACACCCTGGATGGGAAAGTACCTATCCTGTTAAATGCTTATGGCGGGGCCAAAGAGCCATTTTGGGAGCCTGCGAGGGCAGAGACACCCGCGCCGGTCCCCACCTGGGCATGGGTCCTGTTGCTTGTGGTAGTGGCATGGAGCACTTTTTATATCGCCCAGCAGTGGAATGTGCCGGAAGAGTTTGCTGCAACACCTACCTATAGCAGGTATTCTGGCCAGGGACAAGTTTCCCGGCAAACGGCCGGGCAGCCGGCAAGTTCCTCCAAAGCCAATATCGGGGCGACCTTGTATCGCACGAGCTGTGCCAGCTGTCATCAAGGTAACGGCGAGGGAGTGCCGGGCGCCTTCCCGCCTCTGGCAGGAGACCCCGTTGTAACGGCGGAAGACCCTACCCGGCATATCGAAATTGTGCTGTTCGGGATGCAGGGAAAAACCATCGAAGGGGTGGAATATTCGGCCGCGATGCCCCCCTTTTCCGAGCAGCTTTCAGACCAGGAAGTGGCGGCGATCGTAAATCACGAACGAACCAGCTGGGGCAACGACGCTCCAACGGTAACAGCTGAACAAGTTCAGAATGTAAGAGCAAAAGAAACGTCAAACTAGTTATTACAGACCTATAACCTCAATAATTAACTCTAAATAAATAGTACTATGCCTACAAGTAAAGCAGAAGCACAATGGAACGGAGATCTGAAAAATGGAAACGGTGTTATGCAATTTGACAGCGGTTCCTATCAAGGAGAATACACCTTTGCCTCTCGGTTTGAAAATGGGGAGGGGACCAATCCCGAGGAGTTGATCGGCGCAGCTCACGCCGGGTGTTATTCAATGGCCCTCTCCAACGAACTGGCTGAAGCCGGTCACGATCCACAATCTGTTGACACGCGGGCAGAAGTCACATTTGAAGTTACGGATGATGGACCCGCTATTACCGGGATAAAATTGATTACTGAGGCGAATATCCCTGGTATCGATAACAACACATTCCAGGAATTCGCTGAAGGTGCCAAAGAAGGATGTCCGGTATCGAAAGCGTTAGCCGGAACGAATATTACACTAGAAGCAACATTAAAATAGGTGCTTAATTTCTTATAGATAAGCTCCTGATACTAAGCGAAATTCTAATTTCAAATCTATCTCATCACATTATGCGTTATCTGACTTATCTAATCCCACTTGTTTTGTTGTTTGTTACTGCTTGTGGAGGCTCCGAGAACCAGAACCAAGAGCGTACTGATACCCAAACAGCTGCAAATCAATCATCCGATGTTCGTACGATCAATATTATCGGTGTCAATCAAATGAAGTATGTCGTCAAAGATGAAAACCAGCAAGGGATCACCACCGGTACGGAGGTGGGCAGTGGCGGCATGCTTGAACTGGAAACGATATCGGCAGAACCCGGCGAAACGATTCGTATTCAACTGACAACCCAAAGTCAGATGCCGGCTACCTCTATGGCACACAATTTTATATTGCTGACACTCTCGGCAGATGTTGATGCTTTTAATAGTGCGGCAATTAAAGCTAAAGACAACAGCTATATTCCTTCCGATTTGACCGATCAGATTATAGCTCAAACTGATCTGGCTGCCGGTGGCGAAACCGTTAAAGTTACCTTTACGGTTCCAGAGGAAACGGGTGATTATCCGTTTATATGTTCCTTCCCCGGCCATTATGCAGCCGGCATGGAAGGTACTCTAAATGTTGAGTGACTATCGAAAATATCCACGACCGGGTGATCGGTTATTTATCACCCGGTTGTGGTCTTTATAAATGAAAAGGACAAACCATGAACCAACTAAAAAATCAGACCATTGGACAATTGGTTGCGGAAGACTATCGCACCGCACAAGTGTTTCGCTCTTTTAATCTCGACTTTTGTTGCGGCGGCAATAAAACCGTTAAAGAAGCCTGTAACGACAGCGGTGTAGATTACCAGGAAGTAAAGCAAGCCCTGCGTCAGCTAGATGAAAAACAGAACGGGGCAAAAGACAATTACAACGAGTGGTCACTTGATTTTCTGATCGACTACATTGTCAATAATCATCACAAGTTTTCCCGAAATAAGCTACCCGAGATTGGAGCATACACGAAGAAAGTAGCCAGTGTACACGGTGAGAACCATCCCGAACTGAAGCAGATCTACCACGAGTTTACCATGCTGCACGGCGAAATGATCAACCACCTGGACAAGGAGGAAGAGATCCTGTTCCCATATGTAAAGCAGCTTGTTGAAGCAAAACAACAAGGGCGAAAGCCGGACCGACCAGACTTTGGCGAGGCCGCGGATCCTATTGCCATGATGGAGCAGGAGCACGACGATGCCGGCGCTGCCATGAGGAAGATTCGCGAGCTGAGCGATGATTTTACTCCGCCGGAAGATGCCTGTACCACCTACCAGCTGCTGTTTGAAAACCTGGAGGCCTTCGAAAAGGACCTGCATAAACACGTCCACCTGGAGAATAACATCCTGTTTCCAAAGGCGCTTCAATTGGAGAAATCGCTTTATCAGAATTGAAACTAACGTTGACTCTATATTATGGATGACATCCAAAATGAACGGGACGTAGAACAGCTCGTCCACAGTTTTTATAAAAAGGTGCGAAATGATGAACGGCTGGGATATATCTTCAACGATTTTGCCGAAGTTGACTGGGACAGCCATCTGCCCAAGATGGTTGCTTTTTGGTCAAACCTGCTGTTTCAGACAGGCCGGTACACCGGACGTCCATTTCGTCAGCACCTCCCTTTGCCCATCGAGGAGGGAGATTTTGACCGGTGGTACCAATTGTTTGAAGAAACCGTAGATAATCATTACCAGGGCGAAAAAGCCCGGTATGCCAAAAAGCTGGCTCGCAATATTGCCTCGTCGTTTGAGCTGCGCATGGAAAGAGACGGGCTTATAAATCAAAAGAAGGAATAAAGGAATGGATAGCGATCAGTGGGATTTTACAGACCAAATGGAGGTAGCGGAAAAGGTGCGCGACGCATGTATTAAAGCCGCACAAGAAGGATTCCGTGATGCCTCGATGAGCGGGCTTTGTATGGAAGGGGCCATCGAATCAGCGGTAGGGTCCATCCAGTCGCTCAACCTTGAGGATATTCTGAAAAAGCAGGATAAAAAGTAGATGAAGCAACCAATTATTGGATTTCATACCGACGAGGAGGACCACTGGGTGGCCCGATTGGGGTGTGGCCATAACCAGCATGTACGGCACGATCCTCCATGGCAGCTGCGTCCCTGGGTCACTACCAAGTCGGGTAGAGAATCTCATATTGGAGTAGAATTGGATTGTAAGAAATGTGACCGCGGTGAACCAAAAGACCATACAGGATAATGCCACACGTAGCACGAACGTTTATTAAAACCGGGTTTGTCTTCTTCATGGTGGCTCTGATCCTTGGTGTTGCCCTGGAAATAGAATCGTTACCCCTTCCACGCTTGATGCCGCTATTCTGGCACGCCCTGATGGTAGGATGGATTACTCAAATCATATTCGGTGTTTCGCTCTGGATGTTTCCCGGCCGTACCCGGGAGGAGGGATTCAAGGCACAAATCTGGGCATGGCTCACCTACATTTTTTTGAATACAGGCCTGGTGCTACGTTTTATTGCTGAACCGATGCTCCTCTATTCCACACTCACTATTTGGGATATTTTGGTGGTAGGTTCTGCCGTCTTGCAAGTAAGCGGCGGGGTGACCTATGTGATTGAAATGTGGCCCCGCGTCCAGTCAAAGAAGCAGCGCATGCGTAAACGAAAACAAAAACGAAACAGATAGCCTTATGCCCGCTCCAAGCCGATGGCTCATTCGCTCTTCATTTGGGTGCCTCTTGGTTGGGATGATTATTGGCGCTCTTTTGTTGATACATAAATCATACCCCCTGCATCCGGCTATGTGGTCCCTGCTTCCCGTTCATATTGAGCTGCTTATCTTTGGATGGATTATTCAATTCACAATGGGTACCGCCTACTGGATACTACCCCGATACCTGGAAGATTCTTCACGGGGAAATCCCGCACTGGTAAACCTCACCGTGGTTTTACTCAATATGGGTATTTTATTGATGATCACGGACACACTCCTGCTTCCGAAATGGCCGCTGGCACTGGCGGGGAGAGCATTTGAAGCTGGAGCTGTACTTCTGTTTATAATGCTACACTGGCGAAGGATTGTTTCATATCAACGATAAGTAATCGTTATTTTAAAAATATTGTAACCACTTAGCCCGCTAATGTAACTAATGGGGTAATTAATTTAGGATCAACTTTTGGAATAGTCTTTATGCTAAAAAGAGTAAACAATAGAGAAGATCTGGAAGCGCATGAATTTGATACTTCCAAAAAATACAGTCATTTACCTGATTTAGAATTAATTGAGTAAATACTGGCTTTGAGTCTTAAACCCAGGGCAAAGCCTTTGTATGTAGATCTCAAACCCAAACCGTTGGAGATGATTATCAGTACCTTCTCAAATAAAATGCAATTGATTGAGGATTGGGACCTTTCTTCTTATTTGTATGCCTCAAACACCCGGGCTGCTTTTTTACCACTTCGAATGACATAGATGTTTACAGTTCTACGCACCTTCCGGCAGAACCCGGTTTCCCTTGAAACGGCTACGAGCATAAAGCCGAGCCAGTCGGATATGACGGCTGCGTTATGGCTGGCCGACACCTTCATCAACCATGCTATTCGCCTGTATCATATTTTACCAAAGGCAACCGATGTGGATGGGAAGGGATAGCGGTACCGGCATTTTTACCTGGTTTTACCTGATGAACTTGAGACCAGTCAGGCTATTAAAATAGTGGAAAGGATTAAACATCCCAGAGCGGACCTCCCATCAGTGGTTATCCTCACTCATCGGAGAATAATTAAACCGTATTAAATGAGTACTCTATAAAAGGGTGACCACGTGAGCTATTGGCAGTTATGGCAGAAGTGGCATTAATGGCAATTTATTGCAGGTGAAATGCCAGTTCTGCCGTAAATGCCATTATTGCCAAGACACAATTGACGGCAAATACCTCAAGTATCTCATAATTTTTTGAAAATAAGAAAAAAGACCAAAGTCAGAATTCGATTAAGATAGCATTAGAATAACTACAAAATGTAGCAGGTTCATATTCCTGATTTCATAAATACCTAATTTGGCAAAAACCCCGACTGACTAATCCTCGGTGCAACAACTGAATTCAACATGTTGCTATGAAGCTCTGTAGAAGTTGAGAGTAGAGGTTGATTCACCATTTCTCCGCCTGGATTAAAATATCTATATATCAAAAGAGCTATACCTAATCCGGCACCGGCACCTATACTTGCTCCGGCAGCATTGTTAGATATCGCATGTCCAGTAATAGCACCCAACATAGCCAGGAGAGCTCCAATAACCGCACGGCTTTGAGGGGTGTCTTTATCCAGGGCTTTCTTCAAGACGGAGGAGAGGGCAACCATACCAATGGGCCGGACATAATCTTCCCCTTCCGGCAAAAGTGAGTAGTTATAAATAGCTTGTTCAGGCTGATTTATAGGATTCTTACCCTTATTAGGGTTAATATTAGCCTTATTAGGCACCATTTCCGTAGGATTGGACCTTTCATCTAGATGATTACGTCCCCCCGAGACTAGAAATTCAGGTACATCAAATCCTTTAATTCTACCGGAATCTGAAGTAATAGCCCATTCCCCTACGGGATAGCCCGCGCAGTTGTATCCATTCTTAACGGCTTCAGACAAGGTGGGAGGGGATACGTCTAAGACCTGGGCCAGTTGTTTTCCATTTAAAAAGATTCGGTTATCTACAGAAGGGGTATCGTTATGTTTGTCCATTGTTATTTATCCTGGTTAAATAAATAGGCTAATAAGGCAACAATGCCTCCGGTGAGAAGTGCTTTTTTTAGCCCGTTTATGAATTGCTGTTTTTGTTGCTTCCCGACTGCAGTCTCTAACCTGGCACGAAGTTGAATCATGGTGGCCAGAGCAAAATCATTGGGTTGGGCGGTACCCTTTTCCCACTTTAATACGGCTTGTGGTGTCACGCTAAAATAGCGCCCGAAGTCAGCCAAACTCCATCCCAAGCGTTTACGTAATTGCCTGATTTCTTCCGGTTCCATATAGATAAAACATACGAAAAAATTCGATAAATATCATCTTAGTTATTAACTAAGTTAACATCATTTTTGAAGTTAGGCCTAATTAATCCTAATTAGGGTATCAAAACAGGTATTTTTGGATAAATAGTTGAAATAAATTGAATCACTGTTTCGTTTATTTCGTTTAATTGATACATTGCAAGCCAAAGGGACCAAATAAAAAGAGAATAATACGATGGAAGCTGTATTACACGAACCGACCAGTGAAGAAAAAAGGGTGGCAGAAGAGGCCTTTCGTACGTTAGAAGTTCTGCAGACTACTGAACCAGATAAAGAAAAGCGGAAGCTCCAGGTTTCAATAGATGATACGACTACTGTTACTATCCCTGAGTCTGCTTTAGAATTTTTGGTTGAGCTCCTACACCAAATGAGTAGAGGAAAAGCTATAACGTTACTCCCAGTTGATTCAGAGTTGAGTACTCAGCAAGCTGCAGATATGTTAAATGTATCAAGGCCTCATTTGGTCAAGCTACTGGAAGAGGGAAAAATACCTTTTACAAAGGTAGGGAAGCACAGAAGAATACGAACGGAAGATCTTATGGACTATAAAGAAAAAAAGGCACAGGAAAGACGCGACTCATTGAAAAAGCTTACAGAAGAGGCCCAAAATTTAGATGTAGAATATTAAAATGATTCACAAGGGATCTTTTACTGTAGTTCTAGATGCTTGTGTCTTATACCCATTTTCATTGAGAGATATTCTATTACGGCTGGCCGAATTAGATTTATATAGGCCGAAATGGACAGATGAAATAAATAAAGAGTGGGTATCTAACCTCAGTAAGGAACAGGGTATTGACGAAGCAAGTCTAGAGCGAACTGTGCGCTTAATGAATACAGCTTTTCCAGAGGCAATAGTAACAGGCTATAGTAGCTTGATCCAAGGGGTTGAGTTACCCGACCCAGATGATCGACATGTTCTGGCGGCCGCGATTAGGGCAAGTGCAGATTTGATCGTTACAAATAATATAAAAGACTTTCCTGAAGAGGAATTGGATAAATACGATATAGGAGCCCAGACAGCAGATACCTTTATTCATAATTTGATCGACTTAGATCCGCAAAGGTGCTGTGAGGCCCTTAGAAATTTATTGAATGATTTAACCGATCCTCCATTAAGTCAAAAGGAATTATTAAAAAGGTTCAGGAAAGTTGGCCTAAAACAATCATCAAAGTTTTTTGAGAAAAACTGTTAAGAGAGATTTTTAAAAACAAGTAAGAAAAGTTTTCTACCAAATCTATGAGATTATATTTCCTGATAAACTGCAATAACACCCCATTTCTGTTACCCCCGTGTTACCCCGAGAGGATTTTTCAAAATTTTTTGGATTATTTTTTAGGCAACAAAAAAGCCCTTAACTCTATGCGGGTCAAGGGCTTGTGGAGAGTGGGTGGTACTGGATTCGAACCAGTGACCCCCTGCTTGTAAGGCAGGTGCTCTGAACCAGCTGAGCTAACCACCCATGGTGAAAATATCAATCTTTCAAATTACAAATGGCAACGTTGTTGTTGGCATTGTTCCCTTCAGAAAGCAACACTTCATTTAATTACCATACAAGCGCTGTTTTGAGAGAGCACAAATATAAGAACTATTCCCGCACGGACAAAACATTTTATCGGACGAATTATAAATAAGGTTGGAGCTGAATCGGTGCTTCCCTGAAGTACCTGGCAAAAGCTTTTCTCCGGGGTTGATCTGTTAATTTTGGTTCGCTTTTTGGTCGTAAAAAAATGAACACACTTTGGGAAACCCTCCACAGGTGTTCTAGCTACGGGAAACAACCATTAGTTAACACCGTTAAGTTTTCCCTTGACTTACACTTGGAAATGAGCAACATTGCGTTTGAATATTGTTAATCATGCAACGAAGGGAAAGTGTGACATATGGCAGCAGACTCCAATGCAAAGAACAATGCTGTAATCGTTGATGGTGGACGTATTCCTTTCCAACGGTCGGGAACCGGCTATAAAAAGCTGATGGCCTATGACCTGGGTCGTATGGCTATTGAGGGCCTGATGGCACGTTCCGGGATTTCGCCTTCTCAGCTTGATCGCGTGATCATGGGCTGCGTTATCCAGGATGTCAATACGAGCAATGTGGCACGGGAGTCGGCATTGGGCGCCGGCATCCCAAACACCGTGCCCGCCCACACCGTGACGATGGCATGTATCTCCTCCAACCAGGCGATCACCAGCGCTGTCGATCTCATCCGGTCGGGCCAGGTCGAGATCGTGCTGGCCGGTGGCACCGAGACGATGTCCGACATCCCGGTTCGTTTCCGTAAGAAGTTCAGGCAGAAGCTGCTGGATGCCCGCAAGTATAAGTCGATTGGCGACTACCTGAAGTTTTTCAAAGGACTGCGCCCCTCCGACCTGTTGCCCGAGATCCCCTCTATCTCCGAGTTTTCCACCGGAGAAACGATGGGTGAAAGCTGTGACCGGATGGCAGCCCATTTTAATATTAGCCGTGAGGCACAGGATGAATACGCACTGCGGTCACACCAGCTGGCGGCTAAGGCAACCAACGAAGGACTCCTGGATGATGAACTGTTGCCTGCTGCGGTGCCGCCCGATTTTGAGACGATCATCCATGACAACGGTTTCCGCGAGGATACCTCGATGGAGAAGCTAGAGAAACTGAGTCCTGCCTTTATCAAACCGCATGGAACCATCACGGCAGGCAACTCATCCTTTCTCACTGATGGCGCTTCGGCTGCGCTGATCATGAGTGAAAAAAGGGCACTGGGCCTGGGTCTCACTCCCAAAGCATACCTGCGGGAATACACCTACGTCGCCCAGGATCCCGAGGATGAGCTGCTGCTGGGACCTGCCTATGCCACTCCCCAGGTGCTGGATGCACGTGGAATGCAGCTTTCGGATATCGACGTGTTTGAATTTCATGAAGCCTTTGCCGGGCAGATATTGACGGTGCTGAAGGCGCTTAATTCTGAAAAATTTGCCAAAGAAAACCTTGATCGTGACAAGAAAGTGGGCGAAATCCCGATGGAAAAGTTCAACACGCTGGGCGGGTCACTTTCACTGGGGCACCCGTTCGGGGCGACCGGCGCGCGCTTGGTTACGACCGCCTCCAACCGGCTTATCCGTGAGAATGGCAACCTGGCATTGGTAGCAGCATGTGCCGCTGGCGGACTGGGCCATGCGATCCTCCTGGAGAGATACCAGGATTAAGATTTTTTTAAATCACTAGCTAAATGAATAGGGTTAAATTGGATTAGCGGCTGTTTTGGGAAAGGGATTCAATATGAACCACTGTATACTTAGGCTTCATGCATTTAAGGCTAGTCAGGATTCCGGCCTTGGTAAAGTTGACCGCACGGAAGTGATCGGAGGGGAGCGTTAAGAAAAAATCTGTGATTTTTTTAGCGGACCGAGGAGCCCTTCAGGTCAAGTTTACCTGAGCCGGTGAATTTTTTGGTGGAAGTTCTTCAGTCCGACTCCCGGCGGATTTTCTTCATTGAAAAAATGAATATTGAAATTAGTAGAAGGGCAACGAACTAAAGTTTATATCGAATATAACCATGAGCTATCTATCAGTTGAATACGAGGACGGCATTGCGGTGGTTACGCTTGACCAGGATGGAGAAAAAGTAAACAAACTCAATGAGCAGCTGATTGAAGAGTTTACCGCTTTGCTGGATAAGTTTGAGAATCAGAAGGATTTGAAAGGAGCGGTCTTGGTCAGTGGCAAAGAGGGGAACTTTATTGCCGGTGCGGATGTAGAGATGCTAAAGAATAAGCAGGCTCCCGATGAGATTGAGGAGCTCAGTCGCACGGGCAACAAATTACTTCTTCGGCTGGAAAACTTCGAGAAGCCGGTTGTGGCGGCTATTCATGGATCCTGCATGGGGGGCGGGTTGGAGCTGACGATGGCGTGCCATTACCGCGTGGCGTCCAATCATTCGGATACTGTGATGGCCCAGCCGGAGGTAAAGCTGGGATTGTGCCCGGGGGCTGGAGGAACACAGCGGCTCCCCCGCCTCATCGGCCTGCAAAAGTCGCTGACCTACCTGCTCACTGGCAAGAATATCTACCCGCGCCAAGCCTCCAAAATGGGTCTTGTGGATGAGTTGACTCACAGGGACGCGATCCTGACCGCAGCAAAAAAAGCAATTGCAAAAATCAACAATGGCTCCTTTAGCCGTAAGGATAAACGTAGCATCTTGGAAAAGCTGCTTGAAAGCAATCCCCCGGGCCGAAAGATTATTTTCTCGCAGGCCCGGAAAAGAGCTCTTTCGAATACCAAGGGCAATTATCCCGCCCCGCCTGCAATTCTTGAGTGTGTGGAAGAAGGCTATTCCAATGGATTGGAAGTGGGTCTGGAACGGGAGTCAAAAGCGTTTGGAGAACTTGCCGCCACTCTCGAATCCAAAAACCTGGTGAACCTTTTTTTCGGGATGCAGTCGGCAAAGAAAAACCCGCAGCAAAAAAAAGCACGTGATATCTCAAAAGTCGGAGTTCTGGGTGCCGGACTAATGGGAGCGGGCATTGCTGATGTAAGCGTCAATAATGGGCTGCATGTCTTGCTCAAAGATCAAACCGTTGAGCAGGCGGCCAAGGGCAAAAAGACGATCTGGGACAATATGCAGGACAAAGTGGACAAGCGTATCATCTCTGAATTTGAACGGGATCGGACCTCCAGCCTCGTTACCCCGACGGGCAGCTACGATGGTTTCGAGAATGTGGATATGGTCATTGAAGCGGTATTTGAGGAACTTGATCTCAAGCAGAAAATGGTTAAACAGGTCGAGGAAGTCACACCCGATCACTGTATTTTTGCTTCCAATACCTCCTCACTGCCGATCACACAGATTGCTGAAGCCTCATTCCGACCGGAACAGGTCGTGGGTATGCACTACTTTTCGCCGGTACAGAAGATGCCACTGGTCGAAATTATTAAAACCGAACAAACCTCCGACTGGGTTACCGCCACGGCGCGAGAGATTGGAGTCAGGCAGGGAAAACACGTAATTGTTGTCAATGATGGTCCGGGATTTTATACAACGCGGATTTTGGCACCATACATGAACGAGGCGTTGGCCCTGCTTGAAGAAGGCGTCTCCATCGAGCAGCTGGACTCCGCCATGAAACAGTTCGGTTTCCCGGTGGGTCCTGCTGCCTTATTTGATGAAGTGGGCATCGACGTGGCGGCTCACATCACCGATGTATTGAATGAGCTGTTTGCCGATCGAGGGGTGGAACCAAGCAACAAGCCGAAAGAACTGCTGGAGGCTGGTTACAAGGGACGCAAGAACAAGAAAGGATTTTATAAATACGAGGAGTCGGATGGCAAAAAGAAGAAAAAAGAGCCCAATGAGGCTATCTATTCTTATTTCGGCGGTGCGTCCCGTAAAAAAATGAATGACGAAACGATCCAGCAGCGTATGGTTTTGACGATGGTGAATGAGGCGGCGTGGTGCCTTCAGGAAGAAATCCTGGAAGATCCCGCGGATGGAGACCTGGGTGCTATTCTGGGCCTCGGCTATCCCCCTTTCCTGGGCGGTCCGTTTCGCTATGTGGACCAGCAAGGGGTCGCTGATATTGTTAGCCGTATGAAGAAATATCAAAACGAGCTGGGCATTCGCTTTCAACCGGCAGAAATTTTGAAAAGCTACGCATCGGAAGGCAAGAGTTTTTACTAGTGCAACCAGAGGTTGTGGGAACTGTTGCAGACCAGAGGCCAGCCACGAGATGTGACCGTGGATAAAGCGAATAAGGGCGATAGATAGTGGTGTTGTTTATTTTAATTTTAATCGGTGGTTATCTGCTGGATCCGTTTCATCTGCGTTCTATAGAAACCGATAAAGTAGACAACAGAATAAAGAGTTGTCTCCATAATTGTCCCATCCTTACAAAAATGGTATCTTATGAGCCTTTAGTAATGCACAGTTTTAATCTAAATCATTTTATATGCATTCGTTATTATTATTCTTGTGGACGGGGTCTTCTGCCGATGCCGGTTGGATGAACCTCGTATTTATTGGTCTCATTTTTGCAGTCTTTTATTTTTTCATTATACGTCCCCAGCAGCAAAAACAGAAAGAGATCCAGGAAAAAGTCTCGAATCTTGAAAAAGGGGACAAAATTGTAACTTCCGGCGGAATTATAGCCAAGGTGACAAGTGTTGAGGATGATTCAGTACTCGCAGAGGTGGATACTGATGTGAAAGTGCGATTCACCAAGAATTCCATCACTGATGTAAATCCCAATAAGAACGATTAAGTTATGACGTCCGAAACCGTCTCCTTCGATAGCATCGAATCTGCTGTCGAAGACATAAAACAGGGCCGAATGGTCATTGTGGCCGATGATGAGGATCGCGAAAATGAAGGTGATTTCCTCATGGCGGCCGAGAAAGTTACCCCGGAAGCGATCAACCTAATGGCTAAATATGGCCGTGGGCTTATTTGTGTGCCGATTACCCGACAGAAAGCCTACGAGATGGACCTCGATTACATGGTGACCGAAGGTGCAGACCCGGACGAGGCGGCGTTTACGGTTTCGGTGGATCATAAAGAAACCAACAGCACCGGCATCTCGGCTTCTGACCGTGCAAATACCATAATTGAGTTGATCAAGGATAATGCCAAGCCGGAAGAGTTTCGTCGACCAGGGCACATTTTCCCTCTCATAAGTACCGAAGGCGGCGTGCTGCGTCGTGCGGGGCATACGGAAGCCTCAGTCGACCTGGCCCGGCTTGCGGGGTTAAAACCGGCCGGTGTGATCTGCGAGATTATGAAGGATAACGGCGAAATGGCGCGCCTTCCCGACCTTGTGGAGATTGCGAAGGAGTTCGACATGAAGTTGATCTCCATCAAGGATCTCATCGCCTACCGGATGAAGAATGAGTCGCTTGTAAGAAAAATTGTGGAGGTCAATCTCCCGACTATTTATGGCGACTTCACCCTGCATGCATTCCAGGAGCGATTGACCGGAGACCATCACCTGGCCTTGGCAAAGGGCGAATGGGACGAGGGCGATCCCGTGCTGGTACGAGTGCATTCTTCGTGCATGACAGGTGATATTTTTGGTTCCAAGCGGTGCGATTGCGGCGAGCAGCTCCACCAAGCGTTACTCACTGTGGAAAAAGAGGGCAAGGGCGTGGTGTTATACATGAACCAGGAAGGTCGCGGCATCGGACTCGTCAACAAGCTGAAGGCCTATAAGCTGCAGGAGCAGGGCATGGATACGGTGGAAGCCAACGAAGCACTCGGTTTTGAACCGGATCACCGCGACTATGGCGTTGGCGCTCAAATTTTGCGATTGCTGAATGTATCTAAGCTACGATTGATGACCAATAATCCGGTAAAACGCGTGGGATTAAAGAGCTTTGGGCTCGAAATGGTGGAACGCGTACCTATCGAAGTGGGCGCCTATCCTGAAAATGTCCGCTATCTCAAGACAAAACGCGACAAAATGGGGCATGATCTCAAGCTGGAGGATGTAGATCCCCATAGCCCGGAATTTTTGAATAGCATTGTCTCAGATGATTAGGGGCAAGCACTATTTATCCTAGTCTGGATGCATTAATTTGAAGCAACTTGCATTGTGTTGATTTCAAAGTAGGATAATATATACGTTGACCCGTTTACCGGTTACCCAAAGCCCTTAGTTCTAATGAAGAGTTAATTGAATCCACCCGGTCGCAAAAACAGCGCCCGGGTGGAGCACTTGGACGGAAACAGAATTTTAACCGCTAAACGTTTTAAGAGTCAACCTCAATGTTAACAGCATCTTACGCAATAACATGTCATAAATATTTGTGAGAATTTCGGTAAATCCTTTCCTCCTTTTCCTTGATCCCACCTAAGCTTGTCGGAACAAGTTCTTCCGGTATTACTATAGATAAACACAAAAAAATCTGTATGCATCTACAAAAGGATTCATTGTGTTTTCATCAAAGAACTATTCGGACAGCTATTACTATATATTTTTTAACGTTGTTTCTTGCCTTACGGTCACTATTCTAACAGTATTCGGAGTATCTCAAGCTCTTGGAAAAACATCTTTTCAACAGGACTTGCAAAATGCCAATGCCGATACCATAACGGTCACCGGTACTGTTACTTCCCAGGAAGATGAGAAACCCCTGCCGGGAGTATCCGTTCTTATCAAAGGGACAAAAGAGGGAACGACCACTGACGAAAAAGGCCGGTACACAATTGAAGTTCCAGCCAATAAGAGCACGCTCAGCTTTTCTTTTCTAGGATACAAAACTCAGGAGGTCGCAATTGATGGAAAAAAGACGATCAATGTGAGACTGAAACGCGAGGTTGAAGAGATGGAGGACGTGGTAGTGGTTGGCTACGGGACCCAGCGAAAGCAAGATCTTACGGGTTCCATTTCATCTGTCACAGCCAATGAAATCCAGGATCAGAACATTACCTCGGCCGACCAAGCCTTGCAGGGAAGAGTGGCCGGTGTGCACGTTACAAAGAACTCAGGTGCGCCCGGCGGTGGCTCAACAGTCAGAATCAGGGGGACCAACTCGATCCGGGGCGGGAATAATCCGCTGTACGTAATTGACGGCATGCCGATAGGTGGAGGATCCTCTCCTTCCCAAAATCCGCTCTCCCTGATTAATCCGCAGGATATCGCCTCAATTGAAGTGCTTAAAGATGCCTCAGCGACTGCAATCTACGGGGCCCGGGGCGCTAATGGTGTCGTTTTAATCACTACTAAACAAGGCGGCGGTAATACACAGGTCAGTTTTGAAGCTAAATATGGGATTAACCAGGTTCGGAAAAAGCTGGATCTGTTGAATAGGCAGGAGTTTATGTCTCTTGCAAATGAAGCCAGTACAAACAGTGGTGGCAATCTCGTATTCACGCAGACAGCAAGCGAATATGCCAACACCGATTGGCAGGAAGAAGTTTTTCGCAGGGCCCCGCGCCAGGATTATCAGCTCTCGGTTTCTGGAGGTAACGAGGGTACCCGGTATGCTATATCCGCAAATTTTCTGAATGAAAAGGGCATTTTGATCGGCTCTGACTACAAGCGCGGCAGCTTTCGCATTAATTTCGACAAGCAGGTCAGCAATAACTTTTCAATTGGCAATAACCTGGTGGTGAGCCAGGCCTATTACAATCTCATTGAAACCGGCGGACGCGGCCTTTCCGGAATCGTTAACGGGGCACTGCAGATTCCATCGGTAGTTCCGGTGAAGGATCAAAACGGGAATTACGTCTATCAAACAGCCGAAGTGCCGGTCCAGCGCGACAATCGGTGGCCTCGGCTACCGAGAAAACCAACAACAGCGACCGGTTCAAGGGCGTGGGCAATGTATATGCCACCTACATGATTACCAAAGGGTTGGAAGCACGCGTCAGCATAGGTGGAAATTTAAGCTACGATAAGAATGACTTTTATGCCCCCGAAAACACGTTGCAGGGTCGCCAGACGGGCGGGTATGGTTCCGTGTCCACCTCAAAAAGCTTTCGCTGGGTTAACGAGAATACCATTTCCTATGAAAATGAATTTTTGGGATTGCATAAACTTGATCTGTTGGGCGGGTTTACCCTGGAACGAGCAACGAGTGAAAACCTTCGGGGAGCATCGGCGGGTTTCGTTACAGATGCCTTCGAATACCACAACCTGAATGCGGGTGAAGTCCCCAGCAATCCTGCCACAGGTGCCAGTGAGTCGTCCCTGGTCTCCTATATTGGGCGCGTCCATTACGGCTTTGACGAGCGTTATCTTGTAACACTTACGGGCCGCATTGACGGGTCCTCCCGATTTGGAGAGGGTAACAAATATGGTTTTTTCCCTTCGGGGGCACTGGCTTGGCGCGTGACGAATGAGCCGTTTATGGAGGATCAAAATGTATTCAGCAACATCAAGTTGCGCCTGAGCTATGGAGTCACCGGCAACCAGGCGATCGGAAACTATGCAGCACTGACCCAGCTTGGCAATTCTCAAGTTACATTTGGCGATCGGGTGGCGGTGGGCATAAATCCGGCCAGCCTCGGTAATGAAGACCTGCGCTGGGAAAAAACCACCCAGTATAATGCCGGGCTCGATCTAGGCCTGTTTAATAACCGGATAAGTCTGACAACCGACATTTATTACAAGAAGACGACGGATCTGCTGTTGATAAGGCGGGTTCCACGTTATACCGGCTATACGCAATATCTCGACAACATCGGAAGTACCGAAAACCGGGGGATCGAGCTTACCCTTGATACACAAAATATCACGAACAGCAACTTCTCCTGGACCAGTTCAGTGAATTTTGCTATGAATAGGAACGAAGTTTTGAAGCTTTCTGACGGAGAGCCGCTCTTGGTTGGGACGCCTATTTCCTATGCCAGCGGACAGAGTTTTCGCATTATCCAGGAGGGAAAATCACTAGGTGCCTTTTATGGATACAAATATGGAGGTGTTTATAGCGACCAGCAGGAGATCAACAATAACCCGGCAGCCAGTTCGTCCGCTCAGCCGGGCGATCCCTACCTTCTCGATATCAGTGGCCCGGAGGGACAGCCCGATGGCACCATTGACGGCAATGACCGTACGATTGTAGGCAACGGCTTCCCGGACTTTACCTTCGGTTTTACCAATAATTTCGTTTACAGGGGATTCGATCTGAGCTTCTTTATTCAGGGATTATATGGCAATGAAATCCTGAACATGAATACCCTGCGGCTTGAAACGGGTCGTGGTTACCTGAACCAGACTTCAGATCTGCTGAACCGGTGGACGCCTGAAAATCGAAATACCGACATTCCACGGGCGGCAAGGAGCAGGAGCAGTGCCTCTCAAACCGCCATGCGTGCCATATCAAGTCGCCTTATTGAAGATGGGTCCTACGTTCGGCTCAAGAATATAACTCTCGGTTATTCTTTCCCGGTTGATTGGATCAATCGTTTTGGAGCTCGTTCCGTACGGCTCTACGTCAGTGCACAGAACCTGTACACGCTAACCAATTACAGTGGATACGATCCCGAGGTGAGTACCTATAACAATCTTGGCAACCTGGGAGCGGATTATGGTACCTATCCCAAGGCCAAGACATATTTAATGGGTATTGAGCTGGGATTCTAACCAAGAGATGAACTTTATAAAAAAGACAAAGACTACAGATATGAAACGCCTTATCCCCGTCCTTTTGCTATTGATGCTAAGTATGACCGGTTGTATGGATCATTTTCTAAATAATGAGCCGGAAGATTCGCTTTCGCCACAAAATTTTTATGAAAGTGAGCAGGATGCAAGAGCTGCTATCTACAGTGTGTATGAACGGCTTGGTACACCCAGTCTCTATAACCTGAACGGGGTGATGTACATCCTGGATAACGCTTCTGACGAAGCTCGTCCATATGGCGCCAATGCCGAACGGGTGGCTATTAACGACTATTCCGTTACCGAGCTGAATACTATAACTTCTGGCTGGTGGAAAATCTCTTTTCAGATTATTAACCGGGTGAATGCAGTGACAACGAATATGCCGGGCACCGATATGGATCCCGAATTGCGAGCCAGCATTGTGGGCGAAGCAAAATTCTTGCGGGTGTTGGCTTATTTTAACTTGGTCCGCATGTACGGCAAGATTCCCATAATCACACAGGAAACCGAGAATTTTGAGGATATAAGGAAGCCCCGGTCCCCGGTCGACAGCGTATATGCACAGATTATAAGTGATTTGAAAGGAACGCAGGAGGTACTTCCCGTTTCGTACAATGCCGATGATCAAGGACGGGCCACGGTAGGTGCAGCAAAGACACTGCTGGCCAAGGTGTATTTAAAAGATAAGCTGGTAGGTAAGCTACAGGCTGATGTTTTTCTTGCCCGGGCTGTCAGATTTTGAGGAACCTGAATCCATTGTATTATCTTTTCCCTCGAGTCCTGTTTCCCCTGTATCCTCAACCTGTGATTCAGTCTCCTTCTCCAGCGGTGTTGATTCGGTAGGATTCAGATCAGTGTCCTTTTTTTCGGGGGAAAGTTCGTTAGATGTGTTCGGGGAGTTGGCATGCTCCAAGACGGGGCTTTCTGGTTCTCCATTTTTGCCTTCTTCATCATCAACCGGCAAAATACGCTGGTGAAATAGGAGCAGGGAAAAGATGGCAACGCTTATCGATATGTCAGCTACATTGAAGATATAAGGGAAAACGGGATACCCGTCAATCCGGAGGGTGAAGTGAATAAAATCGATGACATGCCCTTCCAGGATACCGCCATAAGCCCCGATGTATCCCATAACAAGACGGTCAATGATATTGCCAAAAGCTCCTCCTAAAACCAACCCCATGCAGAGTAGGTAGCCAATGTTGGCACGATCGAGAGAGCGCAGGATATATACGATAATCCCAATCGTAGCCAGGATGGCGATACCACTTATGACCGGCGTGCTGGCCCAGTCCATGCCCAGGGCCATCCCGGGGTTTTGGGTGTAGTGAAAGGATAGCCACCCGGGAATGATATCCCAGTTCTGTAGCGATGGAGTGGTGCGCACCATATGCTTCGTTATCTGATCGATAATAATTACGATCAGGGCGGGCACAGATAGTGCAATGAGCTTTTGATTCTTCAAGAAAAAGTCCGGCTTAGGTTATCGGCGTTTTAGCTTGGCTTCTATGCTGAGCTGTGTATGGGGTACTGCCTCAAGTCGACCTTTGGAGATCTTCTTGCCGGTGACCTTGCACACACCATATGTTTTGTTATTGATGCGCTTCAGTGCATCATCAAGGTACCTGATAAATTTACGAGTCCGGTTATAGAGCATGTACGTTTTTTCGCGCTCCTGGGCATCAGTGCCTGCGTCAGCCATATGGAACGAATAAGCCGACTCATCGGAGGCGTTCTCCATGCTTTCACGGAGGGAGTTCTGCAGAGATTCAAGCTCCTGCTCTGCTTCGTCCCGTTTTTTAATGATTATTTCTTTGAAATATTCCAGTTCTTCATCAGTATAAGGGGAAATACGTTCCTGCTTATCATTGTTACTTTTTGCAGCCATATCACTCTCGTCTTAGTTAGGGTTTCGTCTAATGGAAATCGTGCAATCTTCTTCCCCGATTTCCCACGTTTTCACAAAGTCAAAAACTTCAAGTTCTTCTGTTGATATCTTTTCAGCCAGTGTTTCCCGCTTGATATATTCGTCCATCGATTCTACCGCTTTCTCAAGGGTATCAGAGCCTTCAAATCCGATCATAATTCGATCCACTACATCAAAATCGGCTTCTTTGCGCATGTTTTGAATGCGGTTTACAAATTCACGGGCAAGCCCTTCCTGCATGAGCTCTGTTGAGAGCTCGGTGTCCAGTGCAACACTGAGGCCATTTTCGGTTTCCACCGACCAGCCTTCCAGCCCGGTACGGCTAATTTCAAGATCTTCGCTACCTAGCCGGACGACGCCGTGTTCGCCAAGATCCAGCTCAATCGACCCGGTCTCTTCAAACTTGGTAATCTCTTCGGTACTCAGCTCCTGTACTTTGGGAGTGATCGATTTCATTTTTTCTCCCATCTTCTTTCCAAGCACAGGAAAGTTCGGTTTTGCTGATTTCCGTACAATGCCGGAATCATCATCTACAAACTGAACTTCTTTAACGTTCACCTCATCAAGAATAATACCTTTGACCGATTCTACCGCCTGCCGATCTTCCTGCTCATCAATCGGTAGGATGATGCGTTGCAGCGGCTGTCGTACGTTGATCTCAATTTTGTTCCGGAGGCTCAGCACCATGGATGAAATCTGGCGTGCAATTTTCATCCGATGTTCCAGCGACTTGTCAATAGCGGTTTCCTCTACCGTAGGGTAAAAGGAGATATGCACTGATTCCTCATCTTCGCCGGTTACCTCATTGAGCTGTTGGAAAAGCCATTCACCCAGGAATGGCGCAAACGGACTAATCAGCTTGGCCACATCCAAGAGGCATTCAAATAACGTTTGATAAGCCGCGGTCTTGTCCAGGCTTTTGCCTTCCTTCCAGAACCGGCGGCGATTGCGGCGGACATACCAGTTACTCAGCTCTTCTACAAAATCCTCAATCTCGCGTGCCGCCTTGGTTGGCTCGTATTCATCAAGGTATTCATCCACCTTTTTGACTACCGAGTTAAGGCGGGATATGACCCAGCGGTCCATCTCAAGACGATCTGCGCTTGGGATCGGCGACCCTGAATAAACAAAGCCGTCGATATTGGCATACATCGCAAAGAACGAATAGGTGTTGACCAGCGTATTGAAAAACTTCCGCTGAGTTTCCTGCAGACCTTCTTCACTGAATTTCAGGTTTTCCCAGGGTGATGAGTTGCTCATCATGTACCATCGAACCGTATCAGCTCCATATTTCTGGATTACTTCAAACGGTTCTACGGTGTTGCCCTTGGACTTACTCATTTTGTTGCCGTCTTCATCGAGCACCAGCCCGTTGGAAACAACATTTTTGTAGGCTGGTTCATCAAACAGCATCGTTCCGAGCGCGTGAAGGGTATAGAACCATCCGCGTGTCTGGTCAACTCCCTCGGCAATGAAATCGGCCGGGAAGTTGGTTTTAAATTTCTGCTTGTTTTCAAAAGGGTAGTGCCACTGTGCAAACGGCATGGCACCCGAATCGAACCAAACGTCCAGCAGATCGGGCACGCGGCGCATTGTGCCACCGTCCGGACCTTCCCATGTCAGATCATCGATATGGGGTCGATGCAGGTCGATCTCTTCATCATCGGAAAGACCGGCTTTTTTCTTAAGCTCTTCTACGCTGCCGATGCACTCCACATACTCGGGATCCTTGTCACTGACCCACAGCGGGAGCGGCGTTCCCCAGTAGCGTTGGCGGGATATCGCCCAGTCCACGTTATTTTCCAGCCAGGTGCCAAAGCGTCCGCTGCCGGTGCTCGGCGGCTTCCAGTTAATATCCTTGTTGTATTTCACCATCTTGTCCTTCACATCGGTGGTGCGAATAAACCAGGATTCCACCGGATAGGATATCAGGGGCGTGCCTTTGCGCCAGTCGAAGGGGTAGTTGTGCACGTAGGTTTCGTGCTTGTACATCAGGTACTTGTCTTTGATGGCGCGGGCAATCTCTTTGTCGGCATCCTTGAACCACTGCCCTTCAAAATCGGGCGCCAGTTCGGTGAATTTGCCGTCTTCATCGATGGGATTAAACATCGGGATGCCGGCTTCCTGGCAGGTTTCGTAGTCATCAGCACCAAATGCGGGAGCAGTGTGGACAACGCCTGTACCCTCTTCCGTCGTTACATAATCGGCCTCAATGACTCTCCAGGCATCATCTTTGTCATATTCCTCCAGCGCAAAATCGAAAACGGGTTCATATGTCCACCCGATCAGCTCTTTGCCTTTGTATTCTTCTACAATCTCGTAATCATGGTCTATGTTTTCATCAATACAATCTTTGGCCATGACGTAGTATTCGGTACGGTCGCCCTCTGATAGCTTGATTTTGGCATAATCCAGCTTGGGATTAACCGCCAGCGCCATATTAGAGATGATCGTCCAGGGCGTGGTTGTCCAGGCCAGGAAGTAGGTGTCTTCCGACATCCGCAGTTTGAACTTCACGAAGATGGAAGGATCCTGCACCTCTTCATATCCCAGGCTTACCTCATGAGAAGAGAGCACAGTGCCGCTGCCGGGAGAATACCACTGAATTTTGTATCCCTGGTAAATAAGCCCCTTGTCAAACAGCGTTTTAAACGCCCACCATATTGACTCGATGTAATCATTCTCGAATGTTACATACGGGTCGTCCAGATCTACCCAGTACGCCATCCGATTGGTTAGGCGGTCCCAAAGGTCCTTGTATTTGAGGACGCTTTTACGACAGTTGTCATTGTATTTGGAGATCCCATACTCTTCAACCTGGGCACGGCCTTCAAGGCCCAACTCCTTTTCAACTTCAATTTCAACGGGCAGACCGTGGGTATCCCACCCCGCTTTACGCTCAACTTTATATCCTTTAAGCGTTTTGTAGCGGCAGAAAAGATCTTTGACAGTTCGTGACATCACATGATGAATGCCCGGCTTGCCGTTTGCTGTTGGGGGACCTTCATAGAAAGTGAAGGGAATACCCTCTTCGCGTGTAGAAAGACTTTTTTCAAAAATGTCATTCTCTTTCCACCACTTGAGTGTTTCAACCTCAAGTTTAGAAAAATTAAGCTGCTTTACTTCTTCAAACTGTTTAGCCATAAGGTCGATTTGGGTCGACAATTATTTTTTTAAAACCTGAAATATACAAACTTTCGCATTTATATCGTTGCGCAAATAACTACGTGTATCCGCACACTTCGGGTGAAAATAGCGGTCAAGATACAAGTTTTGATCGTTCTGTTCATATTATTTCGCTGTAAATCTTATAAAACAGTGAAAAATTAAACAGAATAAGCAGTAAATAATCAAGGCAAATGAACGGATTGGTCATTTTCTGAATTTATTTTTAGATCCACCTGGGTTACCTTTGCCCTTGTATTTTGTATTGTGATGTTCAAGTGGCCTCAATACAGGTTTGCTAAATAAATTAGTTTAGTTGTCATTTTTTAACCCATTATAAACTTAGCTTGCTATGGAACAAGCGCTTCAAAAGAAAATTTCCAAAGAAAATCCCTTTAAAATTGTATTTGTTTGCCTGGGCAATATCTGCAGGAGCCCGACAGCAGAAGGTGTTTTTCAGCATATCGTAAATGAACGGGGGTATCAAGCTTACTTTGAGATCGATTCGGCGGGAACTTCGGCCTTTCATGGGGGAGAGTCGGCTAACAGCAAGAGCCAACAGATTGCCAACAAGCACGGGGTCCAGTTGCACTCAAAGTCGAGAAAGTTTGAGTATCCCGACCTTGAGTACTACGATCTTATTTTGGCAATGGATCACGACAACCTGGGCAATGTGAAGAGCCTGGATCGCAAAAACAGGTTTAATGAAAAGATTGCCCTGATGCGTGATTTTGATCCCCAGCCCGGCGACGGTGCAGTGCCCGACCCCTATTATGGCGGCATGCAGGGCTTTGAGAACGTCTTCCAGGTAGTGAAAAGAAGCTGTGAAGCACTTCTTGATGAGCTGGAACAGCAGATTGAAGATTGATGCGTGATACGTAATGCGTAATTCATTTACAGGTGTGTTCAGTCCCGTATTTCGCATTATTCGACAGTTGGGAGGCAGTTGTACTGCCGATCTCTCTGTCCACAATGTACTGCGAGCTTCAGCTCGCAAAAAAAAAATTGGGATAGCGAGCTAAAGCTCGCTGTACATGTTCAAGATTCATAACAGGCTATGCTTCACTAGATACTTACGGATTACACATCACACTTTTTAATCACCACTCATTACTCAAGATTCTAGGACCCAGGACTAAAAAGTCATGATTCGAGACACACTCAAGTCGCAAATTCAGGAGGATACAGGGCAAGCCATTGTTTCTACGAGGCGAGCCTCTGGTGGAAGTATAAACCAGGCTGCGTTGGTTGAACTGGAAAACCGTGGCACCTGCTTTCTGAAATGGAATACTACTGCTGACCCTGACCTTTTTGTCAAGGAGGTAAAAGGACTGCACCTGTTGCGATCGGTGGGGACTGATCTCATAGTGCCGGAGGTTATCAAACAGGGAACCTATGGGAATGGCATTGGCTATCTGCTGCTGGAATATATCAAGGAGGGCAGTGCCGGGGCTGCTTCCTCCGAGGATTTTGGTCGTCAGCTGGCTGAGCAGCATAAAATTAAAGAAGAGCAGTATGGGCTGGATCATGACAACTACATCGGAAAACTGCCGCAGTCGAACAGCCGGCATAATGATTGGACGGAGTTTTTTATCCAGGAACGGATGGAACCACAGGTGAAGATGGGACTGGATTCAGGCAGATTTTCTGCCGGCATCACATCCGCCTTTCAAAAAATGTATCGCCAGCTACCGGATATTTTCCCAGACGAGCCACCCAGCCTGCTGCACGGGGATCTGTGGGGCGGCAACTACTTTTTTAACACTGATGGGAAGGCTACGATTTATGATCCGGCTGTCTATTACGGAAACAGGGAGATAGAAATCGCGTTTACACATATGTTTGGTGGATTTTCATCCGGTTTCTATAGCGCCTATAATGAGGTATGGCCGCTGGCACCGGGATTTAACAACCGCAAGGATATTTACAATTTGTATCCCCTGCTGGTTCATACCAACCTGTTTGGCGGGCACTATGGCCGGCAGGTAAAATCCATCGTCCAGCGATTTTAGGGCAATAAGTAGAGACGCATCGAATGCGTCTTCCTTAAATCAGAATCAGATTGAAATTTTGACGGATTCGATCCGTCTCTACTCATGAATAATATCACAAAATGGCATCTTACCAACGAATTATTAGCCTCGTTCCCAGCCTCACCGAGCTTTTGATCTACCTGGGATTGAAAGAAAACCTGGTGGGACGTACCCGTTTTTGTATTCACCCGCAAGAAGACATCGCTGATATTCCCATCATTGGCGGTACTAAAAACCCCCGGATTGACAAAATTAAAAAAGCTGCTCCCGATTTTATCCTGGCTAACAAAGAGGAGAACAGGAAAGAGGATATCGAAGAGTTGGAGCAGGATTTCCATGTCCACCTGACCGATATCACAACTATTGAAGATGCACTGATTAGTATGCATGAACTGGGTAAGTCGTTCGGGAAAACCGAACAATCAGATGAGTTGGCGGGCAAGATAAGTGACTTGCTAGAACAGCGGCCGGATGAGCCCCCAATTCGAGCGGCGTACCTTATCTGGCGCGATCCCTGGATGACGATCGGCTCCGACACCTATATTAACGACGTGATGGGCCACTGGAAGTTGGACAATGTGTTTGACGATCAACAGCGGTACCCAAAGATAACACTACAAAGTATCAAGCAGCGGGATCCCGAGCTGGTGCTGCTCAGCAGCGAACCCTATCCATTTAAGGAAAAACATGTTGAAGAAGTACAGAAAAAACTCCCTAATACCCGAATTTTGCCAGTCGAGGGCGAATGGTTCAGCTGGTACGGGTCGCGCATGCTGGAGGCTTTTGAGAAACTGAATGTCTGGAGAAAAGCCATTGCGTAGTTTTAATGTGCAATGAGTAACAAGTAATGCGAAATTGAGTGTGCACAGCGAGCTTTACTTCTGGGCTAAATAGGTCGCAAATGCAACTGCCTCTAAACTGCCCTGTTTAGCCTTAGACATGTGACTTTACGACCTGCGACTTTAGACCTCCAAGCTTTGAAGGAAAAATCTCAGGACTCCTACTTTCTACTTGGTACTTTATACTCATAATTTCACACTTTCTACTATTCACTTAGAGTTGTACTATTAACCCTTTATTGCCGTTGTAAATTCTGCGGAATGACGCTGTAATTTTTGATTTTAGTTATGCACCCAAACAATCTATTCTATTTACTTATCATCGGGCTCCTGCTGCCACTGTCTGTGCAGGCTCAGAACGTTAACGTTCGTGATTCAGCGGAAAATGAACGTGTTGAGGCTCATGCTGAGTACATCAAAGGACTCGAGGAGTTTGAGAACGAAAACTACCAGAATGCCCTTGACCATCTGACTGTTGCATATTCAACTCTTCCGAATCATGCCGGGGTCAATTACGCACTGGCCGATGCCTATATGGCGGTGGATGACCTGTCGAATGCCGCATTTTACGGGAAGAAGGCGGCTGATCTGGACCCTGAGAACAAGTGGTATCATCTAAAACTGGCGAATATCTACCGGCGTGCCGGCAAAAACCAAGCTACGATTGAAGAGCTCAAACTGGCCCTGAAATACCATCCGAACGCCACCGATGTGATGTCGGAGCTGGCCAGCGTCTACTCTCAGCACGGGGAACATCTTGAATCCAACAAGATATACAACCAGCTGTTGAATATGACGGGTCCCGATATCGGGATATTCCTGCAAAAGCTACAGAATTTTAACGAATTGGGAATGCGCGACTCCGCCATTGTACAACTAAAAAAAATCCGTAGGCTCGATCCTGACAACCTTTCCACGCTCCATATGCTGAGTAACTATTACCTCGAAATAGACCAGCCACAACAGGCAAAGAAGATGCTCCGGGAAGCGCTTGATAAAAATAACCGCGATCCCAAAACGCTGGTAATGCTCTCTGATATTTATGTGGAAGAAGCCCAGTGGGATAGTGTCGGAACACTTCTTGGCAATGTCGTTTCGGATCCCATCATCAAGCGGCAGGCCAAGCTGGATGTCTCGCAGTACCTCTTTTCACGCTACCAGCAGTCTCCCAACAACGACTCATTGAAGCATGCACTGGAGCAGATACTGCAAAAGTTTGTAGAAAGTGAGCCGGAGTATGGTGCTGCACATGCCTTGGCCGCCGACTATTACCTTAATGAAAACAACAATACCAAAGCCCTGGAGGCCCTTGCCAAAACCAATGAGCTGGCCCCGAGCAACGACATGGCGTGGCGGCAGCGTATCCAGCTTTTGCTGGCAGAAGGGAGATATAACGAGGTTATTGAGGCCGGGAAAAAAGCCGATGAGCATGTTCCCCAGGACCCTTTTGTGCTCTACTTTGTCGGGAACGCCCACCTCGCAAAGGGCAATCAACAGGAATCCCTGGAGTGGTTTGAGAAAGCAGCACAGGCCCCAGCCCGAAAGCCGTTTAAATCCGCAATTTACGGTTCCATGGGCGATTCCTATTCAGCGCTGGACCAGTGGGAGGAGGCTAAGAAGGCTTATGAGCAGGCCCTTTCGCTTGATCCCCAAAATCACAATACACTGAACAATTACGCCTACTACCTTTCAGAGCGAGGTGAACAGCTTGATAAAGCGGAGGAGATGGCACTCAAGGCCATTGAGTTGGCGGAAGACAATCCATCTTATCTCGATACCGTGGGATGGGTCTATTACCAAAAAGGGAATTACGATAAGGCACGGCGTTATATACAGGCTTCAATCGATACGGGCGGTGCTAGTGCTGAGGTACTGGAACATATGGGTGATGTGATGCAGAAATTGAATAATACATCAGAAGCCAGGGAGTGGTGGGAAAAAGCGCTCCAGAAAGACCCGTCACGCAGTCATTTAAAAGAAAAAATCGTGCAGTAAAGGACTATTAATTTGCAGATTAAACTATTGTTATATGTTCTGGCGGCAGCTACCCTGATAGCAGCCTGTTCAACACCCAAGATAGCGACGGTGGACAATGACCGGGAGTTCGGTCCTTCTGCCGCTTCACCGGATTCCATTCTGGGCCATTTGCCTGACTATTCCGAAACTCTGAACACTCTTCAGGGTAAAGGCAAGGCGATTGTGAGTGAACCGGGCAATAGCGAACGCGTTACAATTTATTTTGCAGGCAACCGTGAGAAAAGCCTGGTTACGATCAAAAATTCACTGGGCATTGAGGGCGGCCAAATCCTGTCGGAAGGGGATTCTCTCCTGGTTTATAACAAGGTAGATAAAGTGGCCCGAAAGATATCTGTCAGGGATGGTAATGTGACGAGCGTGGGGCACCTCGCATCAGTAAACGTTCTGGAGATGATGAACTTTGTCCCCCAAACTGCAGAAATCGATAAAATTTTAGAATCGGAGTCCAGTTATCTTCTTGTGATGCAAAATGGAACAAAAGTGTATATTGATCAGGATAACAATGATCTGCTTCAGGTAGACCAACCCGCGCAATCCGACCTCCCGTATTCCCGCATTGTGTATGATGCATACGGACGTATTGACGGATTCAAACTTCCGCGGAGAGTTACTATCTTTAGCGCAGACGGTCAGTCAAAAGTAGCGCTGTTAATTCAATCGCTTGACGTGAACCCGGGTTCGCTGGATCTGGAAATTGATCTGCCGAATGACGTAAAACTTGTGACGCAATGAAACGAATACTTCTGATATTCTTTACGGCCCTGCTGCTGGCGCCCTGCCTTGGGTATGGCCAGACAGGGGAATTTAAAGAACGACGCGAGGAGCTGGTGAAAAAACAGGAGGCCACTCGTGCCGAGATAAATGAAATCAACAATCAGATCAGCCAGTACGAAGAGCGGCTGGTGCTGGCCGAAGAGAAGTACGACAGGCTCTACAATCAATATGAGGATCTGAAACGACTCATCGCCCTGCAGGACCAAAAAATATCGAAGCTGGAGACCGAGCTTATTCATATCCGGGAAGAGATATCGGTTAACGAACAGCAGATCACGGAAAATGAAAAGGAGCTGCAGCGGCTGGTGGAGAACTATAAAGAAACGCTGACCTACGTCTATAAGCACGGGCGGACCTCTCACCTGGCACTTATTTTTTCCTCTTCTTCTGTAAATCAGATGCTGGTCCGTGCCTACTACCTGAATAAGTTTGAGGACCACCGCCTCAAGCAAACCCGGGAAATTAAGGAGGCCACCCAAGAGCTGGAGCAAGCAAAGTCTCAGCTCGAAGAGGCACGAGAGAAAAATACGGCTGTCCTTGCGGAAATCCGTGAAGAGAAAAAGGAGTTAGCTGAAAAACGGGACAAACAGGAAAAAAATGTGCGATTGTTACGCCGAAATCGGGAACAGATTGAGGAAAGTATTGCGCAACACAGGCAGCAAAAGCAGCAGCTTGACGAAACACTCACTTCAGTTATTGCTGAAATAGAACGAATACGAAAACTGGAGGCCGAGCGGGAGCGAAAGCTGGCGGAGGCAAAGTCCATTGAAAATGATGCGGAACGGGCCCGTGAGGTTGCAAAATATTCCAGACCCATTGAGGGGAATACCGCTTCTGAAGAAGAGCTGACAAACCTGGAGCAGTCATTCGCCAAGCAAAAAGGACAGTTGCGGTGGCCGGTGGAGAGCAGTACTATTTCCGAGCATTTTGGTCGGCGTCGGCACCCGGTTTATGGCACCGTTACCGAAAACCTGGGCGTTGAAATTGTGACAAAACCCAGGGACGTTGTCCGTGTGGTGCACGATGGCTATGTTGTGGCCGTGCAGCCGCTGCCGGGATATGGCGATGTGGTGATCGTAAAACACGGCAAATACATAACGGCATATGGTAATTTAAGCCAGGTGATGGTTCGTAAAAACGCCGTACTTGAGGCCGGAGATGCTATCGGGCTGGCCGGTGATCAGAACTCGGCGCGCGGAGAATCTGTATTTTTTATGGTTCGCGAAGGCAACCAGAACCTGAATCCTGAAGCTTGGCTGGCTAACAAGTAGGCTGGCTTTACCCATATCCCTGAATCTGGATAACCTCTCATATTTAGCTACGCATTTCTTATTTTGAAGACAAACATAACGCGTTAAGGGGTTTAATGAATTGTTTGATAAGAACAAAGCCTTCGTGTCATCCCGGACTCCGTTCCGGGATCTCGTGAGGAATCTCAGCGTTGGTATGATTGGTTTAATGATCAACGTCTAACGACCTTACCAGATCGTGATCCCGAAAGCTTTCGGGACAGGATGAAATGGTAGCTTTTGCAACCCTAAACGCGTTAAGCACAGATAATTTTCAATAGTATAGCATTGTATTCATGGAAAGCAGGTACCGCACATTTGCGTACATCACCGCCTCAATTGTTTTTGGCTTGTTGTTTGTCATCTTTACCAATGGTTTTTTTGTGTATGTAAACTATCCCGGCTGGGTGGGATATGTAACACTCTTCGCCTATGGACTGGTGCTGGTAAACCTGAGCTACGGTATGAACCAGCGATATACCAAAAAGAATAAGTTTCCCTCGAACGTCAGTTATGTGATGGCAACGCTGCTGGTGGTTCCTACTCTTATCTGGATATATACCAAGGAAACGGCCCTGGCCGAGAGCCGGATGGTCTTTACGCTCACCATAATTTTCGCCGTGTATTTAGGAGCTTATTACGGGATCAAGACCGGCAGCAGAAAGCGCATCGATTACCTGGAGACCCTTCGGGAAGAGGAGGAAGACAACCTGCCGGAGGACCTGCAACGCCCGCATGATGATATAAGTCGGAACTGATTGCCCTGCCTAACGTCAATTCGAAATAAGATTTCTTAGCCGTGTTCAAGTAATTAACGTCAGTTCGAGATAAAAAACTCTCATTGTGAGGAATTCAGTGAAATCCAGCGGCAATTTCCTATGCGTAAACAAAAAACAGATGAGGAGATCGCCGCGTCGACCGCATCGTTGAGCCAAACACCTACACCAAAGCCTCATCGCGATATCCATATCTCGAACCCAGGTTAAGCCGGGCCTCCTCACGAGGGGTTTTGAATAAACGCTGGTGAAAATTTCCTATTTATAAGATTAACGCGCTTACCAAGACGACTATCTCATACATAGTGAGACCATCGTCTCATACTTACCGAGACCATAGTCTCACAGACCTTGAGACGACTATCTTAGTGTCTACGAGACGACCGTCTCAATTAATTTAGCACCTCCTCTGAAATGCAAAAATATTTAGCGTCAGTTCGAGACAGAACCTGTCATTGCGAGGGATTAAGTGGTTATCGGGATCCCGAAAACTTTCGGGAGGCAATCTCCCGGCGGGTGAACAGAAAATGGACGGGGGGCGCCACGTCGACCTCAAGATGGAGCCGGCTACTATCAAAGACGCCTCCTCGCGATGACAGCTATAATTTTTGTGATCTTTATATCGAACTGAGGTTAATTAACTCCATGCTTGGTCCCAATGCTCTGCGTTGGGACCTGTTGGGACGCTCTGCGTCCAGTTAACCACAGAGATACGAGTGAAAGAGGGGCTCCCTCCGCAAAGCGGACGGAAGCGAGCAATGGGTCAAAGAGGAAGCGTTAAGAAAAGGTCTGTGATTTTTTAGCGGACGCAGAGCCATACAGGTCAAGTTTACCCAGCCGGCGATTCATTTGTTCATTTCTTTAGTCCGACCACTGGCGGATTTGATCGTTCAAAAAATGAACACTTCACTGAGGTGGAAAAGGTTTTAACCAATAGGGGCATTGAATGTTAAATCCTTCTTATGCCAATTTCTGCTGGATATCATCCGCGATATGCCGGGCGTGAACGCGAGTGTTTTCGATGAACAGGCTGCTCGTATCCATTCCCCCGCAAACAACACCAGCCACATACATGCCATCGCGCTTGGTTTCCAGTGTTTCAGAATCATAGATCGGCATCATTTTTTCATCATCAGAGAGCTCAATGCCAAATTTTCTCATCAGCTTGAAGTTGGGTTTATATCCGGTGAGTGCCAGCACGAAGTCATTGGGAATAATCTTTTCTCCTTCCGGGGTGTCCAGAACGACCTCTTTCTCCCGGAACTCAACTACTTCTGTATTAAAATAAGCCTTAATCTCATTCTTCTTAATCCGGTTCTCGATATCCGGCTTAACCCAGTACTTCACGGTCTCTTTGATACCATCGCCACGAATCGCCATCGTCACGTTGGCCCCGGTGCGATAGGTTTCGAGGGCGGCATCAACCGCAGAGTTCCCAGCGCCCACGATCAGCAGGTCCTGCCAGGCATAGGCGTGGGCTTCATCGTAATAGTGGTTCACTTTCGGCAGTTCTTCCCCGGGCACGTCCATCTCTCTCGCAATGTCGTAAAAGCCTGTGGATACCACAATTTTGGAGGCAGCATACTCATCTTTGTCGGTTACGACCGTGTAATTGCCGTCCTTGCCATTGATATTCTGTACCTCTTCATAAAGGTGCACCGGTAACTCGTAACTTTCGGCGGCCCGCCGGTAATATTCCATCGCTTCGCGACGGGTGGGTTTGTGGCCATGTGAGATAAATGGGATGCCCCCGATCTCCAATCGGTCAGAAGTGGAGAAGAAGGTCATATCCTTCGGGTAGTTGTAGATCGAGTTCACCAGGCATCCGCGCTCAATAATTTTGAAGGGAACATTTCGCTGTTTCAGTGCAATGCCGGTAGCAAGTCCAATAGGTCCGGCACCTACGATGATTACCATTTGTAAGTAGAATTTTGAGTTAACGTGTCTATCGTTTGAAGCTTAAACATCAAATTTTTTAGCAAAAAAGTTCACGATGGTGGAATTTAGCCATCCGGCCGGGCTGCTCCAAAAGCCGACATGGCCTCCCTCATCGGTAATGGCGTGATCAATGTAGCCATTCCCTACTATTTTTTGCAACGGGATCATATCCGGGTGACAGATCGGATCCTGCCTGCTGTGGATCAACAGGGTGGGTTTACATATATCGGCAACATAGTGCTGGCTGGAGCAGGTAGTGTAGTAATCGTCGGCATTGTTAAAGCCGTGCAGCGGGGCTGTTACCTGGTCATCGAACGCATAGATTGTACTTCCTTCAAACTCCGGGAGATCGGGATACTTCTCCCTTTTCTGTTCCAGTTTGCTTTTAAGCGTGCGAATAAAATTAAACTCGTATACCCGGTTGAAACCCTCTGAAATATGTTGTGCTCCAAGGGCCAGGTCGTAAGGGACCGATACTGCCACTGCGGCGGATACAGGATGATCGTTTTGCAACTCTCCAAGCGATTTGAGCAGCGCATTGCCGCCTAGTGAAAAACCCGCCGCCCCGATCGGTACGTCGGGAAACCGCTCCCCGACCCAGCCAAATACCGTAGACAAATCTCCGGTCTCCCCGGAGTGATAAAAGCGTCGCTGACGATTCATTCGTCCACTGCACCCGCGAAAGTTTACTGCAACTACTGAGTATTCCCTTTTGGTCAGGGCTGCAGCCAGTTCCGTTATGTAATATCGTTGCGAAGACCCCTCGAGCCCGTGAAAAAGGACTACAACCGGACGACTGCTTGGGGCTTTGATGATATCGAGGTCCAAAAAGTCCTCGTCGGGCGTGGGGATGGAGATACGCCTGTGATAGGGATTCCCTGCGTTGGTCAACAGGGAGCGCCCGATGGTGTGGAAATGTCCGTTCAGGCACCAGGGGGCAGCGTGAAAGTCAGTAATATCCGGCTGATCTGTTTTCAAAAACATGATGTTTGATTTGAACCGTCAAGTATAGGCCTGTTCCCTTTCTTCATCAAATACATGTTTACTTTTAACAAGTATTTGGTTCGTGGATAGGGAGGATTATTTCCTGACAAATAATTGAGTCGTTTAATATTTTGACAGCACAATTGAGACAGGATCCTTCCCAGGGAAGATTTCTCCCTCACGGTCGAAATGACGACAACAGGGAGAGGCATGATTGTTATTTTCGGCCCGTTTTCTAATAATGATGTCCGTAACCGAAACCCGTCATCTCGAAAGGAGCCTGCGGAATGAGAGATCTTCCTGTGAAAAGGGCACAGGCCGGGAGAAGTACCGCTAACCTAAAATAAGATTTATCCACCGGTTTAATGCTTTTCGTCATGGCTTTCCAAAAAGAGTATTCAGATCGTATCTCATTTTGCGACCCATTTCAAAACAGAGGCCTTTTCAGGGAAGATTTCTCCCTCTCGGTCGAAATGACGGTGAGTTGAGGGAGCTTAGTTGCTGATTACGGCCCGCCTTCCAAGAACAGAACCGTATCCCATAACCAGTCATCTCGAACGCGAGTGAGAGATCTTCCTGTCCAAGGGCAAAATACCCCTTCACTTTAATCAAATCCCCCCATCAGGCTGTTATACCCTTACCACGTACGCCCGACGTACCTTACTGGGTTCGGACGGCATACCCTTTCTACGTACGTCCGGCGTACATTACTTGTCGGTGCCGCGCACATTATTAGGTACGGATGACGAACATTACTTGTCGGGACAACCGACATTACGTGTACAGAGGATGGACGCAGTAAAGATGTCCGCAGAACACAGTCCGAAACGTTTTTCCTTACTATCTGGATCATCACCAGATAGCTATCTTAATCCAATCCAGATTACTATCTGCTTCTGAACCAGATAGTAATCTTAATCGAAAGCAGATAGTAGGGAGATTTTAATTCCGGGATTTGAAATTGGAATATTGGCATACCCGACAGCAAATATGACAACATTCTGAATTCATTTCCTTACCTTCCTACCTAAAATAATGAACACAAGGTATTTCGACACTTATGACCAATCGATTTGACGATACCCCTCCCGTAGAAACCGACAGCAGCAAAAAGACGGTCGCCTCCTCCCGCGTTCGCATGAACGAGCTGGTGATGCCCAACGACACCAATCCTCTGGGCAAGCTGATGGGCGGTATTCTCATGCAGTGGATGGATGTCTGTTCAGCTATTTCAGCCCAGCGCCACTGCAACCGCAACGTGGTTACCGTGGCTGTGGATAGTGTGGAATTCAAAAATGCGATCGATCTGGGTGAGGTGGTCGTGATCGAGGGAGAGGTGACCCGCACGTTTAACACCTCGATGGAGGTGGCTATGCAGGTGTGGGCGGAAAACCTGCGGACCGGGGAGCGGCGGCTCTGCACCACTTCGTTCTACACGTTTGTTGCTGTGGATGCGGACGGGAAACCGGTGCCTGTGCCCAAAATTATCCCGGAGACCGACTTCGAAAAAGAGCGATATGAGCAGGCGGAGGAGCGGCGGGAGATGCGCCTGCATATCTCAAAACAGAATGAGGATGCCCATCGAAGACGGAATCGCGATAAGGAGTGATAAGTAATGAGTGATGAGTGATCCGTGATGCGTAATTCGTAATGGGTGTTGAGTGTGTACGGCGAGATTCACTCGCTAAATAAGCTAAAGCATGATGTAATAGCTGTTTCGTTAGTGCCGCTTATGCTTTTAAACCTTTAACCTCAGACGTTTGATCTTGGGACTTTAGACTTTGGACCTTAGACCTTCACCTTCACTACTTACTTAACCAACACCAGCTTTATTGTTTCTGACCGGGTATCGGTTTGCAGTCGGGCGAAATAGATGCCGCTGCTTAACCTGCTGGCATTTACGTTAAAGATATGGATGCGGGGATCAAGCTGATTGTCTACTATTTCGGCAACTTTTCTGCCCAACACATTGTAGAGCGAGATATTCACATGGCTCTGCTGCGACAGGTCCAGGCGAATACGGGTGGAGCCGTTAAACGGGTTCGGGTAATTTTGGAAGAACTCGGTATCATCCGGTGCGTCATCCGGCAGCACACGACCCTTCTCTGACACCTGAAACGGCTTTTGGCTGCGGGCCTGCTGAATTTGCGAACGAAGCTCATCCGAATCTTCTCCAAACGCATACACAAAACCCACCTTTAGCGTTGCATTTGCCCCTACGGTATATGGACCAGAAGCTATCACGGCCGACACATCCGTTCCTGAAATGTTGGTTTTTGTGGTACCTGCCGTCAGCGACTGCTTTTTTTCAGCATCGGTGTAGCCATCATACAGCCCAAAGTTGAGTCCCTGGCCCGTCGCCGCATTGTCAATAGCAAAGGCGCTCGAAAGCGGTCCCACGCTGGCCACTGCCACTACCGGTTGTGTACTTTCGGAGTCTTGATCATACACATACAGGATGCTGTCCTGCTGGCTGTAGGAGGTACCGTTATTACTGCTCGAAGCCCCGATATCCCAGTCATTGAAAATGCCGGCATAGAGCTCTTCAAATTCAAAATAGCTGTAGGGATTCGTTATTTCGTATAACAGGTACACAACATTCGAAAGGGCGGGATCTTCATAGGCATAAGAGGTCAGTTTTATATCCGCAGACAGGTTATTTACGGTATCTGAAGTAAAATGGGTGGTCCCCAGCAGGTCGGTCTGGGGGCTTTCTTTTTGTAGCCTGAAGGTCGATTGGGGATTAAAATCGCGTGACAGTTCACCATCCTCCGAACGCACGGCATCGTGGAGGGTTCCATTAAACTGCAGCATCAGTCCGCCCTCAAATAACAGGTTTTCACCATCCGTAAACTCTCCGCTTTGGATTTGCTCACGCGGGATAAAGCCGATTCCGCCCTGCTGAGTCAACGGGTCCGTAAAGCCAATGCTCCCATCAGCAGAGATTGACATCTTGACCCTGTTCTCCGCCATCACATCAAAGAGGAGGTCACTATATCGAGCCACGTCAAAATCGATGTAATTGTTTGGAGAATCAGTCCACTCCAGTTGAAAAGCCGGGGTCTGTCTTAAATCGAAATCACTCGAGATCTGGATGGGAACCGTTACCTGCACCGTATCACCGGTGGGTATCGCACCGGGTTGGGCGTTCGGGCTTCCCACTTCAATACCACTGCTGTTCAGGGCGCTGGCAGTCAGGTTAAAAGAAGAAGTCGCCGCCCCGTGGTTTACCAGCGTCACATTGATTTGCCCGGATTCTCCAAAGCTGAGTTTTTCCCCCTCTTGATTCAGAAAGTCAACGTTTGCCACTTCCACGCCCGGAAGCGAGGTGGTCACCGCCCGGTAGGCATCAATTTTGCCACGGCCCAGCAGGATAGTGTTGAGGAGAGGAGCCGAGCTGGCGCGTATTTGTGAAGCAATTCTCCTGCCCGTCCATTCCGGGTGAAGCGAACGTAGCAAAGCTGCCAAACCCGAAACCACTGGGGTTGACATAGAGGTGCCTGATTTCGTGCCATACTGGTTGTTTCCCTCCGTACTTTCAATGCTCGAGCCGGTGGCCAGCACATCGAGTTCAATGCCGAAGTTGCTATATTGTGCAACCGAGTTGGTGCCCGACTCCACTGAACCGACGGCCACCACTTCATCAAAAGCAGCAGGATATATCACCTGGGCTCGTCCTTCATTGCCTGAAGCCCCAAGCACAACTGCCCCCACACTCGCAGCAAAGTCTATTGCATCGCGTTCCGCCTGCGAGAAGCCGGGACCGCCCCAACTGCAGTTGATTATATCGGCACCGTTTTGGGCTGCGTAAACAATACCTTCAAAACCGAACCCGATAACATTCGGACTTTCTGGCACACCTCCTGCCTTTACAGCCATGTACCTGGAATTATAGCCTGTTCCCGCAAGCCCCTCCCCATTATTGGTCTCGGCGGCAGCAATACCGGCTACATGAGTTCCGTGATCATTAACATCCATCATGGGATCGTTATCTTCCATAATACCCTTGGAAGGGGTGCCACTATCCCAGAAATCCCACCCTATCACGTCGTCAATTTTGCCATTATTGTCATCATCTACGCCATTATCGGCGATTTCGTCATCGTTGGTCCACAGCTTGTCATCCAGGTCCGGGTGGTTGTAGTCCACCCCTGTATCGATGATCGCAATAATGACATCAGAAGATCCGGTCGTTTCATCCCATGCTTCCGTAAACCGGTGGAACTCCTCGTACGGATTCTCAATCGGGTCATTCGTTGGAGCGTTCTGCAGAAATCGCAGGTATTTGGGCTCCGCGTATTCCACACCCGGCAACCTGGAGACTTTGGCCGCCAGCCAGGCCGCGTCGACATCAGCCACATAGTGTACCTTGTGAATGCGCTGCAGCTCGTTGGCCGCCTGCGTCGCTTTTCTGTTGTCAATGTTGCGTTGGCTTTTTCTTTTAATGGCCGCAGTTGAACGTTCACTCCAGATTGGTTTGGGGTTGGAAGCACCGAATCTGCTCAAAAACTGCTGGATTTTATTTCTCGGATCGGTTCCCTGCTTCTGCCGGATATTGTTCATCTTCTGTGAATTCTCATACTTAATTACCAGCGTGTGGGGGAGGTAGTGGGGCTTGCTGTTCTGAGCGTTGAGATTGCCGGGAGCAGAGCAGGTAAGCAGAATAATGAAAAGGAGCAGATAAAGATTTTGTTTCATAAAGATCGGCACCTGTTTGCAGATGACAAATAAAGCGAAATTACGAGAGTTAATCTAAGGATAATCTCGCAAAAGCAGTGAAAATTCATATATTAGAAAAAATGCTACTATAACAAAGGGGAAAATGACTGAACACAGTTCCAACGGCACTCCTACGAAACGAATTGCAGCAATTGACCTGGGCACAAACTCCTTTCACGCTGTCATTGTTGATATCTATCCCGACGGCAGTTTTCGAACAGTTGACAAGCTGAAGGAGATGGTAATTTTGGCCGAAAAGGGATTGGGTGATATCTTGTCGGAAGATGCGATGGATCGTGGCCTTGCGGCTCTCAAAAAGATCAAGATTTTATGTGACAACCAGGGCGTTGAAGAGATCCTGGCCTATGCCACCAGTGCCATCAGGGAAGCACGAAATGGCGGTGAGTTTATCCAGCGAATGATTGATGAGGTACAGGTTAAAGCACTGGCGATCTCCGGTAAAATAGAGGCCGAATTAATTGGACACGCCGTTCAGCACGGCATTTCGCTCGATGAAAAGCCGGTGCTCATGGTCGATATCGGGGGCGGTAGCGTTGAGTTTATTATTGCCAACAACAAGGAGTTCTTCTATTCGACCAGTAAAAAAGTGGGGGTGGCGCGGATGGCAGCCCAGTTTGTATCGACTGACCCGATTTCAAAGAAAGAGAAGAAGAAGCTGAGAAATCATTTCAAGCAGGAACTGTCGGAGCTCTTTGAAGCCGCCGAAAAACATGGTATTGATACAATTATCGGTTCCTCTGGCACGATGGAAAATATCGGCCAGATGATTGCGAACCGTAACTCGATCAGCACCAAGATGACCCTGAATGAGCTGCAGTTCTCGTCCAAATCCTACAAGAAATTTTATAAGGATTTTATCAATCGAGACCATGACGATCGGCTTGGGGAAAAAGGACTGGATGACAAACGGGTGGATATTATTGCCCCGGGACTGGTACTGCTCAGGTTGCTGACGAAAAAACTCAATATCCAGGATATAAAGATATCGGAATCGGCCCTGCGTGAAGGTATGATCCTGCAGTACATCAAGAAAGAGAAGGAAAGCCTGAACCTGGACCTGTTGGCTGCCAAGACAGTGGGGCGCAACCCGCGTCGCCGTAGCATATTTGAACTTGTAAGAAAATACCGGTGGCATGAAGATCATTCCACACACGTTACCAACATGGCCCTTCAGCTTTTTGATGAGCTGCAGGAGCAACTAAAGCTGCCGGATGGCGACCGCGAACTGCTGGAATACGCCGGGTATGTGCACGATATCGGTTACTTTATTTCACGCAGAAAGCATCACAAACATACGTTGTACCTAATACGCCATTCCGATTTACGGGGATTTAACAATGAAGAGATCAACATCATAGCGAATGTTGCCCGCTATCATCGTCGATCGACCCCCGCAAGTCGCCACAAATATTACGACCGGCAAAGCAGTGGTGTAAAGGAACGAATACGAAAACTGTCGGGGATCCTGCGCGTGGCGGATGGGCTGGACCGCAGCCACTACCAGAACGTGCAGAAGCTGGAAATGGAAGTTAAGGATGGGAAAACGCATTTCTATATTACGACCGAAAGCGACCCCGAGCTGGAGATCTGGGGGGCGATGCGAAAGCGCCAACTTTTTGAAGAGATCACCGGCCGACCGCTTGAAATCTATCCCAAAGAGCAGGGCGAAGTAGTGGATATCGAACAGCCGGACCCGTTCCCGGAGTATAAATCGTAGAAACAGGTAGCCTAATTTTTGGTAACACCAAATATATCCTCACTTTGGGGTCGTCATCTCGACCACATTGGAGATGTATTCGTCGAATGGGTTAAAGCCTTGCAACCCAAAAGATCTTTCATTCCGCAAACTCCATCTAATTGGGGCATCTCCACGAGGGCTTTAACCAGTTATGTCCCAATGGTTTAAAAGAGTAACACTGTGAATGAAATGCAAGGGTATTCGGCGAAGGTGTCCATTTCCGGTGCATCTGAACCACGCGATTAACTGGGTCTCCATCCTGAAGCCATTTCACGGGAAGGATTGTTCATTTTTTCAGTGACGAAAAAACGAACCAAAAAAGGTCACCAGAAAATCCCAGATATTGTTCTGACCTGCTGTAAAACGAAACGTGATTTGGAACATTATTGATCGTTGTAATCAGCGGCTGCAAGGATTTTCTGGACTTGGGGGGGGGGGATTGCCAGTAGCATCTGAATTTATCCTTCTCTTCTTCGGCCTATGGATTTATGAGCCGTCCCGGGCAAACGCAGTGGAGGCGTGAAGAAAGAAATCTGCTCCATATTTACTAAAAAGCAGGAGATGATTAAACCTCGTAGATTAGAAGAGTTAAAAAAAATGTGAACATCTGGATTTCTTTTAGCCGGAGTGAGTGCCGCCAGGCGAATAAATCCTCAGACGGCGATTTTTTTCGTTTATTTTTTGATCGTTCAAAAAATGAACACCTGACCACGACAGTAAGGATCCAACCATTGAAGTCATCTATCCAGAAGATGGTACCTCTTTGAGGCTGTTCAGGACTCCTGCTCCAGCTTGTGAATCTTACCGTCGAAGCCGCAGATGTAGAGCTCGTTATCCTGGTCCACCCCAAAAGAGGAGATGCCAAAGTCTGCCCTTAGAAGCAGGGAATTAACCGGGTTGCCCATATCCGAAAAATCGAGCGCCCAGATGCGACCTGAAACATAATCGGCATAAATATACATTCCTTCCAGCTCAGAGAGTGTTGGGCCACGATAGACAAAACCGCCCGTCACAGATCTGTCGCCATTGCTTTGGGAGTAGTCAATGATCGGCAGTTCCAGCCCGGACTGGTCGCATCCGCTTGAGGGATCAAAACAGTGATTTCCTTCCATCGTATTCCATCCATAATTTCCACCATTTTCCACGACGTCGATCTCTTCGTACGCATTTTGTCCCACATCCCCGGTCCAAAGCTGCCCGTTGTTGGCATCAAAACTGAAGCGCCACGGATTCCGCAATCCGTAAGCATAAATCTCTTCCCGGTATCCCTGGTCGTTGCCGGCAAACGGGTTGTCCGAAGGAATAGCATAGTTGTTTCCGTCTGACTGGTTGTCTACATCGATGCGGAGAATGTTCCCCAGCAGTGTAGAGCGATTCTGCCCATTTTCTTGGGGATCCCCACCTGAACCACCATCACCGACCGCAATGTAGAGGTAGCCATCCGGGCCAAACGAAACCTGCCCGCCATTGTGATTGCTATACGGCTGGGAAAAAGACAGAATCCCGACTTCACTGTTCGGATCGGCTTCGTTGGGATTATCCGAAGAAACCTGGAAGCGAGAAACGATCGTCACATCAGGATTGGAAGCCGTATAGTTGACATAAAAGTAGCCATTGTTGGCAAAGTCGGGGTGAAACGCCAGTCCCAGGAGTCCCTCTTCATTGCCCCGGTCCTCTACCTGGTCTTCAATATCAAGGAACGTTGTTTTGGAGGAGACAGAGGCGTCATTCTCAAAGACAGATATCACACCCCGTTGTTCCACGACAAAAAGCCGGTTACTTCCGTCTCCTGGATGTTGCAGGTCTACTGGACGGGCAAACGAGAGTTCTGGAAAGGCTTCCACGACTTGGTACGAGCCGTTCTGGCCATTATCACCATCAGGGCCGGTAGATTCATCCGATTCTGCACAGGCTATAAAAAATATAATCAGTAAAAAGGCACTAGAAAGGTGTAAAGGGTATTTAAGGATACTCATGGCTGTCAGGTATTATGGGGATTCAGGGTATAAACGATTGTTAATGTACGAGTTATTCGTTGTTTTTTTCTAAAAAGAAATGATTCGGTTTTGGAAAAATGGCATCTCTCATCAAATAATCAATATCCTGCTGCGTGCCCATCTTTCCGGGATTCAGAGGCGCCGTAGTACACGCCGTTTTCCGAGTCATACATGATCGCCTGGTAGCCACCATATCCACCGGTGCTGTATTCAACGTCATGTCCCCGAAGCATCAGCCCGCGGATAAGATCCCACGGATAGCCCGACTCCAGGTTCACGGTACCGCCATCCTGCAGAACCTTGTCAGCTGCGTCGGTGGGCTGGGTGGACCCCGAGTGGCGCCAGCGGGCGGCATCCCCGGCCTCCTGCGCATTCATCCCAAAGTCGATGATGTTGGTGAGAATCTGCACATGCCCCTGCGGCTGCATGCCACCGCCCATCACGCCAAAGCTCATGAACGGCTCCCCGTCTTTCATCACAAAAGCGGGAATAATGGTATGAAACGGTCGTTTGCCTGCCTCATATACGTTGGCATGGTCCGGATCCATTGAAAAGAGCTCTCCGCGGTCCTGGAATACAAACCCGGTGCCCGGAACCACGATGCCGGAGCCCATGCCCCGGTAATTACTCTGAATAAGCGATACCATATTGCCGACCGAATCGGCGGTCGTCAGGTAGATCGTGTCGCCGTCCTCCAGCACGCTCATGCCCGGCTCCACGGTGTTGGCCGAATTCTCATTAATTTGCTCACGGCGCTGGGTGGCATATTCCTCCGAGACAAGCTTTGAAACAGGGATATCCTCAAACGCGGGATCGGCATAAAACTTGGCTCGATCTTCAAACGCCAGCTTCTTGGCCTCCATCATATAGTGGAGGGCCTCTTCGCTGCCGTAGCCCATCGACTGCAGGTCATAGCCCTCCAGGATCTGCAGCATCTGCAGGGCAGCGATTCCTTGTCCGTTGGGCGGTAGTTCGTAGACATCATAACCGCGGTAATTCACCGATACCGGTTCCACCCATGTTGAAGTGTGCTCTTCAAAATCTCTCTTGCGAAGGAAACCACCATTTTCTCGCATAAACTGGTCGATCCTGTCGGCGATCTCACCTTCATAAAAGGCATCGCGTCCATTTTTAGCCAGAGTACTCAGCGTAGTTGCCAACGTAGGTCGTTTCATGATCTCTCCTTTGGCAGGTCCGCGCCCGTTGATTGTCATTTCTTCTTTAAAGCCTCCGGGACTGTCGCTGTGGATACGGGCCCCGATATCCCAGTAAAAGGCGATGAGCTCGCTTACAGGGAAGCCTTCCTCAGCATATTCAATAGCTGGTTGTAGAATTCTGTTCATCGGCATGGATCCCAGCTTGTCATGCATCTGGAACCAGCCGTCGACGGTACCGGGGACAGATATTGGCAAGAATCCATAGGGCGGTATCGATTCGCGGTCTCGTTTCTCCAGCTCTTGTTTCATCTGTTCGTAGCTGAGTCCGAGGGGTGAGCGTCCGCTGGCGTTCAGACCATACAGGCGCTGGTCTTCAGCCGACCAGATAATGGCAAAAAGATCGCCCCCTATTCCGTTGCCGGTCGGCTCCATCACGCCGAGGGCAGCATTGGTGGCAATGGCGGCGTCAATAGCATTTCCACCTTTTTTAAGGATATCCAGCCCCACCTGCACGGCCAGCGGCTGACTGGTGGCAACCATGCCATGCTCCCCTATCACTTCTGATCGGGTGGCAAACGGCTTGCCGGTCAGGCGGTCAGGTTGTGCACTGGCGATGGAGGAAAGCATAATTAACAGAACAAAAAATAATGAAGAGCGCATAGCTGACGATTTCATAATCAGTATCCTTTTAATTGAAGAGCATTAAAAACAATACTAAATATGATACAGTAATGATGTAAAAAGTTTTTTTGGGAAGAGATCAGCCTTTTATCAAGCTCAGGTTCAAATAGGCTGGAAATATCTGGCTGAGGAAGGAAGTATTGAAATAAAAAGAGAGGACAGACGACCTACATCACACCGCTACGACCTCCTACCGCTGCTACCTTCCGGTTCTGACGGAGTTCAGAGGGAGCTGGCTGCGTAGGGCCTGCCCTCGAAGTCCAAATATACAGGTTATTGTGGATGGAATGCAAAGTAGATTTGGAGATTATTTTTTTCTTCAAAGGTGCGACGCACTTTCCAAAGTGCGTCGCACCTTTGGGTTACTTAGACTCCATCACATAAACGCCATTCCACGACTCACCCGGTGGACTCTGGGCCATCTCTTTACAGCGCTTGAGATACACAAGGGAAGGATTCGTTTTTATGTATTCATTTTCTGCAGGTTTGTTGGGCTCAAGTTTTGCCGATCGCTCAAATAATGCAATAGCTTGTCCCCAGTTTTGTTCGAGATATGCGTCCATACCCTTTTCAAATAGTTCAACACAGTCGAATGCCGATTGGGGAAGGTGCTCTTTAAGTCCTACAATCTCATACACATTTACCGGTTGTGTTCGTCCCACCACCACAATGCGATCCAGGTATCGAAAAAAGCATCGGTCGCCGTACTTTTGAGCTTCACGTTTCGTTTCTTCGGTGACCATGGTATATACCCCATACGATTTTGCCCCGCTTTCGCAGCGTGCCGCCAGGTTTACATTATCCCCCATCATCGTGTAGTTAAACCGACGTGTTGAGCCCATATTTCCTGTCAACATGGTCCCGGTGTTGATACCGATCCGGTTGCGCATGTGGTGAACAATCTCGGGCCACTTGTCACCTTCATTTCTCCATTTTTCGCGGAGCTCCTCCAGGCGGAGCTGCATCAGTTGAGAGGCAACACAGGCTTGGTAGGCGTGATCTTTCTGCCGCAAAGGAGCACCAAAAAAGGACACGATAGCATCCCCGATATACTTATCGAGTGTACCACCCTGGTCGGTGATGATGTCGGTCATGGCCGAGAGGTATTCGTTGATAAGCTCTACAAGCTGTTTCGGCTCCAGCTTTTCGGAAAAGGCGGAAAACGATTGGATATCGCTGAAAAAGGCGGTGATGTAGACCTCATCTCCCCCCAGCTGTGGTTCTTGTCCCGACTCGATCATCTGTTCTACCAGTGTAGGCGACACATAGGAGGAAAACATGCCCCGAATGCGCTGCTTTTCGCGCTGTTCCCTGAGGTAGTCGTAACTGCTGGTTCCCACGTACCCGATCAGTGTGGCAAGTATGGGTCCGGTATATTCGATGATGTAGCTGAACTTTAGGAACTCAAAGAGGGTCAGGCCTGTGATAAAAATGACTTGAAAGATGAAAAAGGCAAATCCCCAGGCGGCCCCGAAATATCGCGTGGCCAACACAATAATGGTGGCAAAAAAGAGGAGCAATAGCAGATTTACCCATTGGCTGGCATGATAGACATACTGCCCACTCAATATCGTAAACAGGGCATTCGCATGGGTTTCATATCCAGGGCGATTCCCCGATTCGGCGAACGGGGTGGCATGAAAGTCGTGGAGCTCCTCCATGGTAGCGCCAACCAGCACAATTTTGTCTTTAAACACCTCATTTTTCAGCAAGCCAAAGTCGGGGTCGGAAAATGAGTTGAACTGGAATTCGGGGTCCTCCGAGTTCAGTAGCACCGTTGAATCGTCTATTACGGTCTCGAAAGAGTATTCCGGGAATCGCCCGCGTCCTCCAACATAGTTGATCGTCATGGTGTTGGCGCTGTATTTGGGGATCGTATATTTCCCAAACTGGAAATGGCGATTATCTTCCCGAATATCTACGCTATCCCAGTCGTGGTATTGTTTGAGCACTTCAAGGGCAAAAGACAGGTGTCGCTGTTCCTGGTATTCACGTGAAAGGAGATATTTTCGCACCGCATCGTCCCGGTCACGGAAGACGGTAACCAAGCCGTAGGAGTTGGGATTGGCGTTACTAAGAATTTGATTCGGTTCCACAAGAGAACGGGTGGTGGAACCGGTGCCGCCGCCCCTGTTTGCAGTCGTAATTTTATAATCTCCTGCCAGTACAACATTTTTGTGCTTTCTGAGCTGTTGGGCGAAAAGCGAATCATTACGGGGATCGGTGGAGATTTTGTCAAAAATGACATCGATGCCTATAGCCCTTGCACCGGCCTTGTTTAGGTTCTCGATTAGTTTTCCATAAAGTTGCGTTGGCCAGGGATATTTGTAAGGGATCTCCTCGTCCGCTTGTTGGCTGATGGAAACCATGGCTATCGATGAATCGGGCATGGGCAAGGGGCCGCGAACTTTGAATAGCTGATCTGTAATTTTAAGCTCAAGTACACGGAATGGACCGCTGTAGGAGATGAAGATGGCACTCGCACAGGTGAATAGAATAATGGCAGGCAGGATCCACCATCTGTTCTTTTTGTTTCCTGGTTTGGCCATAGTCCCGGGTTAGAATCTGAAAATATAGCGAGCCTCCAGCCGATGGTCATTTGGAGGATTCAGGCTGGACAGCTGATTTGCTATGTTGGTATAGCTGAAATTAATCATCAAGGCGTGATTTGTCGCAAGGTCGTATTGAGCACCGGCGCGAATGATGACCAGGTTATTTTCGGTCTCCTCTATGATACGATCTCCATTTTCATCCGTTTGCGGCTGGTAAATATCGTCACTGGGATCACTGGTAGCGTTGTTGGAAATTTGCAGCGAGGTAGACTCGATATTGTTTTTGGTGAATGCCAGGTTGGTATTCAGATCCAGCTTGTTATCCATCAGTATGAGCGAACCTCCCACGTTAAACCCGGTAACCATGATATCCGATAAGCCCCCCAGCGTTTCGGTACTGTTGATGTTAAAACCGACTGTGGTATTGAGCGGTATTTCAGAAAAGCGGCTCTGAAGATTAAAGTTAACTGAAGAACTCTTTGTGTCTCCGAATCTGAAAAACTCATCTTTGGTGTCGAGGTAAGAAAAGTTGAGATTCGCGTGGTGTGACAGGTCGAATAGCTCAAACTGTTGGGTAATGGAGGTAGTGAATTGGGAAGTGTTACTGAGGCGCGGGTTGGCTGTTATGGAGGTGTCACTTTGTGAAAAGTTTCGGACTGAAATATTTTCGGGATTGCCGGTTTCAGCCACAAAAGGATTATAAAGGGGTACGGCATTATCCCTGTTACGATACATAAACCCAACGCTTATCCTGGGAAGATATTGATCAATGGGGAACCAGCTGAAGTTCGTACGGGCTGTTTGCGTGCTGGTCGTGGCGTCTTTAGTGTTCGATACGTTGTCATTTAAATTTTCGTATCCAAGCGTCACATACAATCGGTCGTCAAAGAGCTGGAACCGGTCTGACAGCGTAACGCCAGCAACATCCCTGCGAATGGTAGAATTGGCCAGCGATACATAATTCGGGCCGATCCAGCGGTACTGTGCCCGGAAGTTGTTGCCAGAAATATTGAAGTTCAGCTCCGACTGGTTGGCCAGTATGGAGGTCGGGAAATATGCTGATTCCACACTGGTTTTATTGCCCTCTACATTGAACCGGAGCGGCAGGGTATTCATATTTTCATTTATGATGATGAGCCATGCCCAGCGGTCCAACTGATTGCTTTCATCTTCACTCAAATCAATATCAAGATCCTGGTCACTGGATAGCACGCCCGGGCTTATATCCTCATTAAGCAGGCCGACGGCCATTTCACTACGCAGTCGCAGCATATTATCAAAAAGGTTGACCATCAAATCACTGCCACCAATAAAATTGTCTTTGGGCCGGGGGTTCCCCGACACACTGAGCAGGTCCGGGTTGGATTGCAGGTCGTTCATCGAAGATTGATCGAGCTCCTCGGTTAAATCAGGACGCTTGTTCATCAGGTCGTCAAAGTCTCGTACCGTCGCCAGCGAGGTGGTGTCATCACGCACTTTTAGGAAGTTCAGGCCCCACTGGAACGTTTCTCCCCGGCCAAAACTGAGGCGCCCACCGGTTACATTTCGTTTGTAAGTGCCCCGGCCATTGTTTTCAAACCCGATGGAGTAGTTGGTGTCTATTAATACTCCATTGTCAGAGAATACCGAATCAATCGTCACGGGTCTATAAAGATTGGATATCCTGCGATTAATTTTCCCGTGGAGGAACTGGGCATTGATCGCCCCGTTGAAGGCATGCAGTTCGGTGTTGATCCCCTGCACCCGGCGTCCCGATATGGTTAGTGGACTGATCGACGGATACACGTGTCCGGCCTGGAACTCCAGCCAGTTGCCGATGTAAAGTTCTCCTCCATACCTGTTTTGCGGCTGTAGTCTGGAAGACTCCTGGGAGGTTAGCAGTCCATAAGCGGAATACCGAATATTGTCTTTACCACCCGAGAGGCGTATATCCCCTTTTAAAACGTCATTCCCAATACCGCCAACCTGCTGGTTTTGGGCCGTCAGTTCCACCTGGCCCTGTGGCGCAAAGGTTTCTTCTTGACCTCCACTCAATTCAACATTACTGCCACGGCTTACCGTAATGTTCGGATCTAGAACCCTGAATTGCCAGTCGGCAATGCTCGTGGTATCGCTGGTTGTAGCCAGTTCTAGGCTTACCCGGTGTTGGCCGGGAGCGATCTCATCAGGAGAATAGGAGAAGAAGTAGTCGGAAGCCTCAGCCTGTTCCGTAATATCTTGATTGTCCAGTGTGAGGATAAACGAGGAGTTGGCGGTATCCACAGCACCCTCCTCATAAAAAAGAGTGATCGCTACCAAGACATCATTCGGGGGCAAGGTGGAACCGGGTTCAGGAGACAGGATGGTATAGTCGATGCCCGGCGCATTTTCAGTAACGGTTTCCCGCCGATCTACAATGTCAACGCGAATCGGGTCGGAATCGGGCTGGGTGGCGGGATAGGTGATGCGCGTCCCGTCATTCATCTGTACAACAAAATAATATTCCAGTGATCCCGCAGACTGGTTGTCAATTTTCAGGGTAGTGGCAAAGCCCGTCTGGTCGTATGAAGCTCGCTGCTGGCGGTAGGATATCTCCCCATCATACTTATAAAAAAGAAATGCCTCTAGTACGTTGTTAACATTAATGGCCGGAATATCGAAAGAAAGGGTAACCGGTTCCGCCCGCTCTATTACTGTTGGTGCCTGGTGTTGCACATTATAGGTGTCCTGTATTCTTTTTTCACCAAAGGCAGTGTTTGTCGGCATTAACGCCAGTAGCAATACCAATGACAGCAGTGCTATGTGCTGGTCCCCAAGAGTAGCCATCTTATAACGTTTTCCAGTCATTCTTTTCAGGAAATATGTAAACCCAAGGATCTAGTTGTCGTTGTTGTTACCCGCACCTTCTTCATTATTTTCGTAGTATTCAATTTCTATTTCCCTGATCTGCCCGTTCTCATCTCTGAAGCGCAGTCTCATTTTTTGGGGTTCACCCGTTTCACTACCAAGACTCTCAAAGTCACTCCTAAGCTTCTGAAGATCCTCTTCCGTTAGCTCTCCGGTTGTGATGGTATTGTCGTCATTTACCTGTCCGTACATGCGTTCGGTAAGCGATACGGTCTGCCCGGTTGCCGATGAGGTAAACTCTACGATGCCTTCCTCCACCCACGCGTAATTGTCTGATCTGACCCCAAATTCGGTGCCTTTTACAGATGCGACCGACTTGGAGGTCGCCACCTCAAAGTTATTTTCAGACCGCTGGGTAACTTCCATAAAGATTTCACCAGCCTCAAGCGCAATGCGTGTGGAGGTGCTTTTGTCATTGTTAACCTCGCCGCGCACGGTCAACTCAGAGTTGGGCTTTACCTTGGCAAAACTTTTATCCATGAACTGTACCGCCGCATACCCACTTTCATTTGTTCTCAGGGTGTCTCCGCTGTAAAGGGGTTCTCCTTTGTCAGGCGAAATATTTTTTGGTTGAATATTAACCGAAGGCTTATACCGCCGTACAAAGGCAAGTGGACGGTCGGCGGAAGAGTAGTTATAGATCTCAGCGGAGGCCATACCCAGAATCAATACAGCCACAAGCGGCCATCCCAAAAATGAATTCAATTTCTCCTGTTTCATAAATTCAGCCCTCCCCTCTTAATCAATAATAATTGTAATCTCACCATTATCAATTCTGTTGCTGAGTTCCTGCAGCTTCTGAACAGCCGCAGCACCTTGGTAGGTTTGCCCACCTATTACAATCGAATTAAAGTTGTACCCATCTTCATTCAGTCGGTTTAACTGTTCTCTTCCCAACAGGCGGTGCAATGAATTCTCAACTTCTGTGGTAACAACTGCCGTGTTTGCGCCAGGCTCCCCCGAGGCCACGGTAAACTCCCAGATTTCAGAAGGAATATTTTCGGTTGCATTTACGGTCTCCCTGTTTACAAAAACCTGCCAATAATATTTTTGGCCGGCTTCCAGGTTCTGGACGCCGGAAGGAGGCATCGAAAAAGTAATATTGTTGAGGCGGGCATCTACAATCTCGAAGTCCAACAAACTGCCGATTCCCGAAGTGCCGTTCTCTAAAATCGGTTCTGATCCCAGCGCCGACTGTATCAGCGTTTCCGGGCTCTGCCCGTTATCTTCGACGATGACGAGGCGGTAATTGGTATTGGTTGGGCCATCCCAGCGAAATACCGGCAACGTAGTCGTGATCTGCTCACTCGATCCCACCTCGCCGCCAGGCTGCACAAGATAGAGATCGATACTGGTATCTGTTGAGATGTTTTCACCAAAACTCTCTTCTATGGAATCCAGGAGTTCTCCGCCGCTGTCACTATTTCCACCCTGGTACAGGCTCAGCGTTACGGTATAGATATCAGCCGGAAATGTTGTTGAACTGGCCAAGTCATTGATAAAATCTTCTCCGGACTGGGTAAGTCCCCCGTTAAAACGAATGCTTTCCTCCACCCCGGGAAGGCCGTTTTGCAGCTGGTTGTTATTAGCTGTAACCACTTCCCCGGCACTCAAATGGAACGGGCGGTTATGCCATTGGTACAGGTTGGCAATGGCGCCTCGTTTATTCGAGCTAATCTGCAGCTCCAGGTACAGGTTTCGCTGCTCCCGATTCTCATTGTTTCTTATGACCAGGTTGAAAAGAGGAGCCCCTTGGCCCGAACGATCAACACCCAGGTTTGAAAGGCTGAGGACCTGTGCTTTTGTTAACTGGGGTTGCAACACCAAATCCAGTTCTACCGGTGTTTGTGCCTGAACATCTCCCGGAAGAGTGGCGAGCAGCAGGGAAGCTCCCAAAAAAAGAGAGTAAAAAAAGCTTTTTATTTTGTGGAAGTTATTTTTCATAAAACCTCCTGTAAATGATTCAGTATATTTTATCCGCCTAACTGCTTATTTATTTGTAACTTCAGGGTAATTATGATAAATAACTATTTTATTACAATTAAACCAATTGTAATAAAATTCGGAACTTTTCGTTTCGGCAGCTATTTATATAAACCTGATGATTGGAGTGTCGGAAGAAGGGCATACAGAAAATGTGGAGCTAGAGGGATTCGAACCCACGACCTCTTGCATGCCATGCAAGCGCTCTAGCCAACTGAGCTATAGCCCCATTTTCGAATGTCAAATATATGGGTTATGATGTACCAATGCTAATTATTCATCAAATTTTGTTTGAATTCGGCAGTATCATTACTTTTAGTTCTTGATGGCCTCTTCAAAAGGTGCTTCAAAGATGAATTTCAAAAATATACTTTCTTCAAAATCATAAACATACAACAACAGGAGTAAATTCAATGAAACGAGCTCTAAATATATTACTTGTTTCCATTTTATTAGCAGGAGGGGTTACCCTTCAATATGGTTGTGGGTCAAGTGAACCCGCAGTACAAGAACCGGTTGACTCAGATGGTGACGGGCTAACCGACGCCGAAGAAGCCGAACTTGGAACTGATCCCAATTCTGCTGATACGGATGGAGATGGCTTAACGGATGGACAAGAGGTAAACGAATACGACACTGATCCCACTAATCCTGACACTGATGGTGACGGACTTGAGGACGGACCTGAAGTAAATTCCTACGATACGGATCCCAATAATCCAGACAGTGATGGTGACGGACTCGAAGATGGTGAAGAAGTCAACGACTATCGCACGGATCCAAACAACGCAGACAGTGATGGTGACGGTCTTAATGATTATGAAGAGGTTATGGATCACGACACGGATCCGAACAATTCTGACAGTGACGGCGACGGTTTCACCGATGCCCAGGAAGTTGAGATGGGTACCGATCCGAATGACGCACAAGATCCTGCCTACATTAACGAAGGCGATCTCGGTACTATCAATTTCGATTTTGACCGATCCAATATTGATGATGCAGCGGCTGCTATTCTTTCCGAGAATGTTCAGTTGCTGATGGATGCTCCGAACTTCCGCGTGCGGATAGACGCTTATACTGACCACATCGGTGGCGACCAGTACAACCTCCGATTGAGTCAACGAAGAGCTACTTCTGTGGTAGACTTCTACACCGAGAATGGTGTTGCAGAAGACCGCATCGATTCCCGCGGATTGGGTAAAGCTCCGGTTCCTTGCTATGAGCAAGCGGGTCCTGATGATCCAGGTTGCCGTAAGAACCGACGTGCAGAATCACATCCGATCAGTCCGTTTCAGTATACTCCATCTAACTAACGACTGATAGGAACGACATTATTTGGGCGAATCCCTTTTCGGGGATTCGCCTTTTTTTATGCTGTAATGTTATGGAGAGATTAAATTTTGTGTAAGTAGATATTTTTAAATGTTTCTTTCGTAGAATTAGAATCTGTAGCTCGAAAGTTAGAATCTGAGATAAGGCAAGGAAAATACCTCAAATCAAATATCTACAGAGGTTGAGATGGAGTTTGAAATTTATGACAAGTGACAGGCAGAAATTGATATCAACAGTTACTAAATATAGTGTAAGCATATTACTGCTCTTTTTATTGGTTGGTGAACTGTTTGCCCAACAGGTGGATGGTCCAGCAATCAGGAAGAGGATCGAAGCCTTTAAGGAAGACCCGCGCGGTCCATACCGGGATCTGAGATGGTTCTGCCCGGACGGCTCAGTAGTGCCGCCACAGGAGCGGTGTCCGCAGGGAGGAGGTAAACAGCGCGCCCGTTACAAAGATGACGTTCTCTCCCTGCAGAAATCAAATCATATTTATCTGGGGCAGATTCTGGCTACAACCGACTACGGGGACTTCTGGGATACTCAGCACAACCATTCGCGGCTGAAGCAGTATCAGCTGGAAAAATACCTCCGCAGTATTGATAATGGCTGGATTCTCCGCAGGGCCCAGTATTACCGCGGGGCAGTGCAAGCGGAAGATGAAGAAGTGTGGGGTAGGGAGTTTTTTTCCTGGTTGTTATCTTACGATGAAGCACTACAAAAACATTATTTCCTGATCCGTCAGGCCCTGAAGGATATCCCGCACCAGGGAGACGAGAATACGGCCCAGCTTATGCGAAGCCAGTCCAAGGTGATTTCCGACCAGTATCCGCCGTTTATGGATTTACGGGTTAAAATTCACGGTCAGCCACAACAGTCGGATATCGGCAGGGTTGAGTCCTTTAGGAAGAACCATTCGGATAAGCTCTCGCAAGACCTCAAGAGCAAGATTGATGAGCTGATCACGACAATGCAGTCGTTTTTTCAGCCTGTGAATGTTCAGTCACTGCGGGAAGATATTTCCACTTTGTCTCCCACGGAACTCAAAGACATATTGTCCGGGTATGCTCAAAAGCTGTCACGGGCGACTTCTTCAAGTGATAGAATCTCGGTTTCTGCTACCATGCTACTCGAAATTCGAGAAAGGCTTTTGGAAGAGAAAAAAGCCGGTGCACGACTTACATTGCTCGATATTTCAAACAAGCTTGAAGAACTCGTCTATAAAGAGGCCGTTAGCTGGCAGCCTGAAAATGTGATGAATCTTCTCCAAAAAACGTATTATCTGGGCCGGACGGCAGCCGCCACAGGGTATATTGAAATGTGGGAGTGGGAGCGTGTCTCTAATCATCTCGCCCCGCCTGAAGCAGAAAATATGACTATTGAGCAGCTCAATAACTACCTGCAGTTGTTGCGAAGCCAAGTGGAATGGGGCGCGGGGACCGTAAAGGCTACCTACCACGGGGTTGCGGCTCTATTTAGCGGGTTCGAGCCGCTGGCGAACGGTTTTATTGATGACAGAATCAGGTCTTCCGTCCTGTTGCCGCTGGGACAAAGTGTAAGCCGGCTCGGCGATTTCATTGCGGAACAGACCGGACTGAACAACAGCGTGATGGGCATTGCCAATCAAAGTCATATCCGGGGACTCAATCCCGGGTTCGCTTACGGTGAGCTGGTCGTGGTGGATGGGGACCCGGATGATATCGAGGTTTCCGGAAATAAAATCTATGTCTTTGAACGCCCGCCGGCCGACCTGAAGCCGGTAGCGGGTATTGCTACGGTATCGGAGGGCAACCTGGTTTCTCACGTCCAATTGCTGGCCCGCAACCTGGGCATACCCAATGCGGTGATCTCGAACACAAACCTGGAGGATTTGAAGGCACTTTCCGGGAAAAAGGTATTCTATGCGGTCTCCAACCGTGGTACAGTGATCATGAAACCGGAAGAAAAAATGACCGATGAAGAACGGGAGCTGTTTACGGTGCGAACAAGAAGCGAAGAGCGGATCAGGGTGCCGGTGGACAATATTCGACTCGATCAGACTTCGATTCTGAACCTGCGGGATGTAAAGGCCAGTGATTCGGGCAAGCTGTCCGGTCCAAAGGCCGCGAACCTGGGACAGCTAAAACAGATGTTTCCGGACAAGGTGGTGGAAGGCCTCGTAATTCCGTTCGGCATTTTCCGGGAGCATATGGAGCAACAGATGCCGGGACGAGATACCAGTTACTGGCAGTTTTTGAACGGCATTTTCGCACAGGCAGAGGAGATGCGCCGCGGTGGAGCATCCGAAGAAGCTATTGAGACACACCAGTTAGCGCAGCTTGAAGTGTTGAGAGAAGCTATAAAAAAAATGCCGCTTCTTCCCTCATTTAATAAAGAACTGGAAGACAAATTCAGTGAGATTCTCGGCAGTCCCCTGGGAGAACTCCCCGTCTTCATCCGAAGCGATACCAACATGGAAGATTTGAAGGATTTTACCGGCGCGGGTCTCAATCTTACCGTCTTCAATGTCGTTGACAAGGAAAAGATCATCCAGGGGATCAAGGATGTGTGGGCGTCTCCCTACACAGAACGAAGCTACAAGTGGAGGCAGCGATACCTGCTTAATCCTGAAAATGTGTACCCTTCGTTACTGATAATTCCGAGTGTAGATGTGGATTATTCTGGCGTGTTGATAACCAAGGGTATCGGCACGGGGAACCCGGATGAGCTGACACTGGCTTTTAGCCAGGGAGCTGGGGGCGCGGTAGACGGACAGGTTGCCGAATCATATATCGTCAAATCAAACGGCGAAACCGTGCTTCTCTCCCCTTCGCGCGAACCGTACTACAACCGATTGCCCCTGGCAGGGGGAACAGCAAAACAGTCGGCTACTTTTGAACAGCCGATATTGAACGATCAAAACATACAGGAGATCCGGGAGCTGTCAGATCAAATCAAAAGGATTATGCCCAAAACACCGGGAATTGAGTCTCAGGGACCTTATGATGTGGAACTCGGATTTAAAGACAACAAGTTATGGCTGTTTCAGATCAGGCCTTTTGTGGAGAACAAGCGGGCCCTGGGTTCAGAATACCTGGAGTCGATTACTCCCGATATCCCCAAAAATAAACGAATCAAGCTGTCCAACAGGTTATAACATAGTATGAGTTACAGAGCACTTTTTTTAATACCGGCATTTTTCCTGGTGTTATTCGCTGGAAGAGAACACTATCCCATCGACGGGTATGAAGAGACAGGGATCGAACGACTGCTTCGGCTGCAGCGTATTATGGGTGGGGAGATCGAGGGCGAAAAACCGCCACCCGGGGCCCAAAGGTCGATATCGGATATCACATTAAACCTGCTGGGCTCGCGTGGCGACACACTACAGGCGATCCCGAGTCCTGATCTCGAGCTGCAAAAATCGGTAAATGCGATTTTTCCCTCCCTGGATGAGAGCTATTCTGTTGCGCTGCTCGATATCACAAAAGGACGCCCAATCCGCTACGCCCATCGGAAACAAACGAGTGGATACCAGCCGGGAAGTGTTGGTAAGCTAGCGGTACTGGCCGCTATATTTAGTGAGCTGGAGCGCATCTATCCAAATTCTTTTGATAAGCGACAGGAGCTCTTGCGAAGCCGGGAAGTGCAGGGCGGCCGGTGGGTTGTGCCCAACGAGCACGAGGTGCCGATTTATAACCCGGAAACCGGCTTTTACGCGAGACGAGCGGTCAGGGAAGACGACCGTTTTTCGCTGTACGAATGGACCGACCATATGATTTCGGTCAGTAGTAATGCGGCCGCCAGTGTCATGTGGAGGGAATGTATCCTGATGCGCGCATTTGGGAAGCAATATCCCGCGGTGACGGAAGTGGAAGCTGAAGATTTTTTTAAAAAAACGCCTAAGAAAGAGCTGGCAGAGATGGCCAGTTCTGTGGTCAATGCTCCGTTAAGAGATATTGGAATTAAAGAAGATGAATGGAGACTGGGCCGACTTTTTACGCACGGGGCGGCCGCCATCGTACCGCCAAGCGGGGGAAGTATCGGCACGACGCTCGGTTTGATGAAATATCTAATCGCCATGGAGCGAGGGAAGATTGTTGACCAGGAATCCAGTCTTGAGATGAAGCGGGTGATGTACCTGACGGATCGCAGAATTCGGTATGCGGCCTCCCCTGCTTTGACGAATGCAGCTGTATATTTCAAATCTGGAAGCCTCTACAAATGCGTGCCGGAAGAGGGGTTCAAGTGCGGGAAGTATATGGGCAACGTCTACAATTACATGAACTCCGTGGCGATCGTGGAGCAACCCGATGGCCGGACCTACCTCGTTGTGCTCCTGTCTAATGTGTTGAGGAAAAACTCCAGTGCGGATCACTATACCTTGGCCTCGAGGATTGACAAGCTTGTTAAATAGATTCGGCTCGGTTTTCCTTATACGACGATATTGCGTGTTTTCCCAAGCAAGGGATGTTTATTTTGGCTTGATCACGCCTGTAATTAGACCAGCATTTTGCTATAAGAAGTCCAAACGCTGGAAGGCCGACGCTTGGAATTAGCTCGGGAATAACAAAGGTGGCTATATCCTGATGAGATAGCCTACAACCCCCTCAGTCCCCCTTTGCTAAGGGGGATTTTGACGGGCTCCTCAACGGTTTGTGCTACATAAGGATTTATTCAACGGGCATTGGATTTTTTACTTTTTGACAGCTTTTTGAAAAGCAAAGGTTGAAGGTCTCCCTTAGTAAAGGGAGATTTAGAGGGTTGTCGGTAATATAATAAACAAATTAAATTCGACTATACTGCGCCATGTGTCGGTCTATAAGAGCAGGAGAGCAGTGCATAATTTGTGCATTCTTTAAGGATATCTGTAGTTCAATTCTGCGAAGTTTTGTCCAGTGCTTCAGCGGCGAGCTTGCGGATTTTCATGTCATCACTTTTGGAGTACGGTTGTATGACAGGGAGATACTTTTCATTGTCAAGCTCGGCTATCAAGCGGAGAACGGCTACCTTGATCCGCTGGTCATTGCCTTCAAGGAGCATCTCAAAGCATTCCCGCTCATCAGGTATGGAGAGCCGGAGCGACCGCAGGGTATCCTCCGAGATAGAATCCAACACCGTGGTTTCGACAACGGGTATCAGTATCCTCTTCAAATCCGGTTCCAGCAGGTTGTCGAGGAATTCGATGGCGTTGGTCTGTTGTTCCGGCTTGCTGCTGCGTACACCGTTATAGACCAAGGAGACATCCTCAGGTGGATACTTCAGGCCCAAAAGTCCGAAGATGAGTTCCAGGTCGGTATCCAGCCTCTTTTCCAGCACGTCGATTAGTTCTCTGCGTGCCTTTTCCTCACGGGAATACTGCTCTTCGGGACTGCCCTTTTGTTTCCTGCGGTAGTTGATAATAATTTGGGCATACATGGCCGACAGAGTATCAAGATATATTCTGCCCTCTTCCAGGATGCGCTGGGCAATTTGTTTACTGCTAAAAGTGAGTTCAGGGAAGGAGCTTTTTAGGTTGTTAAGTGACCGTACCGCTTGCAGGCGAAGCCGAAGATCATCGTCTTCGAGTAGTTTGAACAGGGCTTCGACGGAGCGCTGCGAGTTGAAGTGCTCAATGACCGAGGGTAAAAATCGAAGGGCCTTCATGGCAATTGATCGTTGCTCCACGGCAGTGAGGAAAAGATCGATTGCAGGTGTATTGTAGCCGATGAGTGCCTCTCGCGCACTATCCCGAAATTTTTTGTCAGCTAGGGAGGTGATCAAGGGCGTGATAAAATCCGGGTTCAGGGTTTTGCCCGCGCTGGCGATCGCTTTAGGTCTCACTTCAGGATCGGGATCATCCAGCATTTTTTCTATGTAGGAATAATAGCTTGGAATATTGGCGTTGCTCAGGATATCCAGCAACCGGATTTTATCATCCTTTTGTAGCGAGGCTTCGGGAGATTTTTCTATTGAGTTTATTTTGGACTCAATACGTTCTTCCAGTTTGTATTGGGTTCTCAGAGTCTCATTATTCCTGGTTTCCAGTGCCAGGCTGGCCAGTGCGGCATCTGAGATACTGGCATCGTCGTGGAACAGGTATTTATCCAATGTGGCGGTGGTTTCTCCTGAAGAGTGCTCAAATAAGTACTCAAAAGCCGCCATTTTAACTTCATGGGCGGGGTCATAAATCATAGACTTTATCTCATCTTCAACCGGATCTTTCTTGAAGTAATAGAGTGTCCGGATCGCTTCGGCTCGTACTTCTTTTGATGTGTGCTTCAAAAGGGCTCGTATATGATCAAAGAGTGACTCGTTTTCCATTCCCCGTACTTTATCCAGTACGTACAATATCTGTTTTTGGGAACCTTTTTTGAGAATTTCTTCTATGCCTCGCAGGAATGAATCTGGTTGAACAGCTTGTGGGATTTTCTCATCGGAGGCTTGTGCAACATTCAGTTTGAACAGGCGAAGGTACTCAGTTTTTACTTTCGATATTAGGTAGATCCATCCCCCAATGAAAAGTATGATGACAACGCTGATCACCTGGGAATAAACGTTGATCGAATTTACGATGAAGATGAGGATAAAGCCCGCCAACCCCGTTGCTGTGCTGTCAATGACGACATCGATAAAGGTTTTCGTTCTGTTTTTAATCTCCTGGGGAATCGGGAGGCTCAGCAACTCAGTGGCCGATTTATTTACCGACTGTTTGAGACTGCCATCCGCCGTTTTTAGCAGTATGGCCGCCCACAACTCGGGGAATATCAGCAGTGTGGTGGCCCCAAGTAAAATACCGACGGGGAGAAACAGCAAGGAGGGACCGACCCCCAGCTTCATCACCACGCGGGAGGTGAAAAAAAGTTGAATAAACAGGGAGAGCAGGTTTAAGCTGGAAAACCAAAAGCCGAAGAAGGCCGCCAGCTCATCCGGGTCAGTGATTATTTCATGAGCTATATCATTGAATTGGAAGTCGACCATCTTGGCCACTATCACGCCTAGTCCTATAACACTGGCCAGGTACGTGAGATGTTTGGAGTTCAGGATAGTTCTTATTGGATGCTCTCCAAAACCCTGAAATCGTTTTTTGCGTCTGTAGACGGAGAGGTGGCTTATATTTTCAGCCCATATCATGCGGGTAACCGGTATGCAGGCCAGCAGCAAAAATGCCGAAATATACAGGACATTTTCGCTGCCGAGTACCGGGGCCAGGACGGAGGTCAGGTAGCCCCCAAAGATGCCACCGGCAATCGCCCCGGACCCGATAAATCCAAACAGCCGCTTTGCTTCCCTGACGTTGTAAACGAGATTAGCCAGCACCCAGAATTGCGACGCCGAAAGTACGGCAAATATAGCGGTCCACACGTAAAAAAGGTACAGCACCCAATCCACCAGTACATTCAGCTGCAACAAAAGCACAAAACTCACCAGCACGCCAAATGAGATGAACAGGGTACGCTCGATTATTTTGTTCAGTGAGGACCGGTCCAAAAAACGGGCGTAGAGCGAAGAGAGCAGTATTGCTGCCACGGCAACCAGGATGAAGGCTTCCGGCAGCCGTTCAACACCAAATCTTGACAGGAACAGCGCGTTTACCGTTGGCTTGACGATGAGCAGCGTGGAGATCAGCAAAAAGATATTGAGCTGCATCAGGAAGGCGGTCCGGTACTCACCCTCGCGTATATCAAATACATTTCTAATGACTTTTTTCAGCAACCTGGCCCCCGTCTATTTTTAACCTTTCTGCGGATAATCTATTAGCTATTCAAGACCCGTTCTACCGGCATAACGAGTTGGCGTATTATCCGTTCACCATTCGGATCATTAACTAGAGCCACAAGAATATACCGCCTTGTGGGGCCCCAAACCAAAATAGAGTCGGAGTGGTAATTGCGCCAGGTCCCCGATTTCCGGAACAGCCGTGCCTTCGGGGCAATTTTTTCGAGCGTGCTCACAAATTTGTGGTGAAGGGCCGGGTCATCCATAATTTCGAGCATTTGCCGGGATCGCTCTGGGCTGACCAGCCGTCCCGCCGCCAATAGGTAATAAAAGCGACTTACTTGGGAGGCCGTGGCCGCATGACTCAATCCCATGATCGGGTCGGGATACCGCCTGCCTGCGCTGGCATACCGTTTACCCACCCAAAGGCCCCCGCCATACTCTTCATCGTAAAACTCATATTTGGGGTCAGTCATCACCGCTTCGATCTTTTCAAAGCTCAGCCGGTCTATCATCCGGGTGGAGGCTTGGTTGTCTGATTTCGCAATCATGGCGTTGAGATCGGCATATATCTCTTCGGTCTCTTCCAGCTCCCCCTTTTCAAACGCAGCCATGGTGGCCAGCAGGATGGAGATCTTGGGCAAACTTGCCGCATACATCATATGATTGCCGTTGATCCGGGCAAACCTGATGTCATTGATATTTCCGAGGTCGACCAGGCCGAGAGCCATCTTTTTTTGTTTTACCAGTTGTCCCCACTTTTTATTTGCAGTAATGGTTGCCATAAGCCGATTTTCGAGCTGTTCATCTACCAGCGTTCGCAACGGTTTTACGGCACTGTCGGGCAGGACGAAAGGCAGAGATGTGTTATTGCTTCCCGGCTGTGCAATATTTTGTCCCCCCGCATTGAGGGTAATGCCCACAAAATGGACGGCAAAGAAAATCAGGAATAGTGTTCGTTTCATTATTCAGGTAGTGTTTAGCCAAGCCACAAATAAGTGGTACGTGAAATAGCGAGAGACTCGCTTAGATAAGATTTAATATAAATTTATTTTGGATCTCTTATCGCTATTTGTCCTGTACTGGTAAAATTTTGTCCTGCTTGCATCATCAAGTGACGGCCAAGAATGAACTAGTAACTAATCGGTATCGTTTTGCATAATCATATCTAAATGTTTAACATTTATAATCAATTTAAAATAAACCAATAAGGTTGTGGCGGATATACCAAAGGAGATTTCAATTGTTTTTGAAAAAAATAAAGATGCTATTACGTTTCCTGTTAGTGGGGCCTGGGGAGGTCTTGGGCCGACAGGTAGTTTAGTTGTTCACCTTTATGAAGAATATCATTCTACCCCAAATAGTATAACTGCAGATGTGCAAGAAGATGGATCTGTTGACGTTAATAAAGGTGACCGAATTTCACGAGGTGATATTACCAGAGAAATCCAAGGTACAATGGTTTTATCGCCCCAACAAGCCATAAGTATTGGAAATTGGCTGATTAATAAGGGCAAAGAAGCTCTAAACAAACAAAAATAGAGTAGATAAATTATGGAAGCTTTAAAATACCCAGACCTTGAAGAGCCACAAAGTGATGTCGCTTATAAGAGTGGAAGAGGTGTTTTACGTGAAAAAGATTCCGATGATCAGGTAATTCTTAAGGATTTGGAACCTGAATACATAGATTTAAATGATCTCAATAAGGTACTTCCCGATTCTTTAGGAAGTAGCGAAGAGAAGAATGATTCAAATAAAAATGTAGAATTAAAGAGAACTGTACAACTTGAATATACATATAAAGGCGAGCGATTTAATTTGGACCGAAAAAATGGACTAATTTATATTAGTCATCCCAAATGGTCACTTGTTGGAATGGGGGAAACTCTACTTAAGGCTGAAATAGATATGCTAAAAGATGCTAGACTGATAGCGGATGAATATATTTCTCAATCGGATAGTGAACTTAGTAAAGAAGCTCAAAAACTAAAGCAATATCTATTAAAGATTATTTAACGGATGGGGAGAACGCGAAAGGTAAGTGAGATTAAGAGCGCATTGACTAAAAAAGGTTTTGCTGAAAAAAAGGGTGGAAATCATTTAAAATATAAATATAGAAGTAAAAAGCTTACCGAACCACTTTATACAATCATTTCTCATGGTAAAGATGAATATGGGATTAATTTATTGGATAAAATGGCCTATCAATTGAATTTGACTAATGGTCAACTTCTAGAATTTATTGACTGTGATATTAGTAAAAGAGATTACTATGAATTAATGCAGGATAGGGGAGTAATTTCCCGCTGATTAAAACAGCCCGACCTGTATGAGCAAGGACGGGCTAAAGTTTAAACCTCGTGATGCCGTTTTACCACATCTTCAACCAGTTCCGCGAAGGAGAAATCAGTGAATATATACGATGGGATGTAATCGGGATCTCCTAACCGGCACCTAACCCACCCCACGGACGTTTTATAAAATAGAGGCCTTTGAATTACCTGCCGATTTGGGTCGTGTTTAATTTTGCGGGTACAAATAGGTAAAAACCGGCAAAATAATCCATAAATGCACCTTGCATTTTTCGTTTTAGGCCGAAATATCGGCCTCA